>JAZKHQ010000014.1:0-49172 GCA_040385285.1 Pseudomonadota bacterium
AGCTGGTAGTAGGCCTGGATCAGGTCGAGGGTTTCCTTGCGGGAAAACATCTCGCCGCCCTGGGTTCCGGCGGCCTCCTTGCGCTCCAGCGCCTCGGTCAGGCCGTCGTAGAAATAGCTTACAGGGCTCTCCAGCGCCTCGGCCAGTTGCCACAGGCGGGCGGCCGAGATGCGGTTGGCGCCGCACTCATACTTCTGGATCTGCTGGAAGCGGATGCCGACCTGGGTGGCGAGCTGCTGCTGGGTCAGGCCCAGAAGGCGGCGGCGGCGGCGCAGACGGCGCCCCAGGTGCAGGTCGATGTCGGTGGCCATGGCCATTTTCCCCTTGATGACGGACCGTCCCGTTTCGGCACGGCTCGCCCTGCAAGCGGCACGAACCATGCCGACATCGCGTCACAGGGGAGTGACGGTGTTATGCAGGATTGTCCGCAACCGTAGCCGCGCCCGCGCATTACAGCCCCACGGCTAGGCTTTGGATGGAAGGAAACTACTCATGGGCATTATCGCCTGGATCATCATCGGCATCGTCGCGGGCTGGCTCGCGGAACAGATCATGGGCCGTAACCACGGCCTGATCACCAATCTGATCGTCGGCGTCATCGGCGCCTTGATCGGCGGCTTTCTCGCCAACGCTCTGGGCTTCGCTTGGGGCGGCTGGATCGGCTCGACCATCGTCGCCACCATCGGCGCGATCGTCCTGCTGTTCCTGCTGGGACTGGTGAAGCGCCGCTAAGAGCATTTCGCTACGGAAGTCAGAAGGCCGGGGCCGTTCAGGCTCCGGCCTTTTGCTTGAGTGTGATGTAGATCGCGCCGTCGCCGCCGTGACGCCGGTGAGCCATGGCGAAGCCCGAGACCACGCCGCGCAGGACCGGGGACTGCAGCCATTCGTGGATCGAGGCGCGGATGACGCCGCCACCACGACGTCCCTGACCGGTGATGACCAGAACGGCCTTCAGCCCCCGCGCCTGCGACCCGCCGAGGAAGGCGCGCAGCCGGTCCTCGGCGTCGAAGCGCCCGAAGCCGTGCAGGTCGAACGTCGCCTCGATCGGATCGCGTTCGCGCGCCAGCCGCCGTTGACGGCGCGGCTCAAGCACCTCTGGCGCATGACGCGGCCGGGCGACCGGTGCGGACGGCGAGGGCGCCGGCGCCGGGGCGCCGGCTGTCGGGCGTTTGGACGTGGCCGCGCCGCTTCTGGGAACCGGCTCGCCGATCGGTCCGGCTTCGGCCACCCGGGGGGCCTTGGCGCGCTTGCGCGGCGAGACCGTGTCAGTGACCACGGTCCATATATGCGTGTCGTCGGGCGACAGGTCGCCCCGGCGGCCCATCAGGCGTCGTCGTCGCCGCCGGCGTCATCGACCGGTTCGGCGGGGCCGGGAGTCCAGGCGATCAGGTCGCCGGGCTGGCAGTCCAGTTCGCGGCACAGGGCGTCCAGCGTCGAGAACCGCACCGCCCGCGCCTTGCCGGTCTTCAGGATCGACAGGTTGGCGACGGTCACGCCGACGCGGTCGCTGAGCTCGGTCAGCGACATGCGGCGTTCGAGAAGCAGGCGGTCAAGCTGGATGCGAATAGCCATGGCGGCGCGTCTCTACCCTGTTCCGCTCAGATCGTCAGTTCGGATTCGCGCCGCAGGCGCGCGCCCTCGCGGAACACCTCCGCCAGCACGAAGACAACCAGAACGGAGAAGATGGGGGTCAGCAACTCGCCGATGCCCTGGGGATCCATGATGCCGGGGGCCAGGCGCGCGGCGACCATGCCCTGCACAAGCCAGACGCCGCCGGTGACAGTGGCCAGGATCAGCCCGATCTGGCGCAGGCGGCGCACATTGGCGGGCTGGAACGGATCGCCGATGGTCAGGGTGCGGAAAATCTTCCTCAGATGACCCAGGATCAGCAGGAAGCTGCCGAAATAGGCGGTCAGGGTGCCGACGCCGAAGACGATCAGCGCGCGGGTCAGCGGCATGGCCTTGCCGCCGGAGTCATCCGAGATGGTGACATCCAGATTCTGGATGGGAATGAAGGCGCTGAACACAAAGGCGATCAGCAGCAGGCCGGTGATGATCGCGAGCAGCACATAGGCCACGTCCAGAGCGATCTTCAGCAGGGTGGAGACCGAACGCGGTCCCAGGGTGCGCAGGCCGGGTATGGCCGCGGCCGCCAGCCGGGGCGCTTTGATCCCGAATGATTTCATCGTCGGGAGGCGCATGGCTGAAGCGGTCTCTCTGTCTCAGGCCGGATGAAGGCTCGCGATCGCCGCGCGGGGTCCGGCCAACCCACGCGCGGGCCTATTCATCGCGGTCTTCTGCATGTTCGTCAAAGCCAGCCGGTTCAGAAGGCTTGGATCAGGATGGCCACCAGCGCGGTCGGCAGGGCGGCCAGCAGGGCGGTGTTGATGACGACGGCGCCGACCTTGTCGAGGAAGAGCGAGGCGTTCATGGTGTTCATGGTCTTTCTCCGTACGTTTGTCTTGGGGGTCATTTTTGGCCCACTTCTGGTTAGTCGCTGGAAGAAGCTTGCCGGGATTGGTTCGCTTCGAGAACGGTGCGACCCCCGTCCTGTGAGAACATAGATAGGGCGTGCGAACGAAGAATTCACGTTACATATCGTTTAACGATATTAAACTTTGGCAATGGATTGTTGCAAGGCTGGGCGCCCGGATGAATCTCAAGCTTATCAAGGGGATGCGGCTGGTCGCGGCGACCCACAACCCGGGCAAGGCGCGCGAGATCGCCGCGCTGCTGGACGGAAATTACGAGATCGTCACGGCGGCGGAGGTGAATTTGCCCGAACCGGACGAAACAGAGAGCACTTTTGTCGGCAACGCCCTGCTCAAGGCGCGCCACGCCGCGGACCTGTCGGGGGAGGTGGCGCTGGCCGACGATTCCGGCCTGTCGGTGGCGGCGCTGGACGGCGCTCCGGGCATCTTCTCCGCCCGTTGGGCCGGACCGGGCAAGGACTTCGCCATGGCCATGCAGAAGGTCGAGGAGCGGCTGGAGGAGATCGACGCCCGTGACAGGCGCGCCTGGTTCACCTCCGCGCTGGCCGTCGCCTGGCCCGACGGCCCCGCCGTGGTGGTCGAAGGCAAGGTGTTCGGCGAGGTGGTCTTCCCGCCGCGCGGCGACCGCGGCTTCGGCTACGACCCGATCTTCGTCCCCGAGGGACAGTCGCAGACCTTCGGCGAAATGGATTCGGCCTCAAAGGACGCCATGAGCCACCGGGCGCTGGCCTTCGCCAGGCTGAAGGCGGCGTTGATTGATTAGGACAAGAACCAATCCTTCTCCTCTCCGGGGGAGAAGGTGGGCCGCGTTAGCGGCTCGGATGAGGGGGATGCCTGATCTCAGGCTGATCTTCTGACGATGAGCGCGCTGAACCAGCCCCCTCATCCGTCTCGCTCCGCGAGCCACCTTCTCCCCCGAGGGGAGAAGGGTGAATTCATTGATCCCGGCTCCGACGTCGCCCTCTACGTCCACTGGCCTTACTGCGCCCGCATCTGTCCCTATTGCGACTTCAACGTCGTGCGCGACCGGGGACGGAGCGAAGAGCAAGCGGCTCTGACGGCGGCGATCCTGTCGGACCTCGAAGCTCAGGCGGCCCTTACCGGCCCGCGTCGGCTGGCCTCGATCTTCTTCGGCGGCGGCACCCCGTCGCTGATGCCGCCGGTGCAGGTTGCCGCGGTCATCGACCGGGCTCGAACCCTGCTTCCGCCGCGCGGCGAGATCGAGATCACCCTGGAGGCCAATCCCACCGACGCCGAGGCCGCGCGGTTCGAGGCGCTGGCCGCAGCCGGAATCAATCGCCTGTCGATGGGCGTGCAGGCGCTGGACGACGCGGCGCTGACGTTCCTGGGCCGCAACCACTCGGCGGATGAGGCGCGCCGGGCCGTAGCCGTCGCCGGCCGCGCCTTCCCGCGCCTGTCCATCGACCTGATCTACGCCCGCCCGGACCAGTCCGTGGCCGACTGGACCGCCGAACTGACCGAGGCGCTGGACCTCGGTTTCGAGCACGTCTCGCCCTACCAGCTGACCATAGAGTCCACGACCGCCTTCGGCCGCGCCGTCGCCCGCGGCGCCTGGACCCCGCCCGACGAAGACCTGTCCGCCGCCCTCTATGAGACGACGCAGCAGGTGCTCGAAACCGCCGGGTTCGACACCTACGAAGTCTCCAACCACGCGCGCGGCGTCGCGGCGCGGTCGAGCCACAACCTCCACGTCTGGCGCGGCGGCGACTACCTCGGGCTGGGTCCGGGCGCGCACGGTCGGCTGACACTGGAGGGTGCGCGCACGGCGACTGTCGCGCACCGGAAGATCGGAGACTACGTCGCCGGCGTCGGCGCCCGGTCGCCCTGGAGCGAGCGAACCGCCCTGACACCGGATGAGGCCGCCGAAGAACGGGTGCTGCTCGGCCTGCGCACCGTCGAAGGGGCTGCTCTGGCGGATCTGGCGGTCCTGGGCCGGTCGACGGATGCAGGCCCCCTCGCGGCCCTGATCGCCGACGGCTTCCTCGAGGCGGGGGCCGAACGCGTCCGCGTGACCTCGGCGGGACGGCCGGTGCTGGACGGCGTGCTCAAGACGCTTCTGGTCTGAATAAAATTTGCCGGACAGTGTCGATCGCCAGCAAGCTGGTTCGTCGCCCCAATGAGAGGTCAATGGGACCGGCTCGGACAAGGAGACTGACGATGCGCGTGATGCTTTTCCACAAGAGCTACGATCCGGCCCCCGCCATGGACGAGCCGCCCTCGCCCGAGTTGCTGGCGGCGTTCGCGGCCATGGACCGGTTCACCGAGGAACTGACTGCGGCCGGAGTCTTCGTGGCCGCCGCGGGACTGAAGAACAACGAACAGGGCCGGCGCATCATCTTTGATGGCCAGGGGCGGCGCGCGATCGTCGACGGGCCGTTCACCGAGAGCAAGGAAGTGGTCGTCGGCTTCTCGATCTGGGAAGTGAAGGACATGGAGGAGGCCATGGCCTGGGCCGCCCGCACCCCCGACATGCCGGGCATGAAAGGCGAGCTGGAGATTCGCCCCTTCTACGAGGTCGAGGACCTGGCCGCGTTCATGACGCCCGAAGAGCTGGCGGCGGGCAAACGTGACGGCGAACGCGGCAAGCTGGGCGTCGCCTAGGCCACGCCGGATGACCGTCCAGGACCAGATCGAAAGCTACATTGCACGCCAGACCGAGCCGAAACGCAGCGACATGCGGACGCTGCACGCGCTCATTCAGCAGGTGATGCCAGGGTGCCGACTGTGGTTCCTGGACGGTCGGGACGGCGATGGGAAAGTCGTCTCGAATCCCAACATCGGCTACGGCGCCTACGACATCGAATACGCCGATAGCGGCAGCCGGGAGTTCTATCAGGTCGGCGTCAGCGCCAACACGACCGGCGTCTCCGTCTATGTTCTCGGCATCAAGGACAGGACGTATCTGCCGACGACCTATGGCGATCGCATCGGCAAGGCGAGCGTCACCGGCTACTGCATCAGGTTCAGGTCGCTGGCCGGCGTGAACATCGAGGTGCTTGAGGCGGCCATACGCGATGGCGTCGGCATCACCAGCCGAAACCAGACTTGAGCCCCGCACCCGGCTCGGGCACGGTCGCGCGCAGATGACCGAACCCTCGCTCTTTCCGCCGACCGCCCCGCCGCCGCGCTCCGTGGCGGCGGGCTTGTATCTGGTGGCGACGCCGATCGGGAACCTCAGGGACATGACGCTGCGGGCGCTCGACGTGCTGGCCGCCGCCGATCTGGTCCTGGCCGAGGACACGCGGGTGACGGCCAAGCTGCTGACCGCCTACGGCCTGAAGGCGAAGCTGGAGCGGTGCGACGACCATGCCTCGGCGCGGGCGGCCGAGATCGCCATCGAGCGGATCGCGGGCGGCGAGGTGGTGGCCCTGGTGTCCGACGCAGGCACGCCGCTGGTCAGTGACCCCGGCTTCGTCGTGGCCCGGGCGGTGATCGCGGCGGGCCTGGCGGTCCATCCCATCCCCGGCCCGTCCAGCCTGCTGGCGGCGCTGTGCATCGCGGGCCTGCCCGCTGACCGGGTGCTGTTCGCCGGCTTCCTGCCGCCCAAGGCCGGCGCGCGGAAAGCGATGCTGGAAGAGCTGCGCACCGCGCGGCAGACGCTCGTCTTCTTTGAAAGCGGCCCGCGTCTGGCTGACAGCCTGGCCGACATGGCGACCGTGCTGGGTCCTCGCCCGGCCGCGGTCGCTCGAGAACTGACCAAGCTGTACGAGGAGTGTGTGCGCGGAACCCTGGCTGAGCTTGCCGCCGATCCTCGTTGTCAGGGACCCAAGGGCGAAATCGTGGTGGTGATCGGCCCCGGCGAGACGGTCCAGGCCAGCGCCGCGGACGTCGATGCGGCCCTGAGCGAAGCCATGCGCCGCCTCCCTCCCGGCGAGGCGGCGTCGGAGGTGTCACGGGCCCTCGATCTGCCCAGAAAGCCCCTCTACCAGCGGGCGCTGGCGCTACAGGGCCGGGACTGATGTCGCTGCGTCCGCCCCGCGTTTCCAGGCCCAAATCGGCTTGGCGACAGCAGAAGGGCGGACGGGCGTGGCGTGAAGGACACGGCGCGGAATGGGTCGCGGCGGTCTGGTTGATGCTCAAGGGCTACCAGATTCTGGCCTTTCGGCTGCCGAACAAGGCCGGTGAAATCGACATCCTGGCGCGGCGCGGACGCGTCCTCGCCCTCGTCGAAGTCAAGCGCCGCGCCACTTTGGAGGCCGCGCTGGCCGCTCTGACCCCGAAGCAGTTCCAGCGGCTGGCCGCCGCCGGCGAGACGGTGAAGCGGGGCCGTCCGTCACTCAGCCACCTGACGCTCCGCCTCGATATGGTGGCGCTGGCTCCCGGGCGGATTCCGGTTCATGTTCGCGACATTGGCTCGAAAGGGTTGGAATTTCAGTGACGCGCGACGAAGCCGCGACCGTTCTGACCGAGGCCGGAGAGGCCGGGGATGACGCGTTTCCGTTGCTGGAGGCGGCCATCGCCTGCGCCATCCATGACTATCCCTTCCGTGATCCCGAGCCCGTCCGCGTGCTGGCGGCCAGCATCGCCCGACGCCTGGGCGAACGGATCGGCGGCGAGGGTCCGGACGAGGCCTTGGCCGAAACCCTGTCCAGCGACTTTCGCCTGAACGGCGACCTGCTCAACTACGACGACCCGGACAACACCGACATCATCGCCGTGGCCGAGAGCCGGCGCGGCCTGTCGGGTGTGCTGACGGTCTTCTATCTCGACGCCGCGCGGCAGGCGGGGGTGAAGGCCGCGGCCGTCGACTTCCCCGGCCACATCCTGCTGCGCGTCGAGACGCCCGAGGGGCCGGTGGCGCTGGATCCCTTCAGCCAGGGGCGGCTGGTGCTGCCGTCCGAGCTGACGCGCCGGGCGCTCAGGGCCGGGCTGACGCCGCACGTGGCCGACCGGCTGGACATCCTGATGGCCCCTGTCAGCGACCGGATGGCCCTGATCCGGCTGCAGAACATCCTGTTCGCCCGCGCCATCCGCACCGGCGATTACGAGGGCGCCGAACGCTCGGCCCTGCGCCGCGCCCTGCTGGACCCCGAGGATCACCGCCCGTGGCTGGACGTCGCCGCCGCGCGCGAGAAGCAGGGGGCGCTTGCCGGCGCCTTGGAGGCCCTGTCCCACGCCCGCAGCCTCGACGCCCCCGCCGAGGTGGGCCGCCAGCAGACCTTTGAGCGGGTTCGGCTGCAGTTGAACTGACGCAAGATTCTGGCGCTATTGCTCGCCGCACGGCGGCTCGCTGCTTGAGCGCGGGATTTCGCGCACCCTTGCGTCTCGCCATCCACGGACCCATTACCTTCAGGCCTAACTGAAGGACTGACCCATGCTGAGAGTCGCGATCCAGATGGACCCCGTCGAGGCGGTCAACATCGACAGCGACACCACCTGGCTGATGATGATGACGGCGCAGGGCCGCGGGCATCGTCAGTGGGTTTACGATTTCCGCACCCTGGCGCTGGAGGACGGCCGCCTCTACTGCCGCGCCCGGCCGGTGACGCTGCGCCAGACCATCGGGGACCACGTGACGTTCGGCGAAGAGGTGAAGCTGGATCTGGGGTCGGACGTGGATGTCATCCTGATGCGTCAAGACCCGCCCTTCGACATGGCCTATGTCACGGCCACCTATCTGCTGGAGACGGTCCACCCGCAGACCCTGGTGGTCAACGATCCGGCCGAGGTGCGAAGCGCGCCCGAGAAGCTGCTGGTGACGAAATTCCCCGGTCTGACGCCGCCGACCCTGGTCTCGTCGGACCCGGTGGCCCTGGTCGACTTCCACAAGCGGCATGGCGATGTGGTGCTGAAGCCTCTGCACGGCGCGGCTGGTTCGGGCGTGGTGCGGTTGCGCGCCGACGACCCGAACCTCGAGGCCCTGATCGAGATCCACGCCACGGGATCGCGCGATCCACTGGTGATCCAGAAATTCATCCCGGCTGTCAGCAAGGGCGACAAGCGCATCATTCTGGTCGACGGCGAGGTCGTGGGGGCCATCAACCGCGTCCCGGCCAAGGACCAGGTGCGATCGAACCTGCGCGTCGGCGGCACGGCCCAGCCGGTCGAACTGACGCCGCGCGATCTCGAGATTTGCGCACGCATAGGGCCCGAGCTTAAGCGCCGCGGGCTGATCTTCGTCGGCATCGATGTGATCGGCGACTACCTGACCGAGATCAACGTCACCTCGCCTACCGGCGCGCAGCAGTTGAAGCAATTCACCGGCGTCGACGCCACAGCGGTGATGTGGGACGCGATCGAGGCGCGGCATGCGCCGTCGGCTTGAGCGGCGGCTCCTGAACCCCTAGGGAACGGTCATGTCCGCCGCGTCCCATCCCCTCGCGCCCAAGGCCCTGTCCGCTCTTCGCGGTGGTGACTGGGCCGGCGCGCGGTCGGCGCTGGAAGTGATGGCGGCGGACGGCGCGGCCGACGCCGATGTCCTGGCCCTGCTCGGGACCGCCTGCCACCGGCTGGGCGACGCGGCTGCGGCCCATGCGGCGGCGGACAGGGCCCTGACGCTCAACGCCCGGCACCTGCGCTCCGCCCTGCTCAAGGCCGATCTTCTGGCCGAGCAGGGGGCGAAGCGCGAGGCCAACATCTATTACCGCGCCGTGGCGGAGATCGGCGGCGCGGCCCCGTCCCTGCCCGCCGATCTGGCCGAGGGCGTGGCCCGCGCCCGGGCCCTGCGCGAACGGCTGGCCGCGGACATGGCCGAGCAGCTGACCACCGCGCTCTCGGATGCGGGCTATTCGCAGAGCCGCTCGAACGCCCGCTTCACCCATGCGCTGGACCTCGCCATAGGCCGTCGCCAGCCCTACTTCCAGCAGCCCCAGGCCTTCTACTATCCAGAGCTGCCCAACATTCAGTTCTATCCGCGAGAGCAGTTCCCCTGGCTCGACGCGGTCGAGACCGCGACCGAGGCCATGACCGAGGAGTTGGCGGCGGTGCTGTCGGACGACGCCGGCTTCGCACCTTACCTGACCAGCAACCCGATCCTGCCCAACCAGACCGACTATCCGCTGATCGACAGCATGGACTGGAGCGCCTGCCACCTGTGGCGCGACGGCAGGGAGACGCCGAACGCCGCTCGCTGCCCCCGCACAATGGCGGCCCTGGCCGACGCCCCCCTGTGCCGGATCGCGGGCCGCTCGCCCCAGATCATGTTCTCGCAACTGAAGGCTGGGGCGCACATCAAGCCGCACACGGGCTTCGTCAACACGCGCCTGATCTGCCACGTGCCGCTGATCGTGCCGGAGGGCTGTAAATTCCGTGTCGGCAACGAGACGCGCATCTGGGAGAAGGGCAAGGCGTGGGTGTTCGATGACACCATCGAGCACGAGGCCATGAACACCAGCGACCGCACGCGCGTGGTGCTGATCTTCGACATCTGGCGGCCCGAACTGAGCGAGGAGGAGCGGGCGCTCGTCTCGACCCTGCTCGAGGCCATGGACGCTTACGCGCCCGAAAAGACGACCTGGGATTGAGACCGCCGTTCGACGGGGTTGCAATCCATGGTATGTATCCCCTCTAGACATGTAAGCCCGGATATGGGATATTCGGGTCATGGAAACGAAGACACCCAAAGGCCCCACGCTCCGTCAGTTTCAGACGCGCTTCCCGACGGAAGATAGCTGCCTCGAACACCTGATGCGGACCCGCTACGGCCAACGCCACGTCTGCGCCAAGTGCGAGCGGGAAGCCCGGTTCTACCGTGTGAAGGCCCGTCGTTCGTATGAGTGCGAGCACTGCGGCTATCAGGTCTATCCGACCGCCGGAACGCCCTTCCATGGGACGCGGACGAGCCTGCGCGACTGGTTTTACGTGATGTTCCTGTTCACCACGTCGCGGAACGGCGTGGCGGCGAAGCGTGTCCAGCGCGAGATCGGCGTGACCTACAAAACGGCTTGGCGCATGTGCAAGCTGATCCGCGCCTACATGGGCTATGTGGACGGCGACACGCCGCTGGGCGGGGCTGACGGCAAGACGGTCGAGATTGACCACACCTTCATCGGCGGCGAGGACAAGCAGGGTCAGGACGACAAGAAAGTGGTCCTCGGCATGGTCGAGACGGGCGGGCAGGTGATCGCTCGCCACCTTCCCAACCGTCGCGGCGGGATCGTTCAGGCGACGCTGGCGGCGAACCTCAAGCCGGGAACGCACGTGATCTCAGACGCTGAACACGCCTTCGGCGCGCTCCCCTACATGGGCCGCGGTTTCCGTCACACCGTCATCAAGGGACGCGCTGGCGAGTTCTCGAAGAACGGCCACACCACGAACAGCATGGAAGGCTTCTGGAACCTCGTGAAGCGCGGGGTGAAGGGGACCTACATCAGCATCAGCCAGAAGCACATGCAGACGTATCTGAACGAGTTCGAGTTCCGCTATAACCTGCGGGACCAGCCCCACATCATGTTTGAGCTGCTGCTGCGGTCGTTCGCTCGCGCCGCATAACGCTGTTGCCGAACAGACTCAGCCGGGATTTTTCTCCCCGCCCGCCTTATTTGTGGAACAAAACGTGCATATGCTCGCTCGAGAGGGGGCACATTAAGACCCCTACGCGGGGGCGAGCATGGCTGAACCGACTTACACTGCACTAGACATCGCGAAGTGGTTTGTGAACGCGACGGATCGCGAGTCCGGCGATGCGATCACGCACCTCAAGGTCCAGAAGCTAATCTATTATGCTCAGGGCTGGGCGCTGGCGAACCTTGGCCGCCCTCTCTTCCAAGAGGACATGGAAGCGTGGGCGCACGGACCGGTAGCGCCTAGCGTATTCGCCCATTTTCGGGACAAGGGCTTCAATGCCATTGAACCCCAACCGATCACCCGGCGGGTAGTTGGCGATGACGCGGATTTGCTGGCGGCAGTGAATGAGAAATACGGCGTCTTCTCCGCCAAACGCCTTGAACGCATGACTCACACCGAGTCGCCGTGGCTGAACGCGCGAGGCGACTTGCGCCCGGAGGCCCGCTGCGCGAACCCCATTTCAAAGGCGGACATGAAGTCCTTCTTTGAGGGGCTGGGCCGTGCCGCCGCTTGATCCTCGCCTTGATGAGGATGAGCCGCTAACCGTCAAAAAGTCCGCAGAGAAGCCGGTGTCGGTTTCTCTGCGGTATTGGCACACCGGCTCTCAGTGCATTTCGGATTGGCAGAAGAAGGAGCTCTCGGGCCTTCGCAAGCTGATCGACAAGCTGCAGAAAATGACACCCACTGCTATCCGAACAGACCCGGGACTTTTCTGGAAGGCGCACTCAGGGGCTGTAGCTCGAGGCTTTTCCCGGCCCTCGGAATTGTCTTCCGACATTACGCTTTGCGAGGTGCGAGTTTCGGGGAAGGCGCGTGTCCACGCTGCTCTCCATGAGGGCCTATTCTATTTGGTTTGGCTTGACCGAAACCACGAAGTTTTCCCGTCGGGGAAGTAGCGTGAGAGGTGAACGCCACCTTATCGCGGCGCTAGTCGTCGTCACCGTCGTCCTGATCGGCGTCACCGTCTGGAGCTGGCCCCGGTAGGGGCTTTGTCAGCATCGCCTCAAGCAGGGCGTCGAAGCGCTCATCGGGGATCGGATCAGTCATCGAAGGTGGTCTCTAGCTTGATCCTGGACAGCTTCGTGTTGCCGCGATTGAGTAGATAGATACCCACCAAGGTCAGGACCAGCGCCATCACGAATGCCCCAATGCGAATGGTCCCCCAAAATATCCGCGCTCCCTCCGGAACGTCAGCCGTGATCGACAGATCTTTGTGCAGATCGATGGCAAAACCGAGCATCAAAGACGCGATTGAGAACGAGAGGCCGGCGAACACGCCGAGGGCGGCCAATCCACCGAGTTCGTGTTCCGTGATCGGATAGGCCTTCAAGTTCCGCCTCCCATACACGAGGTCGAAACGGCTGGAGCGCGACTTTCTAGGCGCCTTAGGGGGGCGAGAATCGTCCGCTGAAAACGTCCCTTCTGGGAGCTGGGGAGGGCTACCCATCCGCCCCGTCCTCGCTCGCGATCTCCACCGACTGCATATTTCCTTCCAGTCGATTGATGAGGTCTCGCAGCTTTAGGAGTTGAGCCAAGTCCATGGTGACGGCGGCGCGGGCGTGGCGGTAGATCACATCGTCCGCTTCCCTCACCTCCAGAAACGTCAGCCGCGCATGGAAGCCGCCCGACGTGATCAGGGTCTTGTTGACCATGACAGCCGGGATGCTGAACGCTTCCTGTAGCTCTTCCTGCGTGACGTTGTTCGGAGTTGCCTCGTCCTCCGGAGCCTCGTTTTTCATTTGCCGTCCTCCCGTTGCAGGAAGGTGCATTCTCCAGCTTCACCATGTTACATGCCCCAAGGGGATACATACCCAATCCATTCGAGTTCATAGTTTGTTCTCCTCCGGGCGGAGGGAACCCCAGATGCTGGCCAGCGTGGCGACATTCGCGTTCGAGGGGGTCGAGGCGCGACGCGTGGACGTGGAGGTCCAGCTGGTCGGCGCCCAGGGCGGCCAGACCACCTTCACCATCGTCGGCCTGCCGGACAAGGCGGTGGCCGAGAGCCGCGAGCGGGTGCACGGCGCCTTCGCCGGCATCGGCCTGGCCCTGCCGTCGCGCCGCATCATCGCCAACCTCGCCCCCGCCGACCTGCCCAAGGAAGGCAGCCATTTCGACCTGCCCATCGCCCTGGCCCTGCTGGCCTCCATGGGCGTCATTCCGCCGGACACGTTGCAGGGCTGGGCCGCCGTGGGCGAATTGGGGCTGGACGGACGGATCCAGCCCGTGGGCGGAACCCTTCCGGCCGCCGTCGCGGCGTCCGGGCTCGGCCTCGGCCTGATCTGCCCCGAGGCCAACGGGCCGGAAGCCGCCTGGGCGGGGGACGCCAACATCCTCAGCCCCCGATCGCTGATCGGAGTGGTCAATCACTTCAAGGGCACACAGGTTTTGCGCCCGCCCGAGCCGGGACCGGTGAAAATCGGCGCCGCCACCGCCGATCTGCGCGAGGTCAAGGGTCAGGAAAGCGCCAAGCGGGCGCTGGAGATCGCCGCCGCCGGCGGCCACAACCTGCTCAGGTTATCTCTTAAACAGCCCGAGTTTCACCGGGTCGCTTGATCGTGTCAGTTGCGGGTTCTGAATGGAGCGCTGTGGCGCTATCCGGTCCGCAACATTTCATCGGCGGCTATTCCAAGTTCAGCACCGCTGACGTCGGCGAGTTCGTAGATCTCCGTCTCCATCGATCTCGCTAGTGCCCAGAGCGTGGTGACCTTGGGATCAACAGTTCCAGCCTCGATGCGCTGGATCGTGCGGACGGACAGACCCGACCGCTCTGCGATGGTGGCCTGGCTCACCTCCAATGCTTCACGCCAGTCTCGGATGCGGTCCGCCAAGGCGGCGAGAAACAAGTTTGCGGCAATAGGTTCATCGGACATCGACAGCCTCCGAGAGGCTGTTTTCAGCCTTTAACGAGGGCGTCCTTGTCCGGCGTGATCAAGACAACGGGCGTTGTGCCGAGCGCTTGAGCAAGTTCGTACAGACTGACGATGGTCGGGTTTCGACGGCCAGCCTCTAGTTCGCTGATGTACTGCTGACTGAAGCCGGATCGCTCAGCCAACTGCTCCTGCGTTAGGCCGGCACCGGTCCGGCAGTTCCTCAAATTTCGGCCAACCAGCTTCCGCATATCCATGCGGCGAGCGTTGACCTTCCGTCGCGGCCAAGTTTATCAACTATAATATGTATTCCGGTTGAGCGCCTCGTTGCCCCTTGGTGGGCATCGATGGAGGAGGCCCAACCGGATCGGGGGGAAGCGCATGATCAGATCGCCTTGGGCTGCATTTGCGACGGCTGTTGTCCTTCTTGGCGGCTGCGTCATTCTACCGACGCCAGCCTCAGCACAGGCCAATTTTGACTGTCGGCGGCCTCGGTCAGAGACCGTCGCTATTGTGTGCCGGGACCCGATCTTTTCCGCTCAAGATCGGCAGATCGACCGGGCCTATCGCACGGCTCTGGAGCAGGCCACAGAACCCAATCGGGTGAGAGATAGCCATACGGCCTGGACGAGAAGCCTCTCTGTCTGCGGGAGCGACCGTCAGTGCATCGGTCAGTCATTGGACGAGGAGCTGGCTGCTCTTGAATATGCAGCCGCTAAGGGACGTGAAGAGTCCGAAGCGGCAGAGGCAGGATACCCCGAGCCGAAACCCGTCTATGGGCCTGCACCACCTCTCGAGCGGGAGCCCGTAGAGCCGTCGCCGGAGGGGGCACCGGAGGCTGTTTCCGGGTTCTTGCCAGAGGAGCCGACTGCCGACGAGGTCCCGGTCTCTATCGTCGATGAGATGCGCCCATCCGAAAATCGAGACTTGGGCGGCGATCATGCGGATGACCCGGCCTCTCCACCGGGCGAACCCGCCGCCCCGGCCTCCAGCATCAGTCAGATGATCGGCGGAGGCGTCATTCTGGGCTTGATCGTTGCGGTTCTGGCTGCACTGCTGGCGACAAAGGCCTTGGCTGATCGAAGCATGTCTCGATACGGCTGGCCGATGATCCTGAACTGGTGGAACGTTCTCCACTTGGTCGCTGGCTTCGCTTTCTGGGCTGGAGCCGCAATGGGTTCCGTAGTTGGCGGGCTCGTCGTTGCAGGGGGCATCTGGCTCATCGTCCTGGCCGTGAATGTTCGTAAGACAGACCTTCTGACCGGCGTAGCGATGTCGGTGGTGCAGCCATTTGTGGTCGCCATCCTGTTTGTGGTGTTTCAGCTCGCTCGCAACAGACCCAAGCCCTACGACTACATCAGCCGTTCATGAGCCGCCGACGCCTTCCTCCTGGCATCAGTTTCTCCCTGAGCCGGGCGACGGGGCTGCTGAAAGCAAAGCGTCAAGCATCTGGTGACCTCGGCGTCCCGCTCGGTCGTCCGGCCCGCCAGCGCAAACTCGGGGCGTCCCTCGGGTGCTGCGTGATGCTGGCGTTGCCGACGGCGCTGGTCGCCGCTGTCATCTGGCAAGTCATGGGAGGTTAGGATGGCAGACGAGCCCAAGAAGGATCAGGAGCCGCCGAACATCCCGGCCCTGTTCGCCACGATCCACTTCCAGAGCGAGGAACGTCCCGACGGCTACACGTACGAGGATATCCAGGCGCTCAACACGCTCGCAAGCACACCCAGGCCGAAGCCGGCAGGACGAACGCTGGTGCTCGGTTCTATTTGCAGCTGAACGGTTAGTTCAATCGCTTCTGATCGTTCGATCAAACCCGGCTTAGAATCGATTGTCCCGGCGTAAGAGCCGTTGAGATTTTGCTTCCGGGCGATGAGCTGCGGCTATCAACGTTAGCCGGGTCTAAGACGTTTTTTCTTGGCTGGAAACGGCGAGTGTTTCGCCACTGCATCATGACGAAATACATCGTCCATGAGGCACTTCTTTGAACGCTGAATTAGTATGGCGCTGCCGCCTAAAGTGCATCTTATTCCTGCTCCGACCCGCTTCAGGAGCCCCAGAAAAATGACGCATCGGCACTAAATACGAAGCCCATCCGAAGCCGCGTCCCCTGCGGTACGGACGTAACGGGTTTTCGGACTTCCACCCCTTCACGCATTCCATTCAGCTGGCCTTAGCGGCCGGGAGGCACCCCCATGTCCAACGCAATTTCCCCGCCGGCCTCACCCCCTGAAACTAGCCTCAGTAAAAGTGGGGTATGGGTAGAGAGGCATCACTTTTACGGAGCCGCTGATCCCGAGCATCACAGTTTGCTGGTGGGATTCGATACGGAGTTTAAAACTCCCGGTGCCCCGGTCTCCAATGAGGAAATCCGAGAGGGACAGGCCAAGTACGAGGTTCTTTCCTATCAAGTGCATTGCAGGATTTTCGATCCGGCTGCGAAGCTTCCCGAGGTTGAGTGGAGCGGAATTCTCTACCCGGAAAAGGGCAAGAGGATCACTGTCAAAGAGCTGTTGCAGTTTGCGATCGCTAGGGGCGTTGAAGCCGGGGCCATCACGAAGGTGCCGACCGATGTTGTTCTGATCGGACATTTCACTCGGGCTGACATTCCTGCATTTGCGGACTTCAAGAAGCTGGTGCCCTTCCTCGATAGCGTTCGGAACACCCTTCTGACTTTAAAGGATTCGATCTCCGTCTCACCGGTAGACAACGACCCCACTGTCACTCTCAAGGTTGAGCTTCGCGACACGATCCTACTCGCCCCGGAGGGCTTCAAATCCCTGGCTGATATCGGGAGCCTCGTCGGAATCGAAAAGCTAACCCTCGATCCCGATCCGGTGAAGGAGCAGTTCTTCAAGGAGAACATGGATCAATTGTTGGTCCAGAACAGCGCACTTTTCGAGGCATACGCTTTGAGGGACGCCGAGATATGCGTCCGGTACGCCTTGCTCCTTCTCCAGATTCACAAGGACGTCCTAGACGATGCCCGGTTGCCGGTGACGCTCACCAGCATCGGTGTGAACCTCCTTCTTCAGTCGTGGGCTGCCGAAGGTCGAGATGCTCACGCATTGTTGGGCAAGGAGGAAATCAAGGAGAAAATTTACGACCCACGCTCGGGGCGCTACCGCACGCAGAAGACTATTGTGGACGTAGAGAACGTTGCATTCCACCTTCGCCTAGCTACCGAGTGCTACCACGGAGGCCGCAATGAGCAGTTCTGGTTTGGCCCGGCGTTCGAGGATAACTGGACTGACTACGACCTCGCCGGCGCTTACCCCACCGCGATGGCGCTCATTCGAACACCAGACTGGTCAGCGATGAAGCTGAGCACGGACATCAAGGACTTCAAGCCTGATGTCCTTGGCCTGGCTCGCGTCGATTTCGAGTTTCCGTCCCATGTCAGATTTCCATGCCTGCCGGTCCGCAGTCAGGGAGGACTTATCTTCCCGCGAAGAGGGTCCAGCTGTTGCGGATCGCCGGAGATCGCGGTCGCGCTGGCGCTCGGCGCAAAAGTTGAAATCACATACGGTGTGATAGTGCCGTATAAAGACGATTTCCGGATGTACGGCTCGTTTATCCGCGGGGCGATCGATCGTCGGAATAGCCATCCGAAAAAGACGTTCATGAACCTGTTCTGGAAGGACAGCGCCAACGCCACATACGGCAAGACGGCGCAGGGCGTCATGAAGAAGCGCGTTTACAGCATGCGCGCGCTCGGCACCGTTGAACTGCCTGAGAGCAAGATAACCAACGCTTACAATGCTGCCTACATCACGTCATTTCCCCGCGCGCTTCTCGGCGAAATCCTGAACGCGCTCCCGACGGACGTTACGGTCTTCAGCGCTACCACGGACGGCTTTCTCACGAACGCCGACGGCGCTCAGATCGAGGCGGCCCAACGCGGTCCGTTAGCGAAGCTTTATCGTGAGAGCCGACAGTACCTAACGGGCAAACCAGAGCTCCTGGAAACCAAGCACACCGTCGGCAGACCGCTGGGCTGGCGCACCCGGGGCCAAGCCACCCTCGTTCCGGGTCGCTCAAACCATGACGAGGATTACAACTACGTACTGGCAAAGGGGGGCATCAAATCTCCTGCGTCACAGACGACCGTCCGGTCGCGCAACGCCCACATCGTAGGACTATTTCTCAGCCGGACGCCCGACGATGTCATCGAGATGACCACGCTGACGGGGCTTCGGGACATCGTTGAACATGATGCCGACCTAATCAGGAAGCATGCCAATCGGCGGCTAAGTATGGAGTTCGACTGGAAGCGCCGCCCGAGCGCGGCAGTTGACGCGCTGACCCCGTCTCATTTGGCATTTTGCACCGAGCCGTGGGAGACGATCGAAGAGTTCGACCGAGTTCGGGATCTGTGGGAGCGCTACAACGCTGAGGGCCGTCGTTGCTTGAAGTCGGTGGACGACTTTCAGGCCTTCGCAAGGTTCGTGCTCACTCACACCACCCTCCATGATGAGCGTGGTCGATACCTAAAGAAGGACGCTCCGGATCTATCAAGGCTGCGCCAGTCGCTATGCTCAGCATGGTACAGCTCTGCGGCCGGAGTTACGCTAAACCGTGACGGCCTCTCAAACTCTGGCTTTGCTCAATTGCTGACTGATGTTGGCCTCGTGGCTTCGCGTCACGACGTCGAGAACGGACGAAGCAAGCCCTTCATCCCGCACTTATGCGCGGGGACCGATGAGGTTCTGGAGGCTCTGACCAAGCTGCAGTCGCGGTGGCCCGATCTGCAGGCTGAACTCTTCCTAGCGACCGGCGAACGGGCAATGGATCTCACCCGCTCGAGACCAGAAGCGTTGCAGGCTGTGAAGCGAACGCAACGACTGCAGCTACACAAGCTCAGCAACATTTGATCGCTAACACGCCCAACAACCGATGCCGTCGCCGCGGCTAGATCAGCTTGCGCCCTCGCGGGGCGTCGGCGCTTCAGAACGAGCACCAACCGGTAACATGGTTGAGCGGAACGGTCATGGCTATCATGGCGAGTACGATCTCGATTCGCGATCGCCTACGTTCGGGGCGGGGTGTGCGATAAGTATCATTTCCGACCGGTGAAATCAGACAGATGACGATCACTACTCAGCCCACCGTCACCATTGTGGCGCTCATCGCGCTCTCGGAAGAATTCGACACGTTTTGCGAAACATTCGCCTATCTTGAAGATCGCTCCATCGGCCGAACTATCTGCGTCGAGCACTCTGTCGATAAGCCAAATGTCAGGCTGATATCCGTTTTAGCTGAGCAGATGGGCGCACAAAGCGCTGGTGATTCGGCTGCGATTGCACTCGAACACTTCGCGCCGGACCTAATCGTTGTCATCGGTATCGCTGGAGCCGTTTCATCGGACTTGGCCATCGGCGACGTCTGTGTCTCGAACGAGATCATGGACGTGCTGCACAACAGCAAAGTTGAGGATGGCAAGGCCAAGGGCAAATCGACCGAAATCTCGTTCGCACCAGATTTCTACCATGTGAACGCCGATCTGGTGGCTGCCTTCACGTTCTTCAAATCGCATCCCGCGTTTAAGAATTCATACGAGACTTGGAGACTGGAATCTGGCGTGGCGATGCAAGCCGCTGCACTAAATGACGAAACATTGCCAAGTCTGCACATCGCCCCCATTGCTTGCGGCCCTGTGTCAGCAAGCACAACGTTCAACGCCAAGCTGAAGTCTCTCCACCGGAAAGTGGGGGCGATCGAGACCGAGTCCGGCGGAGTGTTCAAGCGGATCGCTGGCAGCCGAATCCCCGCCATTGCCATTCGGGGCATCAGCGACATGGCCGATTCACAGAAGGCTACGCTCGAAACGCAGACCAAAGGTGCCGCTCGCCAGGTAGCAATGCGGAACGCGACCGAGCTTCTTAAAATGCAGATGACGAGCGAGCGATTCCTCGCTGTCGCTAAGACTTTTGGCCAAAGTGGGCGGGACGGCCAATCCGAGTTGTTCGCCTTAGATCCAAGCTTCAGCCCAGTCGCGAGTCTGGACGAAGAGATCAAGGCGCGCCTGAGCGAGCTATCACCGGAATTTCGTGCCCGGCCTGAGGGCTTCTACCTGCCGATCCCCCGGGCAAGGCGGATCTCCTACACTGAAGACCTCGCAGAGGAAGGCGACATCGGACCGGAAAACATCCTCGATTGTCTTGGTCAGCATGACAGAATCGTAGTCCGCCTCTCGCGGAGCTTCCCAAGCCAGGCCCTTGGTTGGGCACTTGCCCACACGCTCCTCCGTCAGCAGATTAACGACAAGGTTGTCCTACCTTTCGTAGTGTCGGGAACGGCTATTCGCCCCCCGAAATCAGGACTTCTTGAACCGATCCCCAGCCACCTGCGTGGCTCAATGAACAATCCCGAGTTCGAGCGCGTCCTCATCATCGAGGAGCCGTGCTTCGAGTCTCGCAGCCGCCTAAAATTCCTGGCTGAGGAGTTGAGTGGCACCAGTGCCAAGATCCTGATCATCACGAAGGCGGAGGATAACGTTGCCGCTACCGACGCCTTCTTTAAGGACAACGGGTTCGTCGAGTACGATATCTCGCCCATATCGTTCTCTGAGACTGCATTTTTCTTGGAACGCGCCTTCGACATGACGGCGACGGAGGCCGAGGCTGTCGCCATCCGTCTCGACGATACCTTCCGGAAATTCCGCCTCGACGCTCACCCAACCTATTTCGCTGGCCTTCAAGAGGAGACCCTTGCGGCCCTCATCAACGCAAACAAGCGGGCCGAACTGATCCAGCTTGCTGTGGATGGTCTACTGACATTGATCGTCGCAGCGGACACGTCCCGCCCAAACCTGAGCCGCACTACACGCGAGACGTTTCTTAAGCGCGTCGTGCTTCAGATGGCGTCTTCGGAGCAGGGTCTAACTGACGATCAGCTTGGTGACCTTGCGTCGGAGTTCCTCGCTGAGCGTCGGTTCGATGTCAGCCAAATCGAATTTCTATCGCCATTCTTCAAGACTGGCCTGATGTACCGCGCCGGCGGGACCGTGCGCTTTTCTCACCCTTACCTGCGTAGTTATTTATTAGCTCAGGCACTCCGTGAGAGCGAAGCTGAAGCCGTTACGTATTTTGAGCCCGGGCGACACGGTTTTGATTACTATGCATTTGATCTTTACTGTGAGATGGGGCCGAGCGCTGCCGTAATTCAGTCTGTGATAGACTATTCGTCGTCTGCTATGAAAAAAGCTTACGATGCTTACGCTGATCCGCATGTCTACATGGAGTCGGGGCGCAAAATGGCGGCGCTCTCGACGCCTCGGCAACTTGCGAGCCTGACAAGCACACTGTCAAAGACCGCTAAGCGTTTGGAACGTCAAGACGCTGATCCAGACCTTCGGCTGGAAAAACAGCGAATTCTAGATGCGCGCCGCCATGTTCGCACCGAAGTTGTTGCACGCGCACCGGAGCAAGCGGAGATTATTCCGGACGAAATTGTTAGTGAGTTTGAGATTTTGGATGGCCTCTGGCGCTCACTGACGCTCTGCACATTGTCTATCGGGTCGGGCGCAGAAGCACTTGATGGCCGCGTTAAGGCCAAATTGGCTGAGCTGGTTCTGGGCGTCGCAACGAAGTTCTCCGATGTTTGGACGAGAAATCGACTCCGTACGGACTTCAACGAAGTCCGTGCGGCGCTGCTTTCGGACGAACGAATTTGGAAATACGTTAGTGAGGCAGGGCTAGAGGAGGAAGCGTTCGCAGCTATCCGAACCGAGCTGACGATGGCTCTCCATGGTGCCGAACTGAATAGGATCATTGATCCGATGGGTCGAGTGTTGTGGCGCGTCAGCGCGGCAGCTGGCGTTAAGGTGCTTGCGCCGATCCTTGCCGAAGCAGAGACAACGGACCCCGTGATGCGGATCTTCCGCGCCAGCTGGATGATGGACGTAGACAGTGAAGCCGGCAGAGATGCGATGAAAGCTGCGCTGAACGCCTACAAGGGCAACCCCCTCCTCAGGATGGTCTTAGCAAATCATCTGCTCTGGCGAGTGTATTGGCACCACTATAAGACGGCTCGGTCCAGACACTTCGTCGATGAGGCCAAGCGCGCGCTTTCACTCTTCGGCCTTGCCCCGTCCAACAAGCGGATTGAGCAGATCAAGAAAGGGCCAAGGGACCTGTAGTCGGGAGAACCGACCCGGGACTTTGATCTGCCGTATGGAGAGTTGTCTGTCCGAACGGGGTCGCACATTCGCAGAGCTACGCGACTTACACCCGAGCCTCTCGCATGCCGGCCCTGATCTGTGTCGAGGTTCCCTAGTCGGCCGCCGCACCCCCTACCCCTGAGACACCCCAGCGTTGTCCCAGCTTCGTTTTCGGACGATGCCCGGACCACTTCGGCAAACGTTCATTTGCCGCGAGATCGGGTCGGGAAACGCCAATGAAGGCAATCGCATATTACCGGGTGAGCACGGCCTCTCAGGGGCGAAGTGGTCTGGGATTAGACGCTCAACGCCACGCCGTTCAGCAACTTTCAGTGCAGCGAGGTCTGTCGCTTTTGGCCGAGTTTACCGAGGTTGAGACAGGCCGTCGCGACGACCGACCCGTGCTAAAGAAGGCGCTGGCGAGAGCAAAGCTAACTGAGGCGACCCTTGTGATCGCCAAGCTCGACCGGTTGTCCCGCAATGCTGCGTTCTTGCTGACCCTGCGCGACAGTGGTGCACGATTTTTGGCTGCGGACGTTCCGGATGCGAACGATCTGACGATCGGCGTACTGGCTGTGATTGCCCAGGCCGAGCGGGAAATGATTTCGCGTAGAACGACCGAAGCTTTAGCCGCAATCAAACACAAGATCGCTCGTGGCGAGATGCACCAATCCAGCCGGAGCGGTCGGCTCGTCACAGCGCTGGGTAATCCCCACGCGGAAGGAGCGCTCGGAAGGTACGCAGGAAATCTGACGCTAGCTCGCCGGGCGAATGCCCGCCGAACGGCTGCCCGCTATCGCGAGCTCGCCCCCATCGTGGCTGCGATTATGTCTGCCGGACACACGAAGCCCTCGGCAGTGGCGGCCGAGCTCAACCGACAGGGTATTGCCACCGTGCGTGGCGCTAAGTGGCATGCATCGACTGCAGCTCGGCTCATAGCTGCGCCGGCCGCCAAAGCGTCTGCTATGAGGCTCGCCGCGAGGGGCTGATTTCGACCCAAAGCGGACCTTAGGCAGAGGGCTGAGGACCGTAACGCTCTTCGCCTTCACGCCGCAGGTCTTCTAGCGTCTTCCCGTCGGAAGGCTGGATGTATGGCCGGGCAGCCGGACTGTCGGCGGAACATCTCTGTAGAGTTTCACCTTCGTCAGGTTGCAGCACGTTGTAGGCACCCAGCGTGTTTCGTCGGAGCCACCAGCGACGCGCTCCAAGGTCCCTGCGATAGTAGGTGTGCTGCACGGTGAGAACCGTAACTTGTCCTCGCGGGAGCCTGCCGCTGTGAACTCGCTGGACCTGCAACTCGACTATCCAAGGCCACCTCATGATGATGCAATCATCGCAATCCGGCATGACGGTAGGTGTTTGACGGCTGATGCTGGCGGAGACTTCGGCGTCGAAGCACTCAGTCTCTGACGCAAAGGCCGGGCTGGCAGCCAGCATGATCGTCGCGCCAGCGATTGGTAGGCTCCAGAGGCCGCGAGGATAGATCATACCGTGAGCTTAAGAGGTTGAAGGTCCGCTTTCCACCCTCAGGCGACAGTCAGCTTTCGACCCAAAGCGGACGGTCGGAGCATGTGTTAGCGTCTGAAGATGCAGTGGGTCAGAACGGCGAGGCGAAAGCAGTGCTTAAAGCGTCTCCGCTTCTTCGGATGGATGGCGGTCGCCTTGGCGATCCAGACTGTCGCAATCCTTATTTGGTGGCTGGTCGCTAAACTGGCGTTCGGCATCGTCCTGTCTGGCCCGCTATTTCTCGCCGGGGTCACAGCCATCGGAACCATAATCTTGGCTGCGATGTCCAAGTGGGTTCCGCCGCTTCCGTTCAAGGGTAAGGCCCCTGAGGAGGTAGCGGCGGAGGCGTTCTTTCAGGCGAAAGACGTGCGCTCGGACGACAACCGTTTCGAGGACGACCTACAGCCCTAAGCATGTCCGCTTTCCGCTCGTAGGCGACTGTCGGCTGCCGACCCTTAGCGGACATTCGACAGTGCCGCTGAAGGGAACCGGCTAGCTATGCCTGTTGATGTGAACGTCGCTACATTTCCTGTTTTGGCGGGCGGGGGAAAGGCGACAACGCCCAGCCGTAGCGGGGCCCGACGCTCCGCCTTGCGGTCGGCAACTCCTGCCCCGGACATGACGGCCCCGTCTCATAGTCTGTCCTGCAATGGGGCTAAGACCGCACGCGGTGCCGAGGCTGGCGCGATCAAGAGCACCAAGCCAAGGAAGGGATGCAGCCCGGACGGCACGCTACTGGCCCCGGTCACCCTTGGCGCAGGAGTGGCGGAGATGCATAGTCGGCCTTGGTCGATTGGGGGGAGCCAACATGTCAAAGTTCTCAATGAACATTGCGCTCATCGGATTGATCGTGAGTCTCGCCTGTGCGCCTATGCCAGCCCGCGCTCAAGACAGTGCAACTCGAGCTTTGGAACGAATAGACAGCGACGACGGAATTTCGCTTATATTATTGAGCGCCTTCGCGCACGGTTTAGCAGTGGCAAATGCCGATTTAGAGCACGATGGACTGAGGCCACTATTCTGCGCGCCTCGAAGACTCACGATCACAGCGGAGCAATACGCCGATATATTGCGCCGTTACGTCGACGGAGAGGGTGCGGCTATCAAAGATATGCCAGCTGCATTGGTTCTGCTGATGGCCCTCAAAGCGACCTTCCCCTGCGAAGCGTCTCACGATCGCTAAGGGCCCGTGCCGCTTGTTCCCCTCCGGGGGGCCTCGCAATGCTGGGAGGGCAAGAGGTCGAGTCAGACTCCGTAGTCCGGCTTGTCGCAATAGACGGGCAAATCCTCACGGGTCAGTCGTCCATCGACACGGTCAACATGGAAGGCCACTTTCGCCGGACCGACTAGCGCGCTCTGCCCGGTTTCGCTGGCGACGAGTTCGTAGTCTACGACGGCAAAAAGGCCCGGCGTCCAATCTCCCCGCTGGCCAACCTTACAGTCGTAAGCAATCCCCTCCGTCCCCGTCACGCCAAGCACAGTGATCGCATCCATCGTGCGCCAGACTGGACGCGTGCCTCCATTGTCAGAAGGCAACGAGCCATCCTGTTTGGAAATGATCATGAGCAACCGGTCGCCCATCTCGTAGTTGCTGACGCTCACGGGGGCTGAATGTTGCCAAGCGTTGACGGCAAGCAGGCCGCCTCCAAGATCCTCCCAGCCCGCCCTAACGAGCATCTCAGACATCTGGGCACCCATAGTAAGTTTGCCGTATGCGGCCCTGACTTCATATGGCGCGGGTTGGGTATCCTGTGCCTGGGCCGAGCTGGTGATCAGGCACATGCTCGTGAAGGTTAGAAGTAATGCTCGCATGGTTCTCTCACTAGGCCAGCAGGAAGGGGGCAGGTCAATGATGCGACCATGACTGACCACCACCCTCAGGCGACAGTCTGCTCCCGACCCCTTGCGGACACTGCGTTGTGCTTGCAGGTTGAACGCCATGCAGCTGCCCCCGCACACTCCCCAGCAACTGCGAGATGGGCTCGCAAAGCAGCCGAGCCTACGCCTCCGGATCGCGCGCGGGTGGATCATCATCGGCGCGCTGATGGTGGTGTTCGTCAGCGCGATGGCTGTCGCCCACTATGTCTATGGGATGCCGGTGCACGACAGGAACACGGGTGAATCCTCCACACCGGCAAACACGCTGTTTATCTTCATGCTGCTTGGCTGCGGAGGTGGGTTCTTCCTCGTGATGGGCATCTTGCTACACCGGTGGAAGCCCGCCTGACGAATGTCCGCTTTCCCCCCATAGCGGACGTCAGGAGAGTCCGCTTTCGGGCACCGTGCATTTGACTCCCAAGGGGGCATCACATGGTGGGTGTCATGGCACAGTCTGACTTCTTCAAGTTTCCCTGCAAACCCTGGAACACAGGCCGCCTCGTTGGCGCGAAGGCTCCGCTCAAGCCGAAGCACATTTGGGCGATCCGGCAGCATCTGAAGTCCGCCGGGCGGGTTCGCGACCTCGCGATGTTCAACTGCGCCCTGGATGCAAAGCTAAGGGGCTGTGACCTTGTAAAGCTGCGGATCGGCGATGTGGTGCAAGGGGGAGCCCTGCGCGAGCGATCGGTGATCGTTCAGCAGAAGACAGGCCGGCCTGTTCCGTTCGAGATTACCGCTGCGACCCGGGAGGCCCTGAGGGCTTGGCTTGAGGCGCGCGGATCGCGCCCGGACGACTGGCTATTCCCGAGCCGGATGCGACCGGGCGATCACGTCAGCACCCGCCAGTACGCCCGTCTCGTGGATGAATGGGTTTCCCGAATAGAGCTGAACCCCGGCGAATATGGCACCCACAGCCTCCGCAGGACGAAGGTGGCTTTGATCTACAAGAAGACGGGAAACCTGCGGGCCTGCCAGCTTCTGCTGGGCCACGGGAAGTTGGAGAGCACGGTCAGATATCTGGGCATTGAGGTGGACGATGCGCTCGCTCTTTCGGAACAGATCGAGCTCTAGGCTTCCAACCCGAAAGCGGACGCTCCTAGCGTCCGCTATGGGGGGAAAGCGGACATGATCGTGAATTTGCGATCATGGCGGCCCGCGACTGGTAGCAACCTCATCAGAAAGTCCGGCTGCCTAGTCTGGGTATTCAGCGATTGAGGTTGTTTTGATATGTGTTTTTTCGGCTAGGCTGTCTGGGGAAAGCGAATGAAACTACTTCTAATGGCGGCAATGTCCGGAGCTTTGGCTTTTGCTCCCGTGGCGGCTCAAGACCGAATGCCATCGCGTGATGAGAAAGCTGGTTTTGCGGACGCCTTCTACCGCTCCCCTCCTCGCGATGACCCTGCACTCGATGCGAGCGAAGACCTACGCTTGCGTGGCCTCACCATAAACTACCTGGAGGCTCCTGAGGGAAGCGCAGAGGAGCTTCGCGCTTGGCGCGGCATGATGGAAATCTGGGACATCAGACAACAGCGGATCGACAGTCTCGCAGCCGGCGTGAACGCGCAGGCTGCTTGGGAGATGGGCGAAAGTCGTCGGCGGATCGAAGAAAGCGAAGCTCGCCAGGCCCAAGCGATAGCGGAATACAATCGTTTGTGCGGGGTCTTCCGCAGCCGTGCTCCGCAAAGTTGGACACGAGAGCAACTCAATGAGTTTGTCGACCGCCTCGACAGTCAGCGGTTCACTACCGAACCCGCACCGCACGGGCCAGACTACGTGGACCCAGCCCCCGACCGATGCCGTGAGGATGCTTACAACTGGCTCCATCACAACGGTATCGACGTAGACGGCTAATCGGGCCCGGAAAGGGCTCAGGAGATCGACGCTGCGCGATCAGTAACCCGGAGGTCAGCTTTGGGTCGATAGCGGATAGGCGTCTGAGGGTGGAAAGCAGACGTTGATCGTGGTCATCTCGCGTGATGTCGATTAGCACAACGGTTCACGACCTTCGGCCTGACGGCGTTGGCGGCATTTGGGCGAGGGTGATCATTGATGTGCCCCTCACAGACAGGCCGCAGCTAAGCGATGCCATCGACATCAATCTGCATTTACCCGGCGCCGCCAGCCTGACTTTCGCGGAAGCGGAGGAGCGGGCGAAGCGCGACGCGCACGCCTTGTTGAAGAGGGTGACCGGCCAAGGCTGATGTCCGCTTTGGGTCGATAGTCGCCACTTGCGCAAGGCCGGAATGCGGACACTCGGCAAACCCACCTGAAGGCGCTTTCATTGAACCTCGGGCAGGCTCAATGTCATGCCATGTTGATCAGTCTGGCCCTCGCGCTTTTCGCCCAAGCGGCTTCCCCTGAACCCTGCATCGCCGTGGACGAGCGCCTGCACGGGGAGCTGCGATATGTGGAGACCCATCACCCGAACGGTCAGCTCATCAGGTCAGCATTCCTGCACCTCTACGAGCCTCGTTGCGTCGATGCCGAAATGGGTCACGCCGAGGGTCGTTGGGTCCAGCTTCTTCCTGAAGACGACAGCGAGTTCAGGGATATTCCTTCGGGCAGCGGGATCGTGATTGAGGCCCAGGAATATCAGCCACCGCTAACGTCGTGGCACATCGGGGACATTACCGCCTTCGAAGCCCGGTTCATTGGCTACGAGACCGAGGAGCGTCCTTAAGGCAGCATCTGAAGTGTCCGCTTTGGGTCGTTAGCGGACGTTAGGCTAAAAGCGGAAAGCGGACCTTGCTTGGCCTCGCTACAACGCCAGTCGGACAAGCCCGATAACCACTAACAGGCACCCGAAAATGAGTAGCCCTTTGTCCGCCTTACGGGCATCAGCGTGCATCGGCTTGCCGTCCATCCTGCGGTTGATGCTCCAAAGCGCAAACGCGATGCCGCAGCCACCGGCCGCGACCTCAATCCAAGGCGGCCAGAAGAATCCTTCCACTAGCGCCGCGTCGGACGGGTCACGGGCCATCGCTCCAAGATCAGCTCACACTGCCAGTCGTCATCCCCACCGCGAGCCATGCAGGCGTCGTAAGTGCGGTCTTGCTGGAAGCGCGTCAGCACTCGGTCTGCTAGCGCCTCGGGTTGAGGACCGGCGACCGAGAGGACGAGGCTAAGGGTAACTAGGCGGATCACGGCTTCTCCTGCGCCACGATCGTCAGCGCTCCATCCGTAAGCGGCCTTTGGAGTTGCTTCGCTTCATCCCACGGTGCCTGAAGCCAAATATCCCGCTCGACCGCTGTCGTCAGGATCACGGGCATGGCCTTGGGGTGCACCGACTTCACCGGCTCGCTCGGATCGATGGTCAGGAAGGCGAACAGGTCGCAGGTCTCCATGCCGGTCTTGATCTTGCGGACGCAGGACCAGTCGCGGGTGTAGATGCCGGCGAAGAAGGCGAGCGGCTCGGGATCATTGCCGGCAAGCCGGAACCAGACCGGCCGATAACGGCCCTCGGCGTCGCGGCCCGGCTCGCTGAATGAAGTGAATGGGACAAGGCACCGGTTCTCTGGACCGAGCCACGGCTTCCAGTGGCTAGAGCTGGTGTTGCGGACGTTTGTCGTGCCGCCGTCCGGCTCCATCTTCAACAGCTCGGCGAAGGCCTCAGCCGAAACGTCCTTGCCCTTGGCGCGCAGCTTGTCGGCCCGTTTCGAAGCGGCGTCCAACAGCGCCTTGCGGGAAGAGGGCATACCCCACCGAGCCGTGGTCAGGATGCGTTCTCCGCCCTCCATCCGCACGATCGGCGCGGCATAGTCAGGATAGAGGTCGCGCGGCTCCATGTTGCCGGCGTCGTTCCGCATGGCCCGTGCCAGGTCCAGGATCGCCTGGGGGCCTTTGCGCAGGGAGTAGAGGTTGCACATGGGGTCAGCCGATCACGGGTGGGGCGCAGTGTCCAGTCAGCCGTCGGAGGGCGGTGGCCGGTGGCGAGAGACACCATCGACGGGAACAGCCGTGCTCGGCCAAGCCCAAGCCCCCAGCACCACGACCCCGCTCAACTCCGCCCACGCGGCCTTGATCGTCGCACTTGCCGCCATCAGCGGCAGTTGCTGCGGTGAGGCGTGATTGAGCGAAGCGTGCAGCTTCTGGACCCGGCGATAGCAATCCACCAACTCGGCGAGGTCGGCAGCGGTCAGCGCCTGTTTTCTGGACGCACCCTTGTGAGCCATCACGCAGCCCTCAGCCGGAGCCGCGCCAGCTGCCGCTCAGCGGCGACACTTTCGACCACGCCCGGCTCGACCATTTCGATCTCGCGAAGCAGCGTCTTCAGGCCAGCGCGTCCGTCGGCGGAGTTGATATCAATGCCCTGTATCAGGCGGGCTAGCCGGTCGTGCTGCGCGGTGTCCATTCCGTCCTCTATCGGTGCCGACCGGGGGACACATGGACTCACATCAACGACGAAGACAAGAACATAAGCGGAACATTCTGTGAGCGCTTTTCGGTTCTGAGGCGTGCTTGAACCGGGGGAGGTGACCAAAGCTCCAAGCGACTGTTGTCCTTCAGCCAGTCTCCCGGGAAGGGGCCTTCAATAACCAAAGGAGACCTACATGAGTGTTCTGGACAAACTTGAACTCACCGCTGGCAGCGAACGCCGGACTGCGTACGACCCGGTGCAGGTGCGCCGTCGCAAACTGGCGGCGGGCCTGCTGGATCAGATCAAGCTGATCGACGCCATCGAGCAGGGCGAGGCTCACACGAAGACAAAGGTGCGTAAACAGCTTGCGCAGGGCACGAACGAGGTCGTCACAACGCATGAGGCCCGTTCGGTTTCGCCGTGGTGGACGATCGACGACGACGGCAAGGTCCACTTCGCCATCCGGTACGGGGCGATGCGCCTCAAGCTTAAGGGGGCAAACGACACCATCGTGTGCAAGTCACTCGGCGACCTCCGCCAGATCCTTCCGCCGCTGAGGCAGGAAGCTCTGACGGGCTCGTTCGATGCGGCGCTGGCCCAGGCCGCCGCCGAACTTCAAACGCGATTCACGCCGAAGAACCCACCCAAATCAAAATAGCGCTTTGAAGGTCAGCCAGCCGTCCCCCAGACGGACTGGCTGACTTCCAAATCATCTCTTCGACAGTATGACCTTGCCAGCGGCGTGCGCCTCATCCGGCGGCAAGTCCGAGACGGTGATGTCGCCCACAATGTCGCCGCTGGGGTCCATCTGGACCACCGACGGAGCACCTCGGATCGCCACGTACAGGGCGTCTGCAAACTCTATGTGATCGATTAACTCTCGCAAGCTGCTGGCCGTTCTCGCTCTAGCGTCCCGTCGTTCATCCGACGGCGGCCCATCCAGTAGGTGATGAACGGCTGCGACACGATCGATGTGCATTTCAGGGCTGACTGAGCCCCGAGCGTGTTCGAGACGAACCCTCAATCCTTCTGTCGCGGCTTCGGCGGAAGCGATTTCGGTGCGGGCTCCCAGCCACCGCTGGCGGGCCTCTTGGTCGCCAGTCTCTTCGAACAGGTCGAGCATCCGCTTTGCTCGGGCTTTAGCGTTCTCCAGCTCCCTCAGCGCTCGGTACTCGGCATCGACGAGGCTTGCCGTACCGTCCGAGTTTTCGAAGAACCGGTCAGACAGTGCCGATCGGAGGAAGGCATCCAATATGCCGGTCTCGATCGGCTCATACCGATAGTGGGTAGCGTGATCGCATTTGCCGCCGCGAACACGCAGCGCACAGCTTAGGTAGCTAGCCTGTCGTTGAGGCTGGGAGACGCCTCTGCGCATTCTGGTCCCCTCGGGGGACTTCAGTTGGTAGGCCATCGGCCCGCCGCAAGACCCGCATCGACATAGGCCACTGAGGAGGTTTCTGACCTGCCCTCGTTGCCCGTCATTGCCTCGGCTCGGCTTGCGCCTCCCTTGAACCGTCGCCCAAAGTTTTTCCGAAACCACTGGAGGAAAGTAGCCCGAGATCGGTTCGCCGAGAGGAACTCGGCGGGTCGATCCGCGGGGCTTGGTATGCGGTTGAAACTCGCCGATCACGGCGGGGTTGGAGAGGATCTTTTGTACATAGCTGGAATGCCAGGCGGTCGCTTGGCTCTTGCCTCTGCCCCACGGTTCGACCCCTCGCCGGTTCAGGTCGGCCGTAATCGATCGCTTTCCTTCTCCTTCGGCGGATCGCTGGAAAACCTCATGCACGACCGCTGCCCGATCTGGGATCACTTCGAATCCGGTCTTGTTCGGATCAACCCGCAGCCATGCCGGACAGACGCCGGTGATTGGGCGGCTGTCACCCTGTTCAAGACGATCCCTTTTGATCTTCCAGCTTGCGGCGAGACGTTCGCTCTTGTGCCGGCTTTCCTCGTGAGCCCGGAACGAGTTGAACACCAAGCCCATGAACCCCATCAGGTTGGTGCTGATGCTTTCCGCCGTGATGACGTACCCGTCGTTTGCCGTGGCGATAGAGACGCCAAGGTCCGTCACTCGCTGAATCCAAGCGATCACCTTGGCTGGTGGAAGCCGGCTGATCCGATCCAACTGCTCGACGACGATTATGATGTCCCGCGGAAGCCTTCCGGCCTCGACCCGCCTGATCACGTCACCTAAGTTTCCGGTCTGGACATTTGTGCCCGCATAGGCGCTGGAGCCTTCGTCGGTGACCCGTTCGAGGATTTCCAGCCCGTGTTGCGAGCAGTAGCGTTCGACCACTTGGAGCTGTCGCTCAAGCGTCGATCCCTTTCCCTGTTCCAGTGAGCTCCAGCGAGCATAAGCCACGGCCAACATGCAAACGGCCTAGCTGAAAAATCTGGGATGTTAAACAAATAACCTGCTGTTCGTCGGCCCGCCGGGCTCGGGCAAGTCCATGATGGCCCAGCGCCTGCCCGGCCTGTTGCCGCCCCTGACCCCGCAGGAGCTGCTGGAGACCTCGATGGTCTGGTCCATCGCAGGGCTGATCGAGCGCGGGGCGCTGACGCGCGAGCGGCCGTTCCGGTCGCCGCACCATTCCGCGTCCATGGCCGCCCTGACCGGCGGCGGGCACCGGGCCAAGCCGGGCGAGGCGTCGCTGGCCCACAACGGCGTGCTGTTCCTCGACGAACTGCCCGAATATTCGGCCCAGGCGCTGGACAGCCTGCGCCAGCCGCTGGAGACCGGTGAGATCGTCGTCGCCCGCGCCAACGCCCATGTGCGCTATCCGGCCCGGTTCCAGCTGGTGGCCGCCATGAACCCCTGCCGCTGCGGGCTCGGCGGGGGCGGCAAGGGCGCGTGCGGCAAGGCCCCCCGGTGCCAGCGCGACTATCAGAACCGCATCTCCGGCCCTCTGTTCGACCGCATCGACCTGACGGTCGAGGTCCCGCCGGTGACCGCCGCCGACATGGCCCTGCCGCCGCCGGCCGAAGGCACGGCAGAGGCCGCCGCCCGGGTCGCCCACGCCCGCGCCATGCAGGAGGATCGCGTGGCCGCCGCCGGCATGGACCCGTTCCAGGCGCTCAACGCCCGCTCCGGCGGCGAGGTGCTGGACCGTTTCGCCACGCCGGATGAAGCGGGTCGCGCCCTGTTGATGCGGGCGGGCGAAGCCGGCGGCCTGACCGCGCGCGGCTGGACCCGCACCCTGCGGCTGGCCCGCACCATCGCCGATCTTGACGGCTGCGACGGCGTGCTCCGCCGTCACATCGCCGAGGCCCTGATCTATCGCCGCTCCACGGTCGGGGCGCAGGCGGATTTCGACCGCCAGACCAGCCACGGGGTTCCGGCGTTCTGACTCGACCCGCGGACGGATCGACTGCCTTGTCAGGTGTCAGATTTCTGGCTCTTCACAACCCACACATACGCATAATAACCACCCGCGATCACCGCGAGCATGACCAGCCAGTTGATGATCAGGCCAAGCAAGCTTGAGCCGTATAGGAACCAGTGGCCATTGAAGGCTTCAGCCATTTGCCGGTTAGTGAAGAATATCTCCCACTGAAACGGGATGAAGAGCCGCGCGAGGTTTCCCCCAGTGAAGGTCCAGAGGAAGCCGAGGAAATAGAGCGCGGTGGCGACGATCAGCACTCGGCGAAGGCGCTGCGGGATACGATCCAGCATCTTCTGCACGGCAGACGGTTGAGCGGCTTGATCAGTCATCCTGCGATTCCCCCCGGAACACTGGTCTCCATCGCCACCATGACGAGCAACGTTTGCTAACTCAAGCCTCCGAGAACCCCGGGCTTCTCCGTTAAGAAGGACTGTCGCCTTTTGAGCCGCCCTTAACCCTCGTCATGCATGATTCTCGCATGGGTCAGCGCCATCTCGACGCCAAGCCAGAACGGACCGCCCCGCCGGAGCAGCAGTTCCTGCGGTTGATGAGCCATGAGATGCGCACGCCGCTGAACGGCGTCATCGGCATGCTGGGGCTGCTGGCCGACACGCCGCTGGACGGGGCGCAGCGCGCCTATGCCGAGGCGGCCCGAGCCTCGGCCGAGCATCTGCTGGGGCTGGTCAACGATCTGCTCGACTATGCCCGGCTCGAGGCCGGAAAGCTGGAGTTCGACCCCGTCACAGTCGATGTCGCCGGACTGGTGCGCGGCGTGGCCGAGCTGCTCAGCCCCCGCGCCCACGACAAGGGACTGGAGATCGTCTGGACCGTCGCACCTGACATCGCAACGATCCGCGCCGACGAGGGCCGCCTGCGCCAGGTGCTGTTCAACCTCGCCGGCAACGCCGTGAAATTCACCGACGTGGGCGGCGTGCGTCTCGCCGTCACTCGTATGGGCGGGAGCGACGGCCGGCCCGTACTGGCCTTCGACATCGACGACACCGGCCCCGGCGTCGCGCCCGAGGCCCGCGAACGCATCTTCGAGGAGTTCGGCCACGCCGACGCCAGCGACGCCACCCGGTTCGACGGCGCGGGGCTGGGCCTGGCCGTCGTCCGGCGTCTGGCCGAGGCCATGAACGGCCGCGCCACGGTCACGGACCGACCGGACGGCCGCGGCGCCCGCTTCCGCTTCGAGGCGCCGTTCGAGGCCGTGTCGGAACCTGATATCGCGCAACCGCTGGCGGGCCGGGCCGTCGCCGTCATCGCCCCCGATCTCTTCGTCCGCGCGGCCGCCGAGGATCAGGTCCGCGCGGCCGGAGGCCTCATCGCCCTCGATGCGCCTGTTGTCCTGATCGACCATGCCGAGGCCGGGCACGAAGGCCGCGCCTTGCGCTCCGCCCCGGTCGGCCGCCGGGCGGTGATCCTGCTCAAGCCCTCAGAGCGCGCGCTTATCGAGGCCTATCGCGCCGCCGGGTTCGACGGCTACCTGATCAAGCCCCTGCGTCCCGCATCGCTGGTCGAGCGGGTGTTGGCGGCGTCCGGCCATGAGGCGACGACGGCCGCCGCCCCTGCCGAAGACGACCGCGTCGCCCCTGCGCAGTTCGCCGGAATCCGCGTGCTGCTGGCCGAGGACAATCCGGTCGGGGCGCTGCTCGCCCGCACCTTGCTGCGCCGCGAGGGCTGCGTGGTCGAGACCGCTGCGACCGGCGACGAGGCCGTCGCCGCCCTGGCCCGCGCGCGCTATGATCTGGTGCTGATGGACATGCGCATGCCCGGCGCCGACGGCCCGGCCGCGACCCGCATCATCCGCGCCACCGGCGACGGGACCCCCATCGTCGCCCTGACCGCCAACGCCTTCGCCGAGGACCGCCGCGCCTGCCTCGAGGCCGGAATGGACGATCATCTGGTCAAGCCGCTCGAGCCCGAACAGCTCCGCGCCGTCCTCGCCCGCTGGACGAACGCGGCGGAGCGCGCCAAGGTCGCCTTCTAGAGACGCCGGTTCCCGGGGGAACCCAAGGCGTCCGCCGGAGGCCCCCATGACCGACACCAACACCGCCGCGGCGCCGAAGAAGCGAGGCGCGCGCGACGTCCTGGCCTCGCTCGGGCAGGTCCGGGTTCTGATCACCCTTCTGCTGGGCTTCGGGTCGGGCCTGCCGTTCCTCCTGACCGGCGCGACCCTCAGCATCTGGCTGGCGGAGGGCGATGTGGCCCTGTCGGCCATCGGCTTCATTTCGTGGGTCGGCCTGGCCTATTCCTTCAAATTCATCTGGGCCCCGATCGTCGATCGGTTCGACGTGCCCATCCTCGGACGGTTCGGGCGCCGGCGCGGCTGGATGCTGCTGTCGCAAGGGCTGGTGGGGGCGTCTCTGATCGCCATGGCGATCATCGGCCCGCAAGGCGGACTGACCGCCCTGGGCATAGCCGCTCTCGTCACGGCCTTCGCCTCGGCCACCCAGGACATCGTGGTGGACGCCTGGCGGATCGAAACCGCCGAGAACGAGGACGACATGGGCCTGCTGACCTCGGCCTATCAGCTCGGCTACCGCTTCGCGATGCTGGCGGGCAATGCGCTCATTCTGTTCTTCGCCAGCTGGTTCAGCTGGAACGCGGCCTATGCGATCTGGGGCGCTGCGATGTCGATCGCCATCATCGCCACCCTTTTCGCCAAGGAGCCCGTGGATCGGTCGGTCATCGCCGCCGCGACCGGCGGCGCGCCGCCCTGGACCCCGCGCGGCCTGTTCGACGCCGTCGTCGGCCCGTTCATCAACTTCCTGAAGACGCACAAGACCGCCGCCCTTCTGATGCTGGCCGCAATCAGCCTGTACCGGCTGCCGGACTTCGTCATGGGGCCCATGGTCGGGCCGTTCTACATCGAGCTGGGCCTGACCAAGGAGGCCATCGGGGCCATGCGCCTCAGCGCCGGTCTGATCGGGTCGCTGGCGGGCATCGCCGCGGGCGGCCTGTGCGCCGTCCGCTTCGGTTTCGGCCGAACGCTGCTGCTGGGAGCCTTGATCGGACCCATGTCGAATCTCGGCTACACCCTGATGGCCATCGCGGGACTCTCGACGCCGATGTTTGCGGGGGTGCTGTTCGTCGAGAATTTCAGCGAAGGCTTCGCCGGCGCGGCGCTGGTGGCCTACATGTCGAGCCTGACCGGCATCGGCTACACCGCCACCCAGTACGCGCTGCTCAGCTCATTCTACGCCCTGCTGGGCAAGTTCCTGAAGGGCTTCTCGGGCGTGGTGGTCGAGGGCCTGCAACAGGGCCACGAGCTGATGACCGCCTATGCCCTGTTCTTTGCGGGAACAGCGGCCGTGGGCGTCCCCGCCCTCATCCTGTGCTGGATGCTGGACCGCCGTAACCAGCGGCTGAAGGCCAGGATGGCGCCCGGCTAGACCTCGGCTCAGCCCACCGTCGGCGGCACCGCCGTTGCGGGAACTGGAGCAGACGCCGGCGCGGGCGGCGGGGTCAGCACGCGCGGCTCGGGCGCGTCGTCGTCCTCGCCCACAGCCCCGCCGTCGTAGGCGGAGAAGGTTGCGGCGGTGATGATTTCGCTGACCGAGGCGCCGAGGTTGACGATCTGCACCGACTTCTCGAGGCCGACCAGCAGCGGGCCGATCACGGTGGCGCCGCCCAGCGCCTGGATCAGGCGGGTCGAGATCGAGGCCGAGTGGATGGCCGGCATGACCAGCACATTGGCGTCGCGGCTCAGGCGCATGAACGGATAGGCCGACCGCGCATCGGGATCGAGCGCAAGCTCCGGCGGCATCTCACCCTCGTATTCGAAATCGACGCCCTTCTGGTCGAGGATGCGGATGGCCTCGCGCACCTTCTCGCCCCGGTCGCCGGGGGGGTTGCCGAAGGTGGAATAGCTGAGGAAGGCCACGCGCGGCGTGCGGCCCAGACGGCGCACGGTCTCGGCCGCCTGGATGGCGATATCGGCCAGCTCGGCGGCGTCGGGAAGTTCATGGATCGACGTGTCGGCGACGAACAGGGTGCGTCCCCTGGCCAGCAGGATCGACAGACCGATCATGCGGTGGCGCACGTCCAGCACGCGGCGCACCTCCTTCAGGGCCATGTTGAAGTTGCGGGTCACCCCGGTGACCATGCAGTCCGCCTGGCCCCGCGCCAGCATGGCGGCGCCGAAGTAGTTGCGGTCCTGGTTGATCATCCGCTGCACGTCGCGGCGCAGATATCCCCGGCGCTGCAGCTTGGCGTAGAGGAAGTCGGTGTATTCGTTGTTGCGGTCCGACATGCGGGCGTTGGCGATCTGGATTCCCATCTCGTCAAAGTTTAGCCCCGCCTCGGCGGCGTTCTTGCGGATCAGGTCCTCGCGGCCCAGCAGGATCGGCGTGCCCAGCTCGGCCTGTTTGAAGCCCCAGGCGGCGCGAATGACCGACTGCTCCTCGCCCTCGGCGAAGATGACGCGCTTGTTGGGCGCGGCTCGCACGGCGGACGAGATCTGCTGCATCAGGGCGGCGGACGGGTCCAGACGCGCCTTCAGCCGGGTGCGGTAGGCGTCCATGTCCTCGATGGGCTTTCTCGCCACACCCGTGTCCATCGCCGCCTGGGCGACGAAGGGCGGGATGTACCAGATCAGGCGCGGATCGAACGGCGTCGGGATGATGTAGTCGGGGCCGAACTTCAGCTTGCGCCCGCGATAGGCCGCGGCGACCTCGTCCGGCACATCCTCGCGCGCCAGCGCCGCCAGCGCCCGGGCGCAGGCGATCTTCATCTCGTGGTTCACCCGGCGCGCGCGCACGTCCAGCGCACCGCGGAAGATGTAGGGGAAACCCAGGACGTTGTTGACCTGGTTGACGTAGTCCGACCGGCCGGTGGCGATGATAGCGTCGCTGCGGACCGACAGCACGTCCTCGGGCGTGATCTCCGGATCCGGGTTGGCCATGGCGAAGATGATCGGATTGGGCGCCATGGAGGCGACCATTTCCTTGGTGATCGCGCCCTTGGCCGACAGGCCCAGAACCACGTCGGCGCCGACCATGGCCTCTGCCAGGGTGCGGTGCGGGGTGTCGGTGACGTGGGCGGCCTTCCACTGGTCGACGCCCGCGCGGCCCGGATAGACGACGCCGTCGCGGTCGACGATCACGGTGTTCTCGCGCCGCACGCCCATAGCCTTCATCAGGCCGATGGACGACAGGCCCGCCGCGCCGGCGCCGGCCAGCACCACCTTGACGTCCTCCAGTCGCTTGCCGGCGATGTGGCAGGCGTTGATCAGAGCGGCGGACGAGATGATCGCCGTGCCGTGCTGGTCGTCGTGGAACACCGGGATGTCCAGCAGATCCTGGAGCTGGCTTTCGATCTCGAAGCATTCCGGGGACTTGATGTCCTCCAGATTGATGCCGCCCCAGGTGTCGCCGATGTTCTTGACCACGGTGACGAACTCGTCCGGATCGGTGGTCTTCACCTCGACGTCGAAGCTGTCGACATCGGCGAAGCGCTTGAACAGGACAGCCTTGCCCTCCATCACCGGCTTGGACGCCATATGGCCGAGGTTGCCGAGGCCCAGGATCGCCGTGCCGTTCGAGATGACTGCGACCAGATTGCCCTTTGAGGTGTAGTCGTAGGCGAGGTCCGCATCGGCGGCGATGGCCAGCACCGGCACGGCCACGCCCGGCGAATAGGCCAGCGACAGGTCCCGCTGGGTCGCCATGGGTTTGATCGGCGCCATGGAGATCTTGCCGGGAGCCGGCAGGCGGTGGAACTCCAGCGCCTCTTCGTCGGAGAAGGTCTGCTTGTCGGTCAGGTCGGGCATGCGGGTTCTCGGCGTTACCCGCTGTTCCTACTGCCCCCCTTCCCAAGGGACAACCGCTGCTCAACCGTATGGGGAGACGAACCCTCCGCCACGCTTGGCGTCAGGGCGCGGGCGCCCATATCCGTGTCATGAGACTCTACACCGTGGGATATGAGGGCGAGCCCCAGGCCGCCGTGGTCGACAGGCTGAGGGCCGCGGGGGTGCAGGTCGTGGCCGACGTCCGCGCCGTGGCCGCCAGCCGCCGGGCGGGCTTCTCGAAGACCGTGCTGGGCGCGAGCCTGGCCGAGGCCGGCATCGAATACGTCCACCTGCGCCCGCTGGGCACGCCCAAGGCCGGGCGCGACGCGGCCAAGAAGGGCCGGATCGGCGAGATGCGCGCCATCTTCGCCGACCATATGGCCGAGCCGGACTCGCAGATCGCGTTCGAACGGCTCAGGGCCATCGCGGGCGACCGCCCCACGGCCCTGCTGTGCTTCGAGGCCGATCACGCGAGCTGTCACCGCGCCGTCCTCGCCGACCGTCTGGCCGCCGAGGACGGGTTCGAGGTGGTGAACCTCTAGGCCTTGGCGCCGGCCCAGACGCCGAACGGATCGCTCCACGGCATGTCCAGCGCCTCGGCGACGGCCGGATAGGTCAGCTCGCCCTTCAGCACATTCAGGCCGCGCGCGAGGTGAGGGTTCTTCTTCAGGGCCTCCAGGCCGTGGTCAGCCAGGGCCAGGCCGAACGGCAGGGTGGCGTTGTTCAGAGCTTCCGACGAGGTGCGCGGGGCCGCGCCCGGCATGTTGGCGACGCAGTAGTGGACCACGTTGTCGATGACGTAGGTCGGGTCCTCGTGGGTTGTGGCGTGGCTGGTCTCGAAGCAGCCGCCCTGGTCGATGGCGACGTCGACCAGCACCGAGCCGGGCTTCATCGACTTCAGGTGCTCCTTCTTGATCAGCTTGGGCGCCTCGGCTCCCGGCACCAGCACGGCGCCGATGATGACATCGGCCTTGACCATCTCCTCCTCGACCGCGCCGATGGAGGAGTAGCGCGTGATGACGCGGCCGTTGGTGACCTCGTCGATATAGGCCATGCGCGGGATCGAGCGTTCCAGCACCACGACCTCGGCGCCCAGGCCCATGGCCATGCGGGCCGCGTTCAGGCCGACGACGCCGCCGCCCAGCACCAGCACGCGCGCCGGGGCCACGCCCGGAACGCCGCAGAACAGCAGACCCATGCCGCCGTTGTGCTTCAGCAGGGTCTCGGCGGCCGAGAAGACGGCGATGCGGCCGGCGACTTCCGACATCGGGGCCAGCAGCGGCAAGCCGCCCTTGGCGTCCGTCACGGTCTCATAGGCCACGGCCGCGCATTTGGACGCCAGCAGGCCCTTGGTCTGCTCGGGATCGGGCGCGAGGTGCAGGTAGGTGAACAGGATCTGGTCCTCGCGGAGCATCTCCCACTCGACCTTCTGGGGCTCCTTCACCTTCACGATCATGTCGTTGCCGGCGAAGATCTCTTCCGCCGTGGCGACGATCCGGGCCCCGGCCTTCTTGTAGTCCGCGTCGGTGAAGCCGGCGCCGAGGCCCGCGCCCGCCTGGATGGAGACCGCGTGGCCGTGAGCCACATATTCGCGCACAGCGGTCGGCGTCAGGCCGATGCGGTGTTCGTTCTTCTTGATTTCCTTCGGCACACCGACGCGCATGGCTCTCTCCCGGTTTGTTGTTGGCGCGGAACATAGCGGCGAGCTCAGCGCAGGTTCCTGTTCTTTTTGCTGACTGAACGCCGTAAAGTCGCAGAATCTGCGAACGAGGCCGACATTGAAGACCGTTTCCGCCGTGACCCTCGACGACACGGACCGCCGCATGATCCGCGCGCTCCAGACCGACGGGCGCATGACCAACGCCGATCTGGCCCGCACGGTGAACCTGTCCGAGAGCGCCTGCCTGCGCCGCCTGCGGGCGTTGGAGGCCGAGGGCGTCATCAGCCGCTATGCCGCCATCATCAATGAACGCGCCGTCGGCCTGCCCATCAGCGTGTTCGTGACCGTCACTCTGTCATCCCAGGCCGAGGCGTCCCTGACCGCGTTCGAGACCGCCATCGCCACCGTGCCGGAGGTGGTCGAGTGCTACCTGATGACCGGCGGCTCGGACTATCTGCTGCGGCTGGTCGTGCGCGACGTCGACGACCTGGAGCGGGTCCACTCGCACGAGCTGACCCGCATCCCCGGCGTGACGCGGGTGTCCTCCAGCGTCGCCATGCGCACGGTGGTCAAGCGGGGCGCCCTGCCGGTCTAGTCGCCCATCAGGTGCAGATCGCGGCCCTTGGTCTCGGGCAGCCAGATCAGGCTGACGACGACCGCGATCACGGTGAAGACCACCGAATACCAGAGGCCGAAATAGATGTTCCCCGACCAGGCCACGAGCGCAAAGCTGGCGGCCGGCAGCAGGCCTCCGATCCAGCCCGTGCCGATGTTGTAGGGCAGGCTCATCGCCGTGTAGCGCACCCGCGTCGGGAACAGCTCGACCAGCGCCGCCGCCTGGGGTCCGTACAGGGCGCAGGCCGCGACCATGAAGATCATCAGGATGGAAAAGCAGAGCATGAAGTTCAGCCCCGCCGGGTCGGCCTTCTCGGGATAGCCCGCCGCAACCAGCGCCGCCTTCACCTGTGTCTCCACATCCGCGCGCGCGGCCTTCAGCTGGGCCGCCGCCATGCCCTTGCCCTCGACCGAGGCCACCTCGACCTCGCCGATGCGGACCACCGCCACGGAGCCCGCGGACGCCGCGACATTGTCATAGGACACCCCGGCGTTGGACAGCACGCTCTTGGCGATGTCGCAGCTGCTGGAGAAGGTCGCCTTGCCGACCGGATCGAACTGCAGGGCGCAGGCGGCGGGGTCCGCCACCACGACCACCGGCGAGGCGGCCTGCGCAGCCGCCAGGGCTGGATTGGCCGCCTTCGTCAGGGCGTGGAAGCCGGGGAAGAAGGCGACGAGCGCCAGGATCATGCCGAACAGCATCACCGGCTTGCGCCCCACCTTGTCCGACAGCCAGCCGAAGAAGACATAGAGCGCCGCCGAGCAGACGGTGATGGCCAGGACCAGCTGGTCCACCGTGGCCACATCGACCTTCAGCACCCGCTCCATGAAGAAGCGCGTGTAGAAGTAGCCGCAGTACCATACCGCCCCCTGGGCGACCATGATGCCGAACAGGGCGACCAGCACCCAGCGGCCGTTGGTCCAGGTCAGGAAGGCCTCGCGATAGGGCGCGCGCCGGGCCCCGCCCTCGGCCTCCATCGCCTCATAGGCCGGGCTCTCGTTCAGCTTCAGCCGGATCCACAGGGACACCATCAACAGCAGCGCCGACAGCAGGAAGGGGATGCGCCAGCCCCATTCGTTGAAGGCCTCGACGCCCAGCGCCTGCCGCGTGATCAGGATGACGCTCAGCGCGCCTATCAGGCCGAAGGCGGCGGTGGTCTGGATCCAGCCGGTCAGCAGGCCGCGCTTCTTCGGCGGCGCATGTTCGGCCACATAGATGGCGGCCCCGCCGTATTCGCCCCCGAGCGCGAAGCCCTGCAGCACCCGCATGGTCAGGAGCAGGATCGGAGCCGCCATGCCGATCTGGCCGTAGTCGGGCAACAGGCCGATGGCCACGGTCGCCAGTCCCATCAGGGTGATGGTGACGAGGAAGGTGGTCTTGCGCCCCGTCCGGTCGCCGAACCAGCCGAACACCAGCGCGCCCAGCGGCCGCACCACGAAGCCGACGCCGAACGTCAGCAGCGCCAGAATGTAGCCCGTGGCCTCGCCCACATCGGCGTAGAAATGCTTGGCGATGACGGTCGTCAGCGAGCCGAAGATGAAGAAGTCGTACCACTCGAACGCCGTGCCGGCCGCAGAGGCCGTGACCACCGTCTTCAGGCCGGGACCTTTGGTCTCGACCGCTGCTTTGTTCGACATGGATGCGCTTCCCCGAAAGTCCTCGGCGTCTCTCCCGGACGCCTGAAGCGAAGACTAGCGCGCCGTTCGGGAACGACAAAGCCCCGCCGGTCGGGGTCCGGCGGGGCTTCATTTGGCACAGGCGGTCGGGGAAACCGCGCGTGCGCTGCGCCCCTTGAGAACGCAGATGGTCGTCAGATCAGCAGGACTGGCCCTGGGCGCAGTTGGTGACCGCGTCGCCGGCGGCCGAGGCGTCACGGCCGACGCCGGCGACGGTGTTGCAGGCGGCGGTGGTCAGGGCGGCGGCGGCGGCGAACAGAACGAAAAGCTTGCGCATGATGTATCTCCAAAACAGCCTTCGCCGAAAGGCAGCGCGGCGTTGTCAGATCAACGTGATCGTGCGGCTACGGTTCCCAGATCATTCGGATCGGTCGGCGTGACCGCCTCCGGCGTAGGGAAGGTCATGCGCGCGATGGTGCCGCCGGTCGGCGCAGGAGCCAGTTCGGCCTCGCCCCTCAGTTGTTTGGCGAAGGCCCCCATGAGGGTGCGCCCGACTCCGGCGCGAAGCGTATCCGTCACCCCCGGCCCGTCGTCCTCGACCTCCAGCACGCTGGTGTCGCCATCCACCTTGAAGCGCACGCGCAGCGCGCCGCCGCGGCCGGCGAAGGCGTGCTTCTGGGCGTTTGACACGGCCTCGACCAGCCACAACGCCAGCGGCGCCAGCTTGTCGGGATCGACGATCAGGGAATCCGCCTCGACCGAACTGGTGACCAGCGGCCCTCGGCCGCTTTCGCCGGCCACCAGCTGGCCCACGAGGTCGTTGAGGAAATCCCGGGCGTCGGCGCGGTGAATGTCCTCGCCCTGGTAGAGGGTGCGGTAGATCAGGGCGAGGGCCGAGATGCGCTGGCGCGTGTCGCCCAGGGCCGCCTTGGCCGGCTCGTCCGTCAGGGCCCGCTGCTGCATCGACAGCAGCGACGAGATGATCTGCAGGTTGTTCTTCACCCGGTGATGGATCTCGCGCATCAGCGCGTCCTTCTCGGCCAGGGAATCCGTCAGCGACCGGTCGCGCAGGGTGATGGCCTCGGCCAGTTCGTCCAGCGTCCGCGCCAGAATGCGGATTTCGGACGGCGCGTTCACCGCCTGCACCGGGCGCACCGTGAAGCGTCCGCGCGCATAGATGGCGGCGACACGCTCTAGATAATCGAGCCAGCGGACAACGATCCGCTCGGACAGCAGCATCACCGCCGCGAAGGCCGTCAGCCAGGCGCCGAGCGGCAACAGCAGGGTGCTCATGGGATTCAGCCGCGCCCAGGACAGGAGACCGGGCGAGGGTGCGGAAAACAGCACATAGACATCGCGGCCGGCCAACGCCGCGCCGGCATAGACGCGGCGGCCGCTCGCCGTGTCGGCCTCGAACACCGCCAAGCCAGCCCGGGCGCGTTCGACCCAGCCCTCCAGCTTCTGGCCGTTCTCGAACTGGAAGGCCGGGATGCTGGTGGCGATCAGCAGGCGCCCCTCACCGTCTGTCAGGGCCGCCTGCGATCCGGGCGGCAGGGCCGGGTCGGTCACATCAGGCTGAAGAATAGACAGCGGCACCCGCGCCGCCATGACCCCGTCGAACGCCCCTGTGGGACGCTCCAGCCGGATGGCCGCCACCAGACCGGCTTCGCGGCCGATCACATCTTGCCCGCGCGCCATGACGATGGCTTCGCCCGCGCGCAGCCGTTCAAACCACGGCGTGCCGTTCAGGGTGTCCGGGGGCGCGGCCACGGTGGCCGGACGTCGCGAGACGCACACATTGCGGCCCTCCCGATCACGCCGGCTGAGGGCGTCGTAGCCCCCGAGTGTCTGGATCAGGCTGGTCAGCCGGTCCTCGCACCCGGGGCCGATGGCGTCCGACGCCACCACACGCAGCACCGCGGCCGTCGCCGTCAGCCGCGCCTGCGCCGCCGTGGCGCTGCGCTCGGCCGCGAGTTGCAGGGACACGCGGCGCGCATCCTCCTGATCGCGGAAGGTGGCGTTGGTCTGGATGACGCTCAACAGGATGATCGGCAGAAGGGCTAAGGCCATGGCCATGCCCAGTCGCGAGCGGATGCCCTGGAATCCCGACGGGGCCAGACCCCGGCCGAGAATCCGCTTGAGCCGCACCATCAGGCCTGGCGGGCGCCGCTCAGGCGGTCCGCAGCCGCGAGAATCGAGCGCATGGCGTCGCCGGCGGCCTTGCCGTCACGGGCGTAGCCGCCGCGTTCGAGTGTAGCGAGCAGCGCCCGGCGGGCGCGGCTGACGCGGCTTTTCACCGTGCCGACGGCGCACTGGCAGATTTCGGCGGCTTCCTCATAGGCGAAGCCGCCAGCGCCGACGAGGATCAGGGCCTCGCGCTGCTCTTCGGGCAGGGTGGCCAGGGCCATGCGCAGTTCGTCCAGCGCCACCGGGGCCTCGGGATCGTCCACGGCGACCAGGGTCCGCTCGGCGGCCTCCTGATCCAGCTGCGACTGGCGCCACGAGCGGCGTTTTTCGGAATAGAACTGGTTGCGCAGGATCATGAAGGTCCAGGCCTTCATGTTCGTGCCCATCTGATAGCTGGCGCGCGCGTCCCACGCCTTCATCATGGCGTCCTGCGCCAGGTCGTCGGCTGCGGTGGGATCGCCGGTCAGGGTCCGGGCGAAGGCGCGCAAGTGGGGAATGAGACCTATCAATTCCCGCTTGAAACCCTCGTCGTCGGCTGACGGCGGCTTGGGGGCCGCATTCGTCATGCGCCGCTCCCCCCGGACGACTTGTCGTCGGCGCGCCGGAGGATGGCCAGAAACTCGTCCGGCACAGGCTCGTTCACGACCTGATCGAACATGTGGCGGAGCTTCACCCCGATCGCCTGCTGGCGCAGTCGGGCTTCTTCGAGTCCCGCCCCGTCCTGTCCCCCGGACGGTTTGTCAGATTTTTCAGTCATGGATAGAACGGCCGCCACCCTGTCGTCCTTGGGAAACACTCTGGTCGAACGCTGCAAACGCCGCGCAACCGTCACGGTTCCTGACCGAACGGAATTTTATGGTCAAGCTGGCTCCATCAAGCGGAACCGTTGCGTTTTGGAGACGTTAAGCTCCAAGTGAAAGCCGTTCCGACGTGTGGAACGCTGCCTGCCCGGGGAACACCTCATGAGTCTGCTGGCCCGTCTCGCGCCGCATCTGCCCTATGTCCGCCGTTACGCCCGCGCGCTGACAGGCGATCAGACCACCGGCGACAACTATGTCCGCGTGGCGCTGGAAGCCCTCGCCGCGGGCGAGCGCCAGCTGCCTTCGGAGATGACCCCGCGCGTCGCCCTCTATCATGTGTTCCACGCCATCTGGTCCACCTCAGGCGCCCGGCTGGAGGACGCCAGCGGCATGGAGGCGCGCGACGACGCCTCGCGCCGCCTGATGCGCATCGCTCCGCGCTCGCGCCAGGCCTTCCTGCTGACGGCGCTGGAAGGGTTCACCCCGTCCGAAGCCGCGCAGATCCTGTCCGCCGACGTGCATGAGGTCGAACGCCTGATCGGCGACGCCCAGGCCGACATCGACGCCGAACTGGCCACCGACGTGCTCATCATCGAAGACGAGGCCATCATCTCCGCCGACATCGAAAGCCTGGTGAAGGAGCTGGGCCACCGGGTCGCCGCCACCGCCACCACCCATGACGAGGCCGTCGATGCCGTCGCCCGTCACCGCCCGGGTCTGGTCCTCGCCGACATCCAGCTGGCCGACGGTTCTTCGGGCATCGATGCGGTCAAGGATATCCTGAAGCGGATCGACGTGCCGGTGATCTTCATCACCGCCTTCCCCGAGCGCCTGCTGACCGGCGAGCGTCCCGAGCCGACCTTCCTGATCACCAAGCCGTTCCAGCCCGAAACCGTGAAGGCGGCGATCAGCCAGGCGCTGTTCTTCCATCCTTCGCGCCAGAAAGAAGCGGCCTGACAAACCTGATCCTTCTCCCCTCCGGGGGAGAAGGTGGCTTGCGAAGCAAGACGGATGAGGGGGCTGTGTAAGCCACGCTCCTCTCCAGAAGGTCGCCCTTGATCAAGCACTCTCCTCATCCGGTCGCTCACGCGACCACCTTCTCCCCCGTGGGGAGAAGGCATGAGATTCAGTCGTCCGCGGGCTCGGCGCCGTCGTCAGGGATGGCGGGCAGTTCCACCGACGGCGCCAGCACCTTCACCTCGCCGATCTTCGCGCCGGGGAAGGCCTCCATCACCGCACGGACGAAGGGGTCGGCCTCTATCTCGGCCCGGGCCTCGGCCCGCGCCCGTTTCTCCTGATCGATCAGGGTGTCGCCGCCGCCCTGGCCGTTGGCGATCACGAACCACTGCCGCCCGGTCCATTCCTTGAGCCGCGCGGCCAGCCGGGGCGCCAGGGTCGCCGGCGCGCCGGGAGCCGGCTCGAACGTCAGCTGGCCGGGCCGGAAATCCACCGGCCGGACATAGCGCTCAATATCCATCTTCAGCGCGATCTCGCGCTTTTCGCCAACCAGAGCCACGACCTGCTCGAATGTCTGCGGATCGGGCAGCGCCGGCTGGGCCGCGGGTCTCGCAGCCAGCTGGGCCGAGGCTCCGCCGCCACCGCCGCCCCTGGGCGCCGCAGGGCCAGCGCCGCCCGGCGTCTCGCCGTTCTGCAGCGCCTTCAACGCCTCCTCAGGTCCGGGCAGATCGGCGGCGTAGGCCAGCCGCACGAGGGCCATCTCGACCGCGTCGGCCGGATTGGGAGCGCGCCGCACCTCGTCCAGCGCCTTCAGCAGCATCTGCCACGTCCGGGCCAGCGTCCCCGCCGACACTGCCGCCCCCAGCGCCGCCAGAGCCTGGGCCTGGTCATTGGGCAGGCGCGTCGCTTGGGGTCCCAGCATCTTGGCGACCGAGGCCGCGTGGCAGTGCTCCAGCAGATCATTGGTCACCTGCACCGGATCAGCGCCGAAGCCGTAGAGGGTGCGGAACCGCTCCAGCGCCTCGGGCGTGCGCCCGGCCATGACCGATTCGAACAAGGCGATGGTCTGGGTCCGGTCGGCCAGCCCCAGCATGTCGCGCACGGTGACCGCGCCGACCACCTGCCCCCGCTCGCCCTGCACCAGAGCCTGATCCAGCAGCGACAGGCCGTCGCGCACCGATCCCTCCGCCGCGCGGGCAATCAGGGCCAGGGCCTCCTGTTCGATCTTCATGCCTTCGCGGTCGGCGACGCGGCCCAGATGTTCGACCAGCACCTCCGGCTCGACGCGGCGCAGGTCGAAGCGCTGGCAGCGGCTCAGGATCGTCACCGGAACCTTGCGGATCTCGGTGGTGGCGAAGATGAATTTGGCGTGGGGGGGCGGCTCTTCCAGCGTCTTCAGCAGGGCGTTGAAGGCGTTGTTGGACAGCATGTGCACTTCGTCGAGCACATAGACCTTGTAGCGGGCCTCGACCGGCGCGTAGCGGACGCTCTCGATGATGTCGCGGATGCCCTCGATGCCGGTGTGGCTGGCGGCGTCCATCTCCATCACGTCCATGTGCTGGCCCGCCATGATGGCGGCATCGTGCCGGCCGTGGGCGGTCAGCTCCAGCGAGGGCCGGTCGATGACGTCAGTCTCGTTGTTCAGGGCCCGGGCGAGCAGGCGCGCCGTGGTCGTCTTGCCGACGCCGCGCACCCCCGTCAGCATGAAGGCGTGGGCGATGCGGCCCGTGGCGAAGGCGTTGGTCAGGGTCCGGACCATGGCCTCCTGGCCGATAAGGTCCTCGAAGGTCGACGGCCGGTATTTACGGGCCAGCACGGTGTAGGCCGCGCCGTCCTCGGCGTGGGCGGCGGGGCCGTCGTCGGCGGATGGTTTCGCCGCCTTGGGGGTCTTCACAAGCTTGGCGGCGGGTTCGGCGGGGACCTCGGGCTCCGGCTCGGCGGCCTGGGCGGGCGCAGCCGCCGGCGCGCCGAACATGTCGTCAGTGTTCTCGTCCCGCTCGGGGGCGTCCTCGTCCCACGGGGGACCGTCCAGACTCACATCGACGTCGCTCATGGCCAATCCTTAGCGCGGACGAAGCCGGACGCTAAGGGCGCAGCGCGACGAGGCCGGGGAAAAGTACGCACGAGCGCGCGCGCAAGCAGCGAGACGCCGCGCGTCGAGCGATAGCGCACAATCCGTCGCTCAAGCAGCGAACAACCGCGTTGCGAGCGTTAGCGACAAAATCAGCGCTCAAGCAGCGAGGCTCCGCGAGCCGAGCGTTAGCGCACTTAAAAGAGAGAGGAGGGTGGAGACCGCGACCCGAAGGGGAATTCGTTGTGGCTGCTGCCTTCCGGCCCTGACCAGGTTGGCGAAGCCTTCGCCCGCGATCTCCAAGGCC
>JAZKHQ010000015.1:0-5903 GCA_040385285.1 Pseudomonadota bacterium
CGAAGGTGATGAAGATCTGCAGCTGGTCCTGCAGGATGCGCGAGGCGTAGGCCACCGCGTCAACCGGCGTGACCGCCCCGTTGGTTTCGACCTCGAGGATCAGCTTGTCGTAGTCCAGCGACTGACCCTGGCGGGTCGGCTCGACGCGATAGGCGACCTTCTTGACCGGCGAATAGAGGGCGTCGACGGCGATCAGGCCGATCGGCGCGTCTTCCGGACGGTTGAACTCCGAAGCGACGTAGCCCTTGCCGTTCTGGACGGTCAGCTCCATGCGCACCGAGGCGCCGTCGTCGAGCGTGCAGATGACGTGATCGGGGTTCAGCACCTCGATGTCGGCGGGCACGTCGATCTGGCCGGCGGTGACGACGCCGGGGCCGGTGGCCTTCAGCGTCATGCGCTTGGGGCCTTCAGCGTGCATGCGCAGGGCCAGCTGCTTGATGTTCAGGACGATGTCCACGACGTCTTCCCGCACGCCTTCCAGCGACGAGAATTCATGAACCACGCCGTCGATCTGGATCGCGGTCACCGCGGCGCCTTGCAGCGACGACAGGAGAACGCGGCGCAGGGCGTTGCCGAGCGTCACGCCGAAGCCGCGCTCGAGGGGTTCGGCCACCAGGCGCGCCTTGCGCTGGGCGTCGGAACCGATCTCGATCTGCGGCTTCTCGGGACGGATCAGCTCTTGCCAGTTTCTTTCGATCATTCGGGGTCCCTCGAACGGGTTTCGCTGGTTCCGCTCCCCCGCATCCAGGAGGGCCGGAACCGGCGTTGAATAGTAGGCGGCGGCGGCAGGCTTAGACGCGACGACGCTTGGGAGGACGGCAGCCGTTGTGCGGCATCGGCGTGACGTCGCGGATGGTGGTGATGGTCAGACCGACCGACTGAAGCGCGCGCAGGGCCGATTCACGGCCGGAGCCCGGACCCGAGACGTTGACTTCCAGCGTCTTGACGCCGTGTTCCTGGGCCTTCTTGCCCGCGTCTTCGGCGGCCATCTGGGCGGCGTAAGGGGTCGATTTGCGCGAACCCTTGAAGCCCATGTGTCCGGCCGACGACCACGAGATCGCGTTGCCCTGGGCATCGGTGATCGTGATCATGGTGTTGTTGAAAGACGCATTCACGTGGGCGACGCCCGAGGTGATGTTCTTGCGCTCGCGCTTCTTTACGCGACCCGGTTCCTTGGCCATGTGTCTGTCTTACTTCTTCTTGCCGGCGATCGGCTTGGCGGGACCCTTGCGGGTGCGGGCGTTGGTGTGCGTGCGCTGGCCGCGGACCGGCAGGCCCTTGCGGTGACGCAGGCCGCGGTAGCAGGCCAGGTCCATCAGACGCTTGATGTTCATCGACGTCTCACGGCGCAGGTCGCCCTCGACGGTGTGATCCTTGTCGATCGTCTCGCGGATCTGCAGGACTTCGGCGTCGGTCAGCTGGTTCACGCGGCGCGAGGCCTCGATGCCCACCTTGCCCACGATGTCCTTGGCGGCGGCCGGGCCGATGCCGTGGATGTACTGCAGCGCGATTTCGACGCGCTTGTTGGTCGGGATGTTGACGCCAGCGATACGGGCCACGAAAATCTCCAGGTTCGCAGACGCAACAAACGCTCCGGTCAACAGACCAGGAGCGTGGGCGCCCTTCGCGGAAGCGGGCCTTATACAGGGGATTCACCGCACGTCAACGGTTTGGCGGCCCCGAAACGGCTACCGCGCGATTTCCGTCAGGGAAACTCGACGACGACGGTCATGTCTCCCGTCTCGGGCCGTCCGTTCCTTGAAGGCGGCTGGAACCGGTAAAGCAGCGCCGCCTGAAGGCCCGCTTCGCCGAAACCCGCTCCGGGCGGCGTCTCGGAGGCGATGCGGCAGGCCTCCATGCGGGTGTCCAGGCGCACCCGACAGGTGATCACGGCCCTGCCGCTTCCCCTGGCGCCACGCGGACGCAGCCTCGACAGCTCACGGCCGGTCGGCGCTGTAATCAGCCGGGCGCGCACCGTGCCGGAACCGGGACCGGTCCCGGCGCCGGAGCCGCCGCCACTGCCGGTGCCCTCGCCGCCCTGGCCGAGGCCGGGCGTGGGGCTGGTTTCGGAGGAGGCGCCGAGCACGAGGGTGGGCTCCGGGGCAGGCGTCGGCGGCGCCGGGAGCTCGGGCGGCGTGGGCGGAGGATTGCGGGTGACGTGAATGCGTGACGGCGCGGCGGGCGATCCTCCCCCCACTTCCTTCGCCGGCTCGGGCGGCGGCGGGGGTGGCGGGGGCCGCAGCATGGGTCCGGCGAGAAAGACATCGAACGGCGGCGGCAGGACCACGGGCGGCGCCGGGCTGAACCTGGCGATCAGCACGAACACGCCGACGTGCGCGAGGGCGACGGCCGCCACGACCAGCGGCGTCCGCCACCGCTTCGGGATTTTAATTTGCTCGTTCACACGCCCAACCTGCCACACCCACGCTTAACGCGCGCGCGTCGGGTTGGATCACATCAGGCCAGGGCGGTGTCGATGGCGGCGGCGACCGTGTCGATCGCCCCCATGCCGTCCACCTCGGTCAGCAGGCCCTTGTCGGCATAGTAGGGCAGCAGCGGCGCGGTGTTGCGGTTGTAGGCGTCGAGCCGGACCTTGAAGCTGTCCGGATTGTCGTCCGGCCGGCCCTGTTCAGCGAAGCGTTTGGCGATCCGTTCCAGCAGGGCGGCGTCGTCGACCTTCAGCCGCACCACGGCGTCGATCCGCTTGCCCAGCTTGGCCAGCATGGCGTCCAGCGCCGCGGCCTGGGCCACGGTGCGCGGGAAGCCGTCGAAGATGGCGCCGCCGGCGTCCTCGGCCTCTTTCAGCCGGGCCTCGATCAGGGCGATGACCACGTCGTCAGGCACCAGATCGCCGCGCGACATGATCGCCTGGCAACGCCGGCCCAGCTCCGAGCCTGAGGCGATGGCCTCGCGCAGCATGTCGCCGGTCGACAGCTGGACCATGCCGCGCTGATCGACCAGACGCTTGGCCTGGGTGCCCTTGCCCGCGGCGGGCGGTCCGAACAGGATCAGGTTCACGCCCTGCCCTCCCCCAAAACTTCGCTTAACGCCTGACCGGCATCGGGCGGCTGCCCGGAGTCTTGCCGCCACGCCCACGCAGCTTGGCCTTCTTGATGAGGCCTTCGTACTGGTGCGCCAGCAGGTGCGACTGGATCTGGGCCACGGTGTCCATGGTCACCGACACGACGATCAGGATCGAGGTGCCGCCGAACGCCAGGCTGTTGCCGAAGTTGGCGATCACGAACTCGGGCAGCAGGCAGACCGCGGTGATGTAGGCGGCGCCGATCACGGTCAGGCGGGTCAGGACATAGTCCAGATATTCCGCCGTGCGCTTGCCCGGACGGATGCCCGGCAGGAAGCCGCCGTATTTGCGCAGGTTCTCGGCCGTGTCCTCGGGGTTGAAGGTGATCGAGGTGTAGAAGAAGCAGAAGAAGACGATCAGCAGGCCGTACAGCACGGTGAACACCGGCTGGCCGTGCTGCAGCTGTCCGGCCGCGGTCGGCAGCCAAGCCAGCCATTCCGGCAGGTTCGCCTGGGCCGTGAACTGGGCAACCGTGGACGGCAGCATCAGCAGCGACGAGGCGAAGATCGGCGGGATGACGCCGGCGGTGTTGACCTTCAGCGGCAGGAACGAACGCTCGCCCCCGGCCATGCGGTTGCCTTCCTGGCGCTTCGGATACTGGATCAGAAGGCGGCGCTGGGCGCGCTCCATGAAGACGATGAAGACCACCACGGCGATAGCCATGGCGACGATGAACAGGAGGGCGAAGGCCGACATCTGACCCTGCTGGGCCAGGCCGAACAGGCGGGCGATGGTGCCCGGCAGAACCGCCACGATGCCCGCGAAGATGATCAGCGAGATGCCGTTGCCGACGCCGCGCGCCGTCACCTGCTCGCCCAGCCACATCAGGAACATGGTGCCGCCGGTCAGGACGGTGACCGTCGAGACGATGAAGAAGATGCCCGGATTGTCGACGAACTGGGTGTTCGAGTTCATGCTGACGGCGATGCCGAACGACTGGGCCAGGGCCAGCACGACCGTGAGGTAGCGCGTATACTGGTTCAGCTGCTTGCGGCCGCTTTCGCCGCCTTCCTTGCGCAGCTTCTCCCACGGCGGATACACCGCGCCCATCAGCTGGACGATGATCGACGCCGAGATGTAGGGCATCACGTTCAGGGCGAAGACGGCCATCCGCTCCACGGCGCCGCCCGAGAACATGTTGAACATGTCCAGGATGCCGCGCTGCCCGTCCGGGTTCTGGAAGAACTGCAGGAAGGCGGCCGAGTTGACACCCGGGATCGGCACATAGGTGCCCAGCCGGTAGACCAGCAGGGCCCCCAGCGTGAACAGCAGACGCTTGTGCAGCTCGGTCGCCTTGGCGAACGAGCCGACATTCATGTTTGCTGCGAGTTGTTCAGCGGCCGAAGCCATATGTCGTCACCCCGAGTGGTCAGAACGCGGAGTGGACTTCAGCCCGGCCCCTGCGTCCAGATAGGCGAAGGGCGCCCTCTTAGCGAGGGCGCCCAATGCTTTTTACTTCTTGGCGGCCGTACGAGTGGTGCGGGCCGAGATCTTGTTGGCGTCGCCGCGCGGCGCCTTGGGAGCCGGAGCCTTGCCCTTGGCGAGGTTGCGCTTCTCGACGCGGGCGGCGGCCTTGGCTTCAGCCGCGATGCGCTCCTGAACGACCGTGCCGCCGGCGGCTTCGATCGCCTTGACCGCGCCGGCCGAGGCCGACCACACGACCAGGTTCAGCTTGCCCTTGATCTCGCCGGTGCCCAGCAGGCGCACGCCGTCCTTGACGCGGCGGATGACGCCGGCGGCCACCAGGGCCTCGCCCTTGATCTCGCCCTTGATGTCCAGCTTCTTGGCGTCGATGGCGTCCTGCAGACGCCACAGGTTCACCTCGGCCAGCTTCAGCGCGTTGGCGTTGTTGAAGCCGCGCTTGGGCATGCGCATGTACAGCGGCATCTGGCCGCCCTCGAAGCCGCCGATGGCGACGCCCGAACGGGACTTCTGGCCCTTGACGCCACGGCCCGCGGTCTTGCCCTTGCCCGAGCCCGGGCCACGGCCGACGCGCATGCGCTTCTTGTGGGCGCCTTCGTTGTCGCGGATTTCGTTCAGTTTCATGTGCCTGATCCTTTCGGGTGCTAGCGCCCGGATCAGATCCGGACTCGGCGTTGAAATAATGAAGGGCCGCTTCTAGGCGGCCCCCTGCAGCATCGCAAGTGGAAGCGCCCTCCCCCGTTTCCGGGAGAGGGCGTTCACGACTTACTTTTCGACGATCTCGATCATGTGGGCGACCTTGGCGATCATCCCGCGGACCGAGGGGGTGTCTTCCAGGGTCGATTCACGACCCATCCGGTTCAGGCCCAGACCCATCAGGGTCGCGCGCTGGTCGGACTTGCGGCGGATCGGCGAACCGGTCTGCTTGACGGTGACGGTCTTGGCCATGCTCAGGACTCCACGGCTTCAGCGGCTTCGGGAGCCGAGGCGCCGTCGTTGCGGCGGCCCATCAGATCCGAGACCTTCTTGCCGCGCTTGGAGGCGACCTGACGCGGCGAGGACTGAACCTTCAGCGCCTCGAACGTCGCGCGGATCATGTTGTAGGGGTTCGACGAACCGGTCGACTTGCCCACGACGTCCTGGACGCCGAGGGTTTCGAGCACGGCGCGCATCGGACCGCCCGCGATGACGCCGGTCCCGGGAGGGGCCGCGCGCATCATGATCTTGCCGGCGCCCCAACGGCCGTTGCCGTCGTGGTGCAGGGTGCGGTTCTCGCGCAGCGGAACGCGGATCATGGTCTTCTTGGCTTCTTCGGTCGCCTTGCGGATGGCTTCCGGCACTTCGCGCGCCTTGCCGTGACCGAAGCCGACGCGGCCCTTGCCGTCGCCGACGACCATCA
>JAZKHQ010000016.1:0-44172 GCA_040385285.1 Pseudomonadota bacterium
TGCAGAAGTTCAGCTCCGTCCACGCCGCCTTCCACAACCACTTCAATCAGGACCGTCACCTCATCAGCAGAGAGACATACAAGGCCCAAAGAGCAGCCGCCCTGGCCGAGTGGAAGACGCTCGCCGGATAGCCTTCACGCCCCCTGCCCTACCTGCGCCAAGTGGAGACTTGTTAGCGTTGGGCTGACAGCACCCCGCGCATCCATTGCGCGGCGTTTTTCGCTTCCTTCAAAAGCTTGGCCGCCGCAACGCGGGCGCTAGAACCAGGCGCGGAAGCCGATGACCAACCGAGTGGCTTCGGAACGCCGGCCATCGGCTTCAAGAAAGTCCGCCGTATTGCCGAAGTTCTTGGTCCATTCGACGCCGACATAGGGCGCAAACTCCTTGCGGAACTCGTAGCGCAGCCGGGCTCCGATCTGGAGAGACGACAGGCCGGACCCGATCCGGAGCTCGGGGATGTCTTCGGCGGACAGCACCACCTCGGCCCGGGGCTGAACGATCCAGCGATTGGTGATCCGCTGATCGTATTCCGCCTCCACCCTCGCCGTGAGTTCGCCCTTGCTGGACAGGAAGGCCGCCGCGTCGATCTCGAACCAGTAGGGCGCCAAACCCTGTACGCCGACCACCAGATCGGTGCGGTCGCCTTCCGGCCGATAGGTCTGCCGCAACCCGGTCTGAAAGTCGAAAAAGGGTCGGAAGGCCCGGCTGTATAGAGCTTGAATCTCAGCTTCCTCGACCTCGCCCCCGAAAGCGCCCTCGCCTTCCGACTTCCACCAGAAACGGTTGATGTCGCCCCCGGTCCAGCCCTGAGCATCCCAGGCGTAACCCTCATCGTTGTCGCCCGAGGTCGCTTCCAACCGGTCAAGGATGACCGTCGTAATGCGAGCGTCTCCGTGCTCAATCCGCAACTGCTGACGAGCCGCCGCCATCTCGGCCGGGTCAAACAGCAGGTCAGCGGCATGGGGCGGCCCGAGTGTCGCGCCCCCGGGAACGGGGGCTTCGGGTGGACGTCCCGGATTGTCGGCGCTGGTCGGGATATCGGGCGGCATGGTCATGCCGGGCATGTCGTGCCCCATCGGCATCGGGCCCATCGTCGACATGTCATGGCCGACATGAGCGGACGCGGCGGCCGGAGCGGGCTGCGTCTGTCCCATCGCGGACATGTCGTGCCCCGCCGGCATGGCCCGAGCAGGTTGGGTCTGCCCCATCGTGGACATGTCGTGACCGGCAGGCATCGCCGGAGCGGGCTGAGCCTGACCCATCGTCGACATGTCATGGCCGGCATGACCGGACGCGGCGGCCGGAGCGGGCTGCGTCTGCCCCATCGTGGACATGTCATGCCCCGCCGGCATGGCCGGAACAGGTTGGGTCTGCCCCATTGTGGACATGTCGTGGCCAGCATGAGCGGCCGGAGCCGTATGCGTCTGGCCCATGGTCGACATGTCATGACCGGCGTGAGGGGACGCGGCGGCCGGAGTGGGCTGGGTCTGGCCCATCGTCGACATGTCGTGAGCCGGAGCGGGCAGCCGTGCGGGAACCGCCCCGGTCGGGCATGTCGGGGCCCCGGCAGCCCCGACCCGGGATGCATCGGCGGTTGGGGAGCCGCGCGTGACGCAACCGTCCGGGAGCGTTTGGCGAACGGGTGCGGGCGCGGCATGCCCCGCATGGCTCTGGGCCAAAGCCGGCGTTCCCGCCGCCGCTGCTACGAGGATCAGTGGAAGGATTGCGACCGACGCCTTCATGATGCGGCTCCATCCAAAGGACGGACCGTCACGACGTTGAACATCCCGGCGTGCATGTGCAGCAACAGGTGACAGTGGAAAGCCCAGTCGCCCGGGTTGTCGGCGGTCAGGTCGAAGGTCACCTTGCCGCCGGGCGCGACATTGACCGTGTGCTTCAGGGGCTGATGTCCGGCGGGGCCGCCTGTCACCAGTTCGAAGAAATGGCCGTGCAAGTGGATCGGGTGAGACATCATGGTGTCGTTGACCAGCGTCACCCGAACCCGCTCGTTGCGTTCGAACCGGATCGGTTCGACCAACTCGCTGAACTTCCTGCCGTCGAAGCCCCACATGAACCGCTCCATGTTTCCGGTCAGGTGGATTTCCATTGTCCGGGACGGCGGACGCTGGTCCTTGTTGGGCTGAAGAGCGACCAGATCAGTGTAGACGAGAACCCGGTGCGGAACGTCCGTGAGGCCGATCGGCCGCTCGCCCATGCGATTGGCCGGCGCCATCGCGATAGCGTCGACGCCCACGCCGACCGCCATATCCGGCGGCGCGTTCTCGGGGTCGCGCATGTTCATTCCAGCCATGGACATCCCGGTCATTTCGCCCGCCGAAGCCGCACTCTGGGCGGGGGCTCCGTGGTCCATGCCAGTCATCGCACCGTGATCCATCCCGGACATGCCGCCCATTGAGCCGTGATCCGTTCCCCCCATGCCCATGTCGCGCATGGTCAGGTTCGGAACTTCGCGCAGCGGGGGGACTTCGGCGGTCATGCCCATGCGCGGGGCGAGCGTTGCCCGGCCCATGCCCGAGCGGTCGATGGCTTCGGAGACGATGGTGTAGGCGCGATCCTCGGTCGGCCGGACGATGACGTCATAGGTCTCGGCCACCGAAATCTGGAACTCGTCGGTCTCGACCGGGCGCACGTTCTCGCCGTCGGCCTGAACCACCGTCATCGGCAGCCCTGGGATGCGGACGTTGAAGATCGACATGGCCGAGGCGTTGATGATGCGCAGCCGCACCCGCTCGCCGGGCCGGAACAGGCCGGTCCAGTTCTCCTGCGGCCCGTGGCCGTTGATCAGATAGGTGTAGGTCGAGCCGTTGACGTCGAGGATGTCGCGCGGATCCATGCGCATCTCACCCCACATCCGGCGCTCTTCGACGCTCATCCGGTCACTGCCGTCCAGCAGGCCGGCCAGAGTGGTGCGCTGGCGGTTGAAATAGCCCGGGCTCTGCTTGAGCTTCTCGAAGATTTCGTGGGGATGCAGGAAGCTCCAGTCCGACAGGACCAGCACATGCTCGCGGTCGTAGGCGACGGGATCGGCGCCCGCCGGGTCGATGACGATAGGACCGTAGTGGCCCATCGCCTCCTGCATTCCCGAATGGCTATGGTACCAGAAGGTGCCCGACTGCCGGACCGGGAACTCATAGACGAAGGTCTCGCGCGGGCGGATGCCGGGGAAGCTGATGCCGGGGACCCCGTCCATCTGGAACGGCAAAAGTATTCCGTGCCAGTGGATCGAGGTGTCCTCATCCAGGCCGTTGGTGACCGATAGCCGAACGTTCTGGCCCTCCCGCAGACGCAGCAGCGGGGCCGGCAGAACGCCATTGACCGTCACCGCGTGGCCCGTGCGCCCGCCCACGGTGAAGGGCGAGTGACCCACGGTCAGGTCGATGTTCGGTCCCGCCAGCGTGGGCAGGTCGGCCCGCAGACCCGCCGATCCGGTCTGCGCCCAGGCGGGCATCAAGCCCTGCAGGGCTGCAAGACCACCTCCTGTGACGGCGCCTCGCAGCAGCAGTCGACGATCCAGCTTCATGGGGTGCTCCTGAAAGTCATGATCATGCCTCCGTGTGGCGACGATCTATAGGGATTTACGCAAGCGGCGTGGCTGGCCCTCGCGACAGGCTGCTGCAGGCCATGCCGACCGTCCGCTGCTTTCTGATCGCGCGCTCGCATCAAAGGCTGACCGCCCGGAGCCGCAACGCATTGGCGATGACACTGACCGATGACAGCGCCATCGCCAGGGCCGCCAGGGCCGGCGAGAGCAGAAGACCGAAGACGGGGTACAACAGCCCTGCGGCGACGGGGATTCCCAAGGCATTGTAACCGAAAGCAAAGATGAGGTTTTGGCGGATGTTGCTCATCACAGCTTTTGACAGCTTGCGGGCTCTCACGATGCCCCCGAGATCGCCGCCAAGCAAAGTAACGCCCGCGCTTTCGATGGCCACGTCGGAACCGGCTCCCATGGCCACGCCCACATCGGCGGTCGCCAGCGCCGGGGCGTCGTTCACCCCATCCCCGGCCATGGCCACGATCCGGCCCTCGGCACGCAGCTGCTCAACGACCGCCGCCTTGTCCTGAGGCAGGACCTCAGCCCGGACGTCGTCGATGCCGAGCCGCCGAGCCACGGCTTCGGCCGTGGTCCGATTGTCACCGGTCATCATAACGAGGCGCAGGCCCACCGCCTTCAGCTCGCGGATGGCCTCCGCGCTCGTCGCCTTGATGGGATCGGCGATGCCCAGGACGCCGGCGCCGACTCCGTCCACGGACACGAAGATGGCGGTCGCTCCGTCCTGGCGGAGCGTCTCGGCCTCGACCTCCAGCGCGGCGACATCGACACCGATCTCCTTGAAGTATCGGCCGTTGCCGAGCGCCACACGGCGGCCGTCGACCACCCCGGTGACGCCGCGCCCGACCGGGCTGTCAAACTCCGACGCCTCGGACAGCGCGAGCTTGCGATCGGCCGCCGCGCGGACGACCGCGTCGGCCAGAGGATGCTCGCTGCCTCGCTCCAGACTGGCGGAAAGTCTCAGAAGTTCGGTCTCGTTGAGACCAGCGACCGGCCGAATGGCCGTGACCGACGGGCGTCCCTCGGTCAGGGTGCCGGTCTTGTCGAGCACAAGGGTGTCAACCTTTTCAAACCGCTCCAGCGCCTCGGCGTTCTTGATCAGAACTCCGGCGTGAGCGCCGCGTCCCACCCCGACCATGATCGAGATCGGCGTGGCCAAACCCAGCGCACATGGACAGGCGATTATCAGCACCGACACGGCAGCGACGATGGCGTACGACAGGCGCGGTTCCGGACCCATCAGACCCCAGACCACGGCGGCGATCACCGCGATGCCGATCACGGCCGGCACGAACCAGCCCGACACCTTGTCGGCCAGACGCTGGATGGGGGCGCGGCTGCGCTGGGCTTGGGCGACCATCTGGACAATCTGGGCCAGCAGGGTGTCAGCGCCGACCTTGTCCGCCCGCATTACGAACGAGCCGGTCTTGTTGAGCGATCCGGCGACGACCTTGTCGCCGACGCTCTTGGTCACCGGCATGGACTCCCCCGTAACCAGTGACTCGTCGATGGTGACGCGACCATCCAAAATCACGCCGTCGACCGCCACCTTTTCGCCGGGGCGAACGCGCAACCGGTCTCCGACGGCGACAAGGTCGAGCGTTACGTCCTCGTCGCTACCGTCATCGCGCACCCGCCGCGCGGTCTTGGGCGCCAGATCCAGAAGCGCCCGAATGGCGCCTGACGTTTGTTCGCGCGCGCGCAGCTCAAGGATTTGGCCGAGCAAAACGAGAACGATGATGATGGCCGCAGCCTCGAAATAGACGGGTGCGCTGCCGTCCATCCGTCGGACAGCCGCCGGGAACAGACCCGGGGCCAGAACAGCGACCAGGCTGTAGATCCACGCTGCGCCTACGCCCAGCGAGATCAGGCTGAACATGTTGAGGCTGCGGTTGCGGATCGAGGACCAGCCCCGCTGGAAGAACGGCCAGCCGGCCCACAGCACCACAGGCGTCGCCAGGGCGAATTGAATCCAGTTGGAGGTCTGGCCCGGGACCTGCATCGCCAGTCCGGTCAAATGACCGCCCATCTCGAGCGCAAAGACCGGGACCGTCAGCACCAGCCCGACCCAGAAGCGACGGGTGAAGTCGATCAACTCGTGATTGACCGGCGCCTCGGCCGTCACCGTCTCAGGTTCCAGCGCCATGCCGCAGATCGGACAGGAACCGGGGCCTTCCTGACGCACCTCGGGGTGCATAGGGCAGGTGTAGATGGCGCCCGGCACAACAGGCTCGGGTAATGGCTTGTCGCCCAGGTAGCGGTCCGGATTGGCGACGAACTTGGTCTGGCATCCTGCCGAGCAGAAGAAATGGTCCTGGCCCTCGTGGGCGGCCCGATGCGCCGAATTCGCCGGATCGACGCTCATGCCGCAGACCGGATCGACCGTCGTTGAACTGCTATCGGCCGACTTTGTTGAGCAACAGCTGTGACCGGCTGGCCGCGAATGGGAGGACATGGACATGGCAGGACTCCTTGGAAGGCTCCTCTTCAAGTATACCCTATGGGGGTATAGCGCAAGGCACCGACCTGGGGTATGTTCCAACGATCAGATCGAGGAAATGGATGCAGACCGAAACCAAGCCCAAGGTGGTGAACCGCCTGAACCGGATCGAGGGACAGGTGCGCGGCATCGCCCGGATGGTTGAGGAGGACCGTTACTGCGTCGATGTCCTGACCCAGCTCCAGGCCGTGCGGGCCGCCCTACTGCGCGTCGAGAGCGAGGTCCTGAAGGACCACCTTGACCACTGCGTCATGGGGGCAATGACCGGCGACGATCCGGCTGACCGCAAGGCCAAGGCGAGCGAACTCATCGAGCTCCTCGGCCGCGCCCTGCGCTAGAATCCAACAGACACTGCGCCAGGTGGCTTGTAGCTGCGTTAGCGTTCGGCTGTCGCGGCGGTCTTGTAGCCTTGCACTCGCGCCGATCCTTGACGCTTCGGATCATTGAGCCAGCCTTGTACGGGGCGCTTGCCCCCGATGTTGCAGACCACCTCGTCGAGGTGCCGCCGCGGCGAGGGCGAGGGCGCAGGCCGCTTCCTCTTCAGATTCCCAGCGATCTGAGGCCCGAGCTTGATCGTCCAGCAGCGGATGGTCTCGTAGCTCACTTCGATGCCGCGCTGGGCCAGCATCTCCTCGACATCGCGAAAGCTCAGGGTGAACCGGAAATAGAGCCAGACCGCATGGCGGATGACGTCCTTCGGGAACCTGTGCCGCTTGAACGAGAGTGGCCGCACGCCCCTCGCCTCCCCACACGCGAGCCACACCGGGCCCCAAGTGGAGACTTGTTAGCGTTAGACTGACAGCACCGAAGCGCCGCCCCGAGCGAAGGGCTCAATCTACCCTCAGCCTTTCGCAAGCGCGTCGAAGGCCGCACAGGGGGTTGAAAGGCGTTTGAACGGCTGAGCGCGCATATCAAGCCGCCTCAGGCGACACCGGCTTGCGCAAAATCGGTAATCTCGTAAGCCAACGACCTCTTCGATGGCTGCTGATCTCATGGCTCTGCGGGATCGCGGTCAGGACGAAGGGCTGGCCGGCTGCGGATTGTCGGTCTTTGGCGCTTTTTCCCGCAGTTCAAACATCGGCATGAAGAGTTGCAGCAGCGGCCCGTTGCTCAAGGCGTAGAAAACAGTGCCCACGCCGATTGAGCCGCCCATCAGCCAGCCTGCCGCCAGGACAGACACCTCAATCCCCATACGCACCCAGCGAACCTGCCAGTGCGTGATCCGGACCATTCCTGTCGTCAGGCCATCGCGAGGTCCCGGTCCTAAGCCCGCTCCGATATAGGCACCGGTAGCCGCGCCGTTCAGTGCGATCGCGGCCACAAGAAATGCGATCCGCAACACCATCCCGTCGATCGGCGGGAGCATCCACAGCACAACGTCGGCCGACGTCCCGATCAGCAGTACGTTGCAAATCGTGCCGATGCCCGGCTTCTGCCGCAGCGGAATCCACACCAGCAGCACCAGGGCACCGACCACATTGACCACCATGCCCAGGCTGACGCCGGTGAGCTCCGCCAATCCTTGGTGGAAGACGCTCCACGGATTGAGGCCGAGGTTGGCGCGGACCATGAGCGCGAGGGAGGCCCCGTAGAGAAGCAGGCCCAGCTGGAGTTGGGTGAAGCGACGAATGAACATGCGGCAAAGCTAACGTAACCGGCCTTGTAATCCATGGCCACTTTGCAGACGATGGCCTTATGTCCACGGCCGCCGTCACCCTCAAAAGCCTTTCACGTCAGCTCGGCGATTGGCGGTCTTCCGGCTCAGAAGACATCGCCTACCGCAGCCTGGCGAACGCGTTGAAAGGTCTGGTGCTCGATGGACGATTGCCTCTGAACGCCCGCCTTCCCGGCGAACGCCGCCTGGCCGAAGCGTTGGGCGTCAGCAGGATCACCATCAGTGCCGCGCTGGACCGGCTGAGAACCGAGGGCTTTCTTACTAGCCGCGTGGGCGCGGGCACATTCACCGCCCTGCCCTTTCGACGCACGGAGCGGCTGGAGGGACTGTTCCACGTGCCCCCGAGCCCGGAACGCCTCAACATGTCGACCGCGGTCCTGCCGGCGGGCGCGCATGTGCACGGCGCCTACGCCAAGGCGCTGGAGTCCCTGCCGCCCCACTTGCCGGGACATGGCTATGACCCATTCGGCCTGCTGCCGTTGCGTCGCGCCGTGGCTGAAGCTTATGTCCGGGACGGCCTAGATACGGTCCCGGACCAGATCGTGGTCACGGCCGGCGCCCAAAATGGGTGGGCGATCCTGCTTCGCGCCTTCGGGCGACCGGGCGATGCGGTGGTCATCGACCATCCGACCTACCCCCACGCCATTGAGGCCATTGTGCGGGCCGGACTGCGTCCTGCGCCCGTGGCGCTCACGCCGACCGGCTGGGACATGGACGGCCTGGTCAACATGATCGATCGGGTTCGTCCGAGGATGGTCTATCTGTCCGGGGCCTATCAAAACCCGACGGGCTTCGTCATGAGCGCGGAAGAGGAGAAGGCTGTCTCCGACGCCGTCGCAAAGGTCGGGGCCCTGCTGGTCATGGACGACACGCAGCGCGAGTTGTGGTTCGACCAGCCTCCGCCGCCCCCTGCGGCGGCTGGGCCCCACGTTGTCCGGCTGGGGTCCATGAGCAAGACATGGTGGGGAGGCTTGCGCATCGGATGGATGCGCGCCGATGTAAAAGCGACGGATCTGGCCGTGCGGGCGAGAGCGTCGCTCGACCTGGGTACAGCCGTGATCGAGCAACTAGCAGCGGCGCACCTGCTGGCGGGCGACCAGGCGCCGGTGATGGAGCGGCGGCGGACGCTCGCGACGCGTGAAGCGGCCCTGCACGCGCGTCTAAGTCTCGTCCTGCCGACGTGGAACGCGGTGCGCCCCGCCGGAGGGCTGTCGCTCTGGGTGACGCTGCCTCGGCCGGAGGTCGCGTCCCTTGTTGTTGAGGCCCATCACCGCGGGGTCGTCATCGCCCCTGGGACGCGGTTCGGGATCGGCGGCGCCTTTGAGCGCTTCGTGCGCCTGCCCTACTGCTTGGCGGAGGCGGAACTGGAGACTGCCGTGGATCGCCTCGCCGAGGCCTGGGCGCACGTCTGCGCGCACCCTGGCCGCCGCGCAAGACCGCCGGAGCCCGACGTCTTCTGAGACCCTCATACCGGCTTGGCGGAGCGCTCAACGCTCGCCCAGATTCATTCGGGGCGGTTGCGAAGCTTGACGATCAGACTGGCCAAGCCACCAACCAGGATAAGCCCTGTCATGCCATAGAGAATGAGGCTCCACGGCGGCTGATCCGCCTGGACGAAATTCAAGAGGTCCACGGCGAGCACGATCAGGCTGATGGCGATCAGAGCGAGGACGCCCTTTCGCAGGCGCAGCGCCGGCTTCGCCGAAAGCCGACTGAGGAGAAGGCTCACGCCAGCCACGGCGATCACGGCGACCGTGACGGTCATGGGTTGATGTTCTGCCAGCGCCACCAGGTTGGGAAAGGTGTCCGGCCGCGCGCTGGCCACGAGCGCCACCTGCCCCAGGGATGCGGCGGCGACAGTGCGCGGGTCGTGGCTGACGGGTTGCACGGTGTTCGCGCCTTTCGTGGGTCTTGAGGCGGACGCTCAATCAATCCGACGCCCCACGCCAGCGGCGGTCCGGCCAAAACAGCAGGGGCCTTCGCCACGCGATCCGTGGTCTCCGGCCGAGCGAGCGGTGATGGCGAGGCTTACGCCAATCCTGTCCAATTCAGCTCTGGCGGGCCCGACGTCTTGGCTGAAACTGAGGCGACTGCTTGGAACGCAGATCGGCCTTTTCGCCGGCCCGTGACTTGGACCGCGCTGGAGCCGAAGCCCTCTTCCACCCCCCTTTGGGAATTGATGACATGACAGGCCGCCTCGTCCTCACGCTGATAGCCCTTGGCGCGATCGCGGCGGGGCTCTTGTTCTCGGGACCCGTTGCCGCCCAGGCATTGCCGGGGGCGGCGCAGTCGCAGCCCGAGCGGGACTACGAGATCCGAGAGGTCCAGATCCCCATGCGCGATGGCGTGACGCTCTATACGGTCATCGTGCTGCCTGTGAATGCGTCTGACGCCCCCATCCTTCTGACACGCACGCCGTTCGATGCGGCGCGTCGTGTCTCCAACCGCAACGCGTCGAGCCGGGGCGAACTGCTTCAAGCCGGCGAGGCCTTGTTCGCGTCGGACACCTACATCCGGGTGTTTCAGGACATCCGCGGGACCGGCCGCTCCCAAGGGGAACCAAGCGTCGCACGACTGGTGCGCGGCCCCCTGAATGCGACCCAGACGGACGACACGACCGACGCCTACGACACCATTGATTGGCTCGTCCAAAGCTTGCCGGAATCGAATGGCCGGGTGGGGATGATCGGCTCGTCCTTCGAAGGCTTGATGGTGGTGATGGCCCTGCTGGAGCCGCACCCCGCGCTGAAGGCCGCTGTCCCTGAAAACCCCATGATCGATGGATGGATGGGGGATGACTGGTTCCATAACGGCGCATTTCGCCAGAGCAGCACGCTGGATTTCATCAGCTTTGATCTGCGCGGCGACCTCATTCCTCGGGGCGAGCGCGATGATTACGAAACCTACCTCGAAGCCGGCTCGGCCGGCGCCATGGCCGATCGCGCAGGGCTCTCCGGTCATCCCTTCTGGCAGGCCATCGTCGCCCATCCGGCCTATGACGAATATTGGCGGGGTCAGGCGATGGACCGTCTCTTGGCGGCAGCGCCTCTCAGCGTGCCCACCCTTTGGGTCGGCGCCCTCTGGGACCAGGAGGACGGCTACGGGACGGCTAACGGCTACAAAGCCCTGGAGCAGCAGGACGCCGAGAACGATCTGAACTTCCTGGTGCTTGGCCCTTGGCGGCATGGGGGCATGAAGGACGAGGGCTCAACACTGGGCGCTCTTGAGTTCGGAGAGGACACCGCCCTCGTCTATCGCCGCAACGTCCTGAAGCCCTTCCTGGACCGGCGGTTGAAAGACGGACCGCCTTCGGGTTCGGACATTGCGCCTGTGACCACCTTCGAGACCGGTGTGAACAGATGGCGGCATGACGTCGCTTGGCCGGCCCAATGCCGACCACCCTGCCAGACTTCCGAGCGTCTTTATCTTCACGCAGGGGGCGAGGCCTCGTTTGCGCGCCCAGCCGACCCCGTCGCCTACGATCAGTTCGTGTCCGACCCGGCGCAGCCGGTCTCCTATGCGCCTCGCCCCATCCGCGCCGACGATCCCGAGCAGTGGTGGACCTGGATGGTTGTCGATCAGCGCTTCCTGGCTGGCCGCAAGGACCTGCTCAACTATGCGACCGCACCGTTCGATTCCGCATCACTTCTGGCTGGCGAACCTCGGGTGCACCTCTATGCCTCGACCACCGGCCAGGACGCTGACTGGGTGGTGAAGCTGATCGATGTCTATCCCGACGACGCATCCGTTCCCGAGCCCCTGCGCGGTTATGAGCTCATGATCTCGGCCGAGATTTTCCGAGGGCGTTTCCAAGATGATCTGGGCGCGGCCGACCCCGTCCAAACTGGTGAGATCTCGCTCTATGAGTTCACACTTCCAGCTGTGAACCACGTCCTCCTTCCCGGTCACCGGTTGAAGGTACAGATCCAGTCCAGCTGGTTCCCTCTCTACGATCGCAATCCGCAAACCTTCGTCGACTCGATCTTCTTTGCGGCCCCCGCAGACTACCAGCCGGCGATCCATTCCGTGCATCGCTCGATCGAAGCGGCAAGTTCGCTCGACCTGCCGCTTCGCCCCTGGATCCGATAGCGCCTTGAGAGGTCATAACGGATTGGCGAAATCACCCCGATCAATGTCGGGTTCGACACTTGGTCCGTTGCTCTGCGCAATGCACCTTCGCCCAGGTGACGAAGTGAAGAACGACATGAGCCTTTTGCAGCCTGACGACCTTGCGGACTTCATCCGGCGGCCGACCACCGTGCTCGGCGAGCAGAAGATCGTGCATGTAACCGGGTCGGGCCCGGCCGTCATTGTCATGGCCGAGATGCCGGGCATCAGCCCGCATGTGGCGCGTTTCGCCCGTTGGGTTCGCGATGCAGGGTTCACGGTCTACATGCCATCCCTGTTCGGAACCGACGGCTCTGTACCGAGCGCCGACGAAGGGGTCACCGTGTTTCGCCGAGCCTGCGTCAGCGCCGAATTTCGGGCGCTAGGCCGCGGCGTCACCAGTCCGATCACCCTATGGCTTCGGGGGCTTGCTCGGCTCGCCCACGGCGAATGCGGCGGCCCGGGCGTCGGGGCTATCGGCATGTGCTTCACCGGAAACTTCGCCCTCACGATGATGCTGGAGCCTTCGATGCTGGCGCCGGTCGTCTGCCAACCGTCCCTGCCGTTGGATGACCCCGCCGGGCTTGAGATTTCCAAGGAGGATCTCGGTGAGATCGCCGAGCGCCTGGAGAACGAGGATCTCAGTGTCCTCGCGTATCGCTTCCAGGGTGACGCCTTCTGCCGCGCCGAACGCTTCGCCGCCTATGCCGAGGCGCTCGGTCCGCGCTTCGACGGCCGCGTCCTGCCAGACCCGGTCGACAACCCGGAGACCCGCCCGCCCTTCTTCAAACAGCACGTCCCCGCGCCCCACAGCGTGATGACCGTCGACCTGATCGATCGCGAAGGCGAGCCGACGCTGCAGGCGCGCGACGAGATCCTCGCTTTCTTCCGCCAGCGTCTTCAGCGCGGCTGATCGCAAGCAAATGGAAGATGTCGCCAAGCCCGTACGGGATCAGCTCGACGCCTATAACGCGCGCGACCTGGACGCCTTCATTCGCTGCTGGGCGGATGACTGCCAATACTATGCGTTTCCCGACGAGCTCTTGGCCGAAGGCGTAGACGCGGTGCGGGTGCGCCATGCGGTGCGGTTCCGGGATCCGGACCTGCACGGCGACCTGATCGCCCGGCGCGTCATGGGCGACATCGTCATCGACGAGGAGATTGTGACCCGTCTCTACGATGGTTGGCTGGGCCAAGCAGATGTGGTCGCCATCTATCAGGTGAGGGACGGATTGATCGCCAAGGCGTGGTTCATCCAATCCCCGGCCCGCCCTCTCAACGCCTCGGGCGTTCGCCCATGAAGGCTCTGGTCCTTCGTGCGCCGAGCGCCATGATGCGCACCGTCATTGTCGGCGGTCTCATCCTGAGCGCGGCCGCCGGGGTGCGTCAGACCTTCGGTCTCTACATCGAGCCGTTCGCCACCGATCACGGCTTGCCAGTCACCGAGATCGCCTTTGCGATCGCGCTCCACAATCTGGTCTGGGGCCTGTCCCAGCCCGTGGTCGGGGCCCTGGCGGATCGGCTCGGGCCGGGCCCGATCGTGGCGTTCGGCGCCCTGCTCTACGCCCTCGCTCTCGTGCTCGCCGCCCTGGAGCCTTCGGGCGGCCTTCTGGTGCTGAGCATGGGGGTGATGGTCGGTCTTGGCATCAGTTGCACCTCGTTTGGCGTGGTCACCACAGCCGTGGGGCGGGCGGCCCCGCCCGAAAAACGCAGCATGGCCCTGGGGCTAGCCAGCGCCGGCGGATCGGTCGGTCAGGTGTTGCTGGTCCCCTTGGCTCAAGGGGTCACCGAACATGCCGGGCTGTCGGTGTCATTGCTCACCCTCGCCGCCTGCCTGTTGGCCGTCGCGCCCCTGGGCTTCCTGCTCGCGCACGCGCCGGTCGGCCGCAGCGCCGTCACGCCCTTGCCCGTGCAGCCGCTCACGGCGGCGCTAAGCGAGGCGTCACGCCACCCTGGCTATCGACTGCTGACGCTGGGGTTCTTCACCTGCGGCTTCCAGCTGGCCTTTATCGCAACCCACCTGCCACCCTATCTCGCGCTCTGCCACATGCCGTCCGGGCTGGGGGCGACGGCCCTGGCGCTGATCGGGCTGTTCAACATTTTCGGCAGCTGGGGATGCGGCTGGTTGGGATCGAAGTTTCCGCAGCAGTATGTTCTGGGCTGGGTCTATCTGGTGCGCGCCCTCACCATCCTCGCCTTCCTGGCCGTGCCCAAGTCCGACGCCAGCGTGGTGGTCTTCGCCGCGCTGGTGGGTCTGACGTGGCTTGGGACCCTGCCCCTCACCAGCGGTCTCGTCGCCAGAATATTCGGGGTCGGCCACCTCGGCGCCCTCTTCGGGATCTGCTTCCTCAGCCATCAGATCGGATCGTTCCTCGGCGCCTGGGCCGGGGGCTATCTATTCGATGTCACCGGATCCTACAGCCTGATCTGGACCATCACCGTGGTGATCGGCCTCGGCGCGGCCGGCTTGCATTTCTGCATAAGGGAAGATCGCGTTCTGGATCTCCCCGGGGCCAGGGCGCCAGCCAAATAGAACAACGGGCTGCGGCTGAGGACCAAGTTCAGCAGCCCTGCCTATGTCGGGCCCTCGTTGGTATGCGGGCCGCTCGGCCTCAGCCAAGGCCGGACAAGACCTCGTCCCAAACCATTCAGCCTGTTGGCGAATATTCCTTGTTCAGAGTCATTTTCGCCGCTCGCGACACGGTTCTATAATCGCCTACAGTTCCGGTGTTGTTCGAGAGATGAAGGCCGATGCGTTCTGATACGCCCCCTGCGGTGATCGCTGAAGAAACGCCCGCAAGGACGTCCACCAATTACCCTTCCCCATTTGCGGAGCGCGTTCACGGCCGCCGGAAACATGTCCTCGGGGATCTGTTCGGACTGACCAACTTCGGCGTGAACCTGGTCTCATTGCCGCCGGGTGCCCAGTCCTCCGTCCGCCACAAACACTCGGTCCAGGACGAGTTCGTCTATGTGCTCTCCGGCGAAGTCGCACTGGTGTACGACGACGGCGAAACCGTTCTTCGCGCAGGCATGTGCGCCGGCTTCCCGCACGGCGGCACGGCTCACCATCTGGTCAACCGCTCAGAGGCGCCCGCCACCTATATCGAGGTCGGCGACCGCACGCCCGGGGATACGGCCGACTATCCCGACGATGACCTTTGCGCGGTCGCAACGCCGACGGGATGGCGGTTCACTCACAAAAATGGCGCCTCCTATGCGTGAAGCGATTTATCCGCCCGTCTACGCCTGCTGCGGCGCAGGAATGAGCACATGACGCGGACGACCATCATCGCGCTGGAAGGCGCCCTGGCCACCAGCGTGGCGATCACCATTGATGTGCTGGCGATGGCGAACCGCATCTGCGATGCGCAGAACCGGCCCATGCCCTTTGATGTCCGCCTCAGCGGATCCGGCGCAAAATACTTCCGTCCCTTCCTCGCCTTTCCTGAGGCCCAGCACGCCTGTCCCGAGTTGCTCATCATCCCCGCCCAAGGCCTGTCCAAAGCCGACTCCTACGCCCGGCGACTGGCGGAGGATGACGCCGAGACGGCCCGCGCCGAGATTGCGGACGCGGCGGCGGCCGGGGCCCATGTGGCCAGCTCCTGCACGGGCACGCTTCTGCTGGCCAGCACCGGCCTGCTCGCCTCCCGCAGTGCGACCACGGCCTGGTGGCTGGCGCCGACGTTCCGCGACATGTTCCCGGAAGTCACCCTGGACACCAGCGAGCTCGTGCTCGCCGACGGCCTGTTCACGACGGCTGGGGCTGCGATGGCGCAGATGGACCTGACGGTCGGCCTGGTTGCTCGATACGCCGGCGCGGACATCGCTGACGCCTGCGCCCGGCGCATGGTCCTGGATGAGCGGCGATCCCAGGTTCCTTATATGGCCATCGGCCTTCTGGCCGCATCCGATGCGAGCGTGGCGCGCGCGGCCGCCTGGGCGCGAAGTCGGCTCGGACAGCATGTTCCGGTCAACGATCTCGCCTCCGCTGCGGGCCTGACGCCGCGGACGTTCGCTCGCCGAGTCAACGCTGCGACGGGCCTGTCGCCGATCCAGTTTCTTCAGCAGATGCGGCTCGAGAGGGCGGTCGAACTGATCGAGACCACGAGCCTCGCGTTTGAAGAGATCGCCTATCAGGTCGGCTATTCCGATCAGTCCACCTTGCGAGGATTGCTGAGACGCACGCTTGGCGTCGGCCCACGCGAGATCCGGGCAAAGGCCCGCCCCGTCGCCAATCGCCAAGGTCGGCGGGTTCTGGTTCAGGCCTGACCGATGAGGAGTGCGCCGATGCTTCGTGTTCTCGGTCGGATGTCATCCATCAATGTGCGCAAGGTGCTCTGGACGGCGGCGGAGGCCGGGTGCCAAGTAGACCACGACCCGGCCTGGGGAGACGGTCTCAGCACGCGGAGCCCTGAGTTCCTCGCCCTTAATCCCAATGGTCTAATCCCGGTCGCCATCACCCGCGACGGTGCCCTTTGGGAGAGCAATACGATCTGCCGCTTCTTGGTTTCTGCAGCGGATCGGGACGACCTCTTGCCCAACGCCCCCTTCGCCCGAGCGCAGGTCGAGAAATGGATGGACTGGCAGGCCGCCGATCTCAACGCGGCATGGCGCCCGGCTTTCCTGGCTCTGGTCAGAGGTGATCGGTCAATCGCCAAGGAAGAGATTCAGCGCAGCGGCGATCAGTGGAACAGTCTCATGTCGAGGCTTGAGCAACGCATCGGCGAAACCGGCGCCTATGTCGCCGGATCGACGTTCACGGTCGCGGATGTCGGGATCGGATTGTCGCTCCAACGCTGGCTCCTGACCCCCATGCAGAGGCCCGCCGCCCCCGCCTTGTCAGCCTACCGCGCGCGGCTGCTGGATCGCCCTGCCGCCCAGACATGGGCTCCCCCTGACATCCCCTGAAGAGCGCGCCCATGCGTATCGCCGTCATCGCCTACGAAGGGTTCACCGACGTCGACCTCTTCCTGCCCTTTGACTTCTTCCATCGCGTGAAAGTCCCGTATGGGGCAGACTACAGGGGTGACTGGACGGTGCAGCTGCTCAGCGACCAGCCGCGCCTCGCCTCCTATTCCGGCGTGGCGATCGAAGCGCATGGCGGTCTTGCGGAAGCGACCGCCGCCGATGCGGTGTTCATCGTGAGCGGCGATGGGAGCCGGGCGAAACTGGCAGACCCCGTCTTCATGAAGTCGCTCCGGCTGGACCCTGCCCGACAGATCATCGGCGCCATCGATTCCGGCGCGCTCATCCTGGCCGGCCTTGGCCTCCTGGACGGGCTGTCCGCCACGACCTACCCGACCATCATGCACGAGCTCGAAGACATGGGTGTCCGCTCTGAGATGCGGGCGCTGGTGGTGCACGGGAATGTCGCGACAGCAGGCGGTTGTCTTGCGACGCTGGATCTGTGCGCGTGGATGGTGGAGCGGCTGATCGGCTCGGATGCAGCCGCCAAGGTCAGGGCGTCGTTCGCACCGAACAGCTGAGCCTACCTTATCCAGCTCCTCATTGGGTCGGATCGGCCGCCGGGGGCGCGGCGCCCTCGATCATATACCAGGGCGTGGGTCCGGAGTCGTAGGGCGGCGCGGGATAGAGCCAGCGCAGCGCTTCCTCCGCCGCACCATGGTAGACCGTCGCGTGCGTGGCGATCGGGCTGTGATCGGTGTAGCGCCAGGCGATCTTCGCCTGAGGAACATCGGCCAGAGCCCGCCTCAGGATGTCCACCCCGTCCTGCATCGTCCCGCCCTCATCGGCCATCGCCAGATAGAGCCGGCGGCCCATCGCTTCGCCCTGGGCCAGTCGAGCGTCCGCGCGTTGCAACGGCCGACGATCATCCCACCACAGGCTCGGGCTGATCGCGACATAGTCGTCAAAGAGAGACGGTTGGCTCAGCAGTGTGTCGATCACAAACAACCCGGCCAGCGACTCCCCCATCAGCGCCCGACGGCCGCCCACGCCAAACCGCTCTTCGACAAACGGCATCACCTCCGTTTCAAGGAACCGCCGGAACTGTTCAGCCCCGCCGCTCTCGGGAAAGGCCGCAAGGTAGCGCGTATCAGTCGGGCGAGCGGTGAGCTCCGCCCGCCGGTTCTCCGTCTGCACCCCGACCACGATCAAGGGCCCGAACGTCCAGCTCAGGGACCCCAGCTGAGCCAGCCCCGCGATGTGATGGAAGTCCTGACCCAAGCCGCCATCCAGCAGATAGAGCACCGGGTATGATGCCTCACCCTTGGCATAGTCCGGCGGGAGCCAGACGTTGATCTCTCGGTCGTCGCCAAGGACGGTGGAGTAAAGCGTGTAGGACGTCCCGGACTGAATCGGCGTTCCGGCGGCGGCCGGCTCGGCTTCAACGCTCTGCGCTTGAGCGACCGTCGCCAGACACTGCAGCCCGAGACACGCGATCAGAAAAACACGTTTCAACATGACCGCGACTATAGGCGGAGCGGCCTTGGGCGCCAGCAACGGACCAGCCAAAGTCGCTGACGGTTTCGCCAATCGGACTTAGCTCGCCAAGCAGCATTGCGCCGGTCCGGTCAACGCCATCCCGTTCGGCGAATGTCTCGCGGATTTTGTCCACCGCGCCTCCTGCTGAAGCAGACGCGAAGGCTGATGATTTGGCATAGCGAGGTCCGCGTCAGGCGGCCTCCCACACCCCCCTCGTGGAGCGTTCCCCGTGCGCCAATGGACTGTTGATGCTTTCACACCAAGGCTGTTTGGCGGCAACCAGGCTTGCGTGGTCGAGCCTCTCCCACAGTGGCCTTCCGAGACGCTGATGCTGTCCATCGCCCGGGAAAACAATGTCGGCGCGACAGCTTTCATGGTCGCGAGCCCGGGGGCCCGTTCCTTCGGCCTGCGCTGGTTCACCCCCGCCGTGGAGGTCCCCCTCTGCGGTCATGCGACCTTGGCGGCCGCCCATGTCCTGTTCACCGAGATGAAGGTGCTGTCGTCGATTGCCCATTTTGAGACCCGGTCCGGGCCCTTATCCGTCCAACAACTCGGTGAAGGCTACGAGCTCTCCCTACCGCTGCAGCGTGCCGATCGCGTCCAGACGCCGCCAGGGCTGGCCGCCGCGCTCGGCGTCGAGCCGCTGGAGGTATGGGCCGGCGCGTATCTCATCGCCCTGCTCGACAGGGCCGAGGACGTCAGATCACTCCGCCCAGACCTGAAAGCACTCCGTGAAATTTCACTGTCCATGGGTGGGCAAGGAAACGTCGGCGTGGCCGCCATCGAACCTCCGGGCTCATCGCATCAGGTGGTCGATCGCTTCTTCGCTCCGGCATACGGCATTCCTGAAGACCCAGCGACGGGGTCATTTCATGGGCTCCTGACACCCATCCTAGCCCCGCGGTTCAAGACGCCGTCCGTCCGATTCGCTCAAGCGTTTCCGGGGCGAGGGGCAGAGTTTGAGGGGGGCGTCGAGGGCGACCGCGTGACGCTCCGAGGTGATGCGGTCACCTTTTCAGAGGGCCGGCTGCGCGTCGTGCTTGGGGATTGAGGCGCGCGTTTGCGCCTAATCGGCGTTACCAGAAGATCGATCTCTCATGACCCGGTCCGCCGCAATCATTTCGGGGGCCAGCCGGGGCTCCAGGTATCCCAACAAATCTCACGTCAGACGCAAACAGGCCGCAACTGAAGGTCCAGCCAGGGAAACGTCGCGCGGGCACCGGCTGGTCGCTCACCACCGAGATGGCACCATGGCGAGAGTCGCACGAAATCCCGCCCATCACCTGTCTTAGATCATAATGATCCTTGCGTGTTTCACCGTTACAGCATAGTGGAACACGCATGAGCCTTCCACTTCCCCCAAATGCCGTCGCTACGGCCCATAGCCGTGTCGCCCTGTATGACGCCCTGCTGAGCCTCAATACGCGCGACGAGGTCGACGCCTTCCTGGCGGACCTCTGCACCCCCGCCGAGGTCCGCGCCTTCGCTGAGCGCTGGGAGGTCGCCCGGCTGCTCGACGCCGGCGACAAGTCCTACCGCGAGATTGCGGCGGCCGCCCAGGCCAGCCCGACCACCGTCGTCCGCGTCGCGCGGTTCCTGAGAGAAATGCCGCACCAAGGCTATCGCCTGGTGCTGGATCGCCTGAAAGCCTGAGATTGTAAAATGAGTACTGTTGAGGGGCGGCTGCGCATCGCCGTCCAGAAATCCGGCCGTCTGGCCGACCGCAGCCTCGATCTGGTCCGCGATGCGGGCCTGCGGATCATGAAGGGGAACAACGACCTGCTGTATCGGGTCGAGAACTACCCCATCGACCTGCTGCGAGTGCGCGACGACGACATCCCGACCTTTGTCGCCGACGGCGTTTGCGACCTCGGCATCGTCGGCGAGAACGTGCTGGAGGAGGACAAGAACGGCGGACACAACGCCGAGGTTGTGATGCCGCTCGGCTTCGGACGCTGCACCCTGAAACTGGCCGTGCCGCCGACACTCGACTACGCCGGCCCCGCCTCGCTGGAGGGGCTGCGCATCGCCACCTCCTATCCCAAGGTGCTGCGCCGCTTCCTGGATGAGCGGGGCGTCGGCGCCGACATCATCACCATGCGCGGCGCGGTCGAGGTCGCGCCCCGGCTGAAGCTGGCGGCCGCCATCTGTGATCTGGTTTCGACCGGCGCGACGCTGGAGGCCAACGGTCTGCTGGCGCGCGAGACGGTGCTGGACAGCCAGGCGGTACTGATCAAGTCACCGACCCCGCCGGAGCCCGCTCTGCAACACCTGCTGGACTCGATCATCGAACGGATCGCCGGGGTCGTGTCGTCCCAGGGGGCCAAATACGTCATGCTCAACGCGCCCCGGTCGGCGCTGGAGGCCATCACCGCCATCCTGCCGGGCGCCGGGTCGCCGACGGTCATGCCCCTGTCAGGCCGCGACGACGCCGTGGCCGTCCACGCCGTGTGCCAGGAAGCGGTGTTCTGGGAGACGCTGGAGAAGCTGAAGGGCGCCGGCGCCTCGGCCATCCTGGTGCTGCCCATCGAGAAGATGATGTGATGAAGCGCATCGACTGGTCATCCCTCGACACAATTGGGCGCAAGGCCGCTCTGGCCCGCCCATCCCGCCGCACAGAGGCGCAGGTCGTCGACCGCGTGCGCGAAATCTTTGAGGACGTGCAGGCGCGCGGAGCCGGCGCCGTCACCGACTGGGCCGTCAAACTCGACGGCTACGCCCCCCGCCGCATTGCGATCACGCCGGACGCGGTCGCCGAAGCACGCAAGGCTTTGCCGCCCGCAGACGTGCGCGCCCTGCGCATGGCGGCGGACAACATCCGTGTCTTTCACCAGGCGACCATCCCCACCGACAGCGACTGGATCGAGACCACCCCGGGCGTCCGCTCGCGCCTGGTCTGGCGGCCGATCCGGGCGGCTGGTCTGTATGTTCCCGGCGGCACGGCGCCGTTGTTTTCGTCGCTGATGATGCTGGCCATCCCGGCGATGGTCGCAGGGGTCAGCGAGCGGCTCGCCGTGACGCCCCCGGCCAGGGACGGCTCATGCCATCCGGCCCTGATCCTCGCCGCCGCCGAGGGTGGGCTTGACGCTCTGTGGCTGGTCGGCGGAGCGCAGGCCATCGCCGCGCTCACCTTCGGCGCCGCCTTCGATGACGGCGAGATCGCGCCCTGCGACAAGCTGTTCGGACCCGGCAACGCCTGGGTAGCCGAGGCCAAGCGTCAGGCCTACGCGCTGCCCGGGGGGCCGACCGTGGACATGCCGGCGGGGCCGTCAGAATTGCTGGTCATCGCCGACGGATCGGTCGATCCCGAAGTCACCGCCGCCGACCTGCTGAGCCAGGCCGAGCACGACGTGGACGCCCAGGTCATTCTGGTCAGCGACAGCACCGCGACGATCAACGCCGTGCTCAAGGCGGTGGAGGCGCAGTTGGACACCCTCCCCCGCGCCGCCATCGCCCGGGCATCGCTGGCCGAGGCGCGCGCGATCAAGGTGCGCGGGATGGACGAGGCTTGCGCCGTCGCCAACCTCTATGGCCCCGAACACCTGGCCATCCAGGCTGACGGCGCGGATGAACTGGTCGAACGGATCACCGCCGCAGGCGCGGTCTTTGTGGGCGCCTGGGCGGCCGAAACCCTGGGCGATTACGCCGCCGGGCCGAGCCACGTCCTGCCCACCGACGGCGGGGCCCGGACTATGGGGGGCGTCACCACCGCCAGCTTCATGACCTCAATGTCGGTGCAGTCGGTGACGGAGGCGGGCGCGGCGACGCTGGGTCCCGTCGCGGCGCGGCTGGCCCGCATGGAGGGGCTGGAGGCCCACGCCCGCGCGGCCGACCTGAGGAGCGAGGCATGACCCTGCCCGCCCCCTTCGCGCCGCTGGTTTCCGGCGGCGAAGGCCTGGACCGCTATCCGGCCGAACCGACAGCCCTCGCCGCGCGGATGGCCGAGGTCTACGGCGTCGGCGCTGACTGCGTCCTCCCGGTGCGCGGCGCCACGCATGGCTTCGAGCTGATCTGCCGGCTGGCAGCCCGCAGCGACGGACGAGTGATCGCGCCGGAAGCAGAGCCTTTCACGGCCTTGCTGGCGCTATATCCGGGCAAGGAGAACGCCGCGCCGTTCGCGCACATCACGGCGGGCGGAGGGCCCGTGGACATCGTGCTGCGCGATGCCCGGGAGCGCGCGCCGGCTCTTTCAGTCGTCGATGAAGGCGCCGTCGAGTTCGCCGACCAACCCTCAGCCGCGCCTCATGTCATGACGACGCCCAGCCTGGTCGTCATCCGCAGCCTGTCCCTCTCCTACGGTCTGGCCGGCGCGCGCATCGGCGCCGTCATTGCAGCCCCGGAGGTGATCGGACAGATCGCCGCCGTGCTCGAACCTCATGCCCTGCCGGAGCCTTCGGTCCGACTGGCCATGCAGGCGCTGGATTCATCGCGTGTCAGTGAAACCGCGAGCCGGATCCAAACCGTGCGCGGCGAACGCAGGCGCATGGAGGCAGCACTGAACGGCCTGATGCGCGTCGGCGGCGGACCCGGCCCGTTCCTGCGGCTTCAACCCAGCAGCTTCGAAGCTGTCACCGCGCGCCTTCGCGCCGTCGGCACGCCGTTCGAGATCGACGACGCCTTGAGCGTGCCTGTCTTCGAGCGGCGAGAACGCAATGACCTGACCCTCTCGGCCCTCGGTGTCGAAACGGCTGTCTCTCGCCCGCACCGGACCGGTCAGGCCGTGCGCGACACGAAGGAGACGCGCATCGTCTGCGCGGTCGATCTCGACGCCGCCGGCCCCGTCAGCATCCGGACCGGCGTCGGCTTCTTCGACCACATGCTGGAGCAGGTTGCGCTGCACGGCGGCTTCTCTCTGCGGCTGGCCTGCGAGGGCGATCTCCACACCGATCCGCACCACACCATCGAGGACTCGGCCATCGCATTCGGGCAGGCGCTGAAACAGGCGCTGGGCGACCGCAAGGGCGTGGCCCGCTACGGCTTCGTCCTGCCGATGGACGAGGCCAATGCGGCGGTTTCCATCGACCTGTCGGGCCGACCCTATCCGGTGTTCGAGGGGACGTTCGCCACACCCTTCATCGGTGACTACCGCACCGACCTGACCGCCCACGTCTTCCGGTCGCTGGCCGAACACCTGGGCGCCGCCATCCACGTCACGGTCACGGGGGACGACGACCACCACAAGACTGAGGCGGTCTACAAGGCCTTCGGCCGCGCCCTGCGCCAGGCCATCCGCATCGAGAGCGACGTGGTGCCGTCCAGCAAGGGCGTGCTGTGAGCGTCGTCACCGTCCTCGCCTACGGCGCCGGCAACACCGCATCGGTCCAGTTCGCGCTGGAGCGGCTGGGGGCGACCGTTCGGTTGACCGACAGTCCCGCTGCACTGGCTGGGGCCGAGCGTTTGATCCTGCCCGGCGTCGGCGCCGCAGGCTACGCCATGGCCCGGCTTGAGGCGCTGGGGCTGGTCGAACCCATCCGCGCCTTTCCCCGACCCCTGCTCGGCGTGTGTCTGGGACAACAACTGCTGTTCGAGCGCAGCCAGGAGGGTGAGGGCGTTGAGTTGCTGGCCCTCATTCCCGGCAAGGTCTGCGCCATCGAACCCGCATCCGAACGCACCGTGCCGCACATGGGCTGGAGCCGCCTGACCAGCACCCGCGACGACCCGCTGACGGACGGGATCGAGGATGGCGCATACGCCTATTTCGTCCACGGCTTCGTCTGCCCTGACGGCCCGGCGACGGTGGCGACCGCCGACTACGGCGGCGTGGTTCCGGCGGTAGTCCGCAGTGGAAACCGCTGGGGCTGCCAGTTCCACCCGGAGCGCTCGGCAGAGACCGGCGCCCGTATCCTGAAGAACTTCCTGGAGCTGCCCGCGTGATCGTCTATCCGGCCATCGACCTGAAGAGCGGCGTCTGTGTGCGGCTGATGCACGGCCGGTTTGATCAGGTGACGCAGTATGACGAGCGGCCCGCAGCGAGGCTCGCGGCCTTCGCGGCCGAGGGCGCGGGCTGGGTCCACATCGTCGATCTGGACGGCGCCGAGGCGGGCCGGGCCATGCAGCACAACCTGATCGGCGAGCTGACGGGCTCGGTCGCGATGAAGATCCAGTCCGGCGGCGGGATCCGTTCCGCCGATGACGTGTCGCGCCTGCTCGACGCCGGGGTCGCCCGGGTCGTGGTCGGCTCGCTGGCCGTCACGAAGCCGGATGAGGTCGCGCGCTGGCTCGGCCGGTTCGGGCCGGAGACGCTGATCCTGGCTATGGATGTGAAGATCGCTGACGGCGTCCCGATTCCCGCGTTGAAAGGCTGGAGCGAGGCGGCGGATGTCGATCTGTGGGCCGCGCTGGATCGCTATCCGCCGGGAACTGTGCGGCACCTGCTGGTCACCGACGTCGGCCGCGACGGCGCCCTGACCGGGCCAAATATCGAGCTGCTGGCCGAGGTGCGCACGCGTCGCCCGGATCTGGCGGTGCAGGCCTCCGGCGGCGTCTCGTCTCTCGCCGATCTGCAGGCCGCCAGGGCCATCGGCTGTGACGGGGCCATCGTCGGGCGCGCGCTCTATGAGGGGCGGTTCACGGTAGGCGAAGCCATCGAGGCTGTCCGATGACGGCCCGCCGCATCATTCCCTGCCTCGACGTGAAGGAGGGCCGCGTGGTCAAGGGCGTCCGCTTCGAGGGACACCGCGACATGGGCGACGCCGCAGAACTGGCCGCACGCTATCGCGACGAGGGCGCCGACGAATTAGTCTTCTACGACATCACCGCGAGCCCCGAGGGGCGGACGCTCGACTACGGCTGGGTGAAGTCGATCGCGCGGCTGCTGGACATCCCGTTCTGCGTCGCCGGCGGCATCCGCAGCGCCGACCAGGCGGCGGCCTGCCTCGATCACGGCGCCGACAAGGTGTCGATCAACTCCCCGGCCCTGGAGCGGCCCGAGCTGATCGGCGAGATGGCGCAGAGACTGGGCCAGCAATGCGTCGTCGTCGGCGTGGACAGCCAGTTCCAGGATGGCGACTGGATGGTGCATCAATATACCGGCGATCCCGATGCCCGGCGCGGCGCGGGGCGCCTGACCATGGACTGGATCGTCGAGGCGCAGCGCCTCGGCGCCGGAGAGATCGTGCTGAACTGCATCGACCGGGACGGGGTGCGGCGCGGCTATGACATCGAACAGCTGGCGGCGGCGCGGGCACGGCTGACCATTCCCCTGGTGGCGTCCGGCGGGGCCGGATCGGAGAAGGATTTCGCAGAGGTGTTCGAGCGGGCCGATGTCTCGGGCGCATTGGCGGCCAGCGTTTTCCACACCGGCGCCATCGCCATTCCCACCCTGAAGGCTTCGCTCGCCGCAGCGGGCATCGAGGTGCGCCCATGACGTTCGACCCATCCATTTTCGATTTCGCCGCCCTCGACTTCGCCAAAGGCGACGGCCTGATCCCGGCGGTGGTCCAGGATGCGGACACGCTGCAGGTCCTGACCTTGGCCTATATGGATCGCGCGGCCTTGGATGAGACGCTTGACAGCGGCGAGGCGACCTTCTTCTCCCGCTCGCGCAACGGACGCTGGCGCAAGGGCGAGACCAGCGGAAACCGGCTGAAGGTCGTGTCCGTCACTCCCGACTGTGACGGCGACGCCTTGGTGCTGAAGGTGCGGCCGATGGGTCCCGCGTGTCACCTGGGGACCACCAGCTGCTTCGGCGATGAGGATGCGCCAGGTCTGGGGCGGCTGGCCCGGCTGGAAGCAACCATCGCGGCGCGAGCGTCGGCCGATCCGGCGCAAAGCTGGACCGCGCGGCTTCTGGCCGAAGGGGTGAAGCGCGTGGCGCAGAAGGTCGGGGAAGAAGGCGTGGAGACGGCCTTGGCCGGCGTGGCTGGAGACGATGCGGAACTGGCCGGTGAGGCCGCCGATCTGGTCTTCCATCTGCTCGTCCTGTTGCGTGCACGAGGCCTGGTGTTCGACAGCGTCCTGGATGTTCTGCGGCAACGGGCGGTGGTTCACGCCTGAGTCAGCGCCAGACGGAAGGCGCCCCGCTGATCATTCACACCCCGACGTTCGTGGAGGCAGGGGCGGCGCGATCATGCCGACGTTCCAGTGCCAGGCCAGGCTGCCCTGTGCCCGGCGCCTGCACACGACCGCTTCGTGAAGGGCGAAGGCGTTGGGCGGGCCGGCTCGCGGATGCGGCGCATCCTCGAACGCCATATAGGCGCGATCCTGATCGTAGGGCGGCCACGCCTGCTCCCCCTGCGCGCGCGGCACGCCGTCTCGTACGAACGTCGCCCTTCCTGGCCAAGTGGGACAATATCCAGAGCGACCAGTTCCTGCCCAGCGGCCTGGCCTATGCGGTGAATGTCGGCGACGGAGAGAACCAGGGACTGGAGGTCGAAACCCGCTGGCGCATCAACGAGGAGCTGGAGCTGAGCGGCAACGCCCTTCTGGCGGATCCCAGGATCACCCACCCGAGCGCCAACTTCAACACGCGTGGCGACGCCGGCCTGCCCGGCGTGCCGGCCGTGTCGGCCAACCTTCACGCCAGCTGGCGGCGCCCATGGATCCGCGACATCGTCATGACGGCGGACGCTGGGCTGGCCTACATCGGCGATGTCTCGCCTGACCTTCGACGCCGACCGGCGTTCACGCATGGGCGACTATGTGACGGGCCGACTGTCGGCCGGCTTCGAGGCGGAGCAGTGGGCCTTGCGCGCCTTTGTCGACAATCCCTTCGACAGCCGGGCCAACACCTTCTCCTTCGGGGACCCTTTCCGGCTGCCGGAAGCCCTGGCGGCGACACCGCTACAGCCACGCACGGTCGGCGTCACCCTTCAGTGGACCCCATACTGAGGTCCGATGCGGCTCAGGTCACGGGACCCGAAGCTTTCAGGCGCCGGAAGGCCATAAGGTCGTCGATCCAGTCCTTGTCATCCAGCACCTCGACCAGGACGCTGCGGATCATGGGCTGCAGCCGCGCCACTTCCTCCGGGTTCAGCACGCCCGTGATGCGATCATTGAACCGGGTCACATGGACCTGGGCGTGAGCAAATGTCCGCCGCCCTTTCTCGGTCAGGTTCAGATGCACCTGGCGCCGGTCGGCCAGATCGCGCTCCCGCCGGATGAGATCTTCCTCGACCAGACGATCAACGGTGCGGGTCAGGGTCGTGCGGTCGGTGGCGCAAAAGGCCGCGACCTCGCCCATCGCGGCCCTGTCCAGCCGGCTCAGGGTCGCCAGCACCTGCCATTGCGCCAGGGTCAGACCGGCGTCGGCCAGTTCCCGTCCAAGGGCGTTCTCGCGCTGTCGAACCAGGTGATGCAGCAGAAAGAACAGGTGGCCGGCCGTGAGCGGCTCATAGGCGTCCGCCGCCGCGCCGGCCTCCTCTATCACCGCGTTCGTCCCCATGCCCGGCATCCAGCAACCTTGAGCCAGTCGAACAGGTTAAGGGCTGAATCGCAACCGCTCGTCGGAGGCGAAACCCGCTGCTCCAAGCGTGCCGCCCTTGCGGCTCAACCCTCCCCAGCGCGCGGAAGGCGAACCTCAAAGGCGGCCCCGGGCTTCGCAAGGCTGAGCGCCAGCGTGCCCCTGTTCGCGGCCAGCAGCGCCGAAGCGATCGACAGTCCCAGCCCGGCCCCGCCTTCGCCCCTCCGGGTGGTGAAGAAGGGTTCGAAGATGCGCGCCGCGTCGCCCGCGGCCACGCCCGGCCCGTCGTCGGCGACGATCAGGACCACAGCCTCCTCGTCCGCCTTCACCGAAACCTTGACCGCCCCGGCCCCGGCCTGCCGGCTGTTCTCGAACAGGGTCGCCAGCACCAGTTCCACCGTTGTCGCCGGAACCGACACGGGGACGGCGCCGGTCAGGTCGATGTCAATCCGAAGATCGTGGCTGCGAGCGTCCACGGCCTTGGCCACGGCCGGGGCGATATCGACTGACAGGCCGGTCTCGGGTCGGGCCATGTCGGCGCGGGCGAGATCGAGCAGCCGCGTGACCAGAGCGGACAGACGCCGGCTGTCGGCGGCGATGTTGTCGAGGAAACGCCGGCGCTCGGCGGGCTTCATGCCGGCTCCGTGGTCCTGCAGCAGTTCGACGGCGCCCTGGATCCCGGCCAGCGGCGTCTTGAACTCGTGGCTGACGGCGGCGGCGAAGTCGCGCAGATAGCGAGAGCGCCGCTCGACCGCCTCGGCCATCAGGCCGAAGTCCTCGTACAGCGCCTGTATCTCGATCGCGGCTGTCGCGGGCGGCGGCGGGGGCGCGCCGCCGCCGGAGGTCACCTCGCGCGCAGCCTGGCTGAGCCGTTCGATCGGCAGGGCGATGCCGCGCGCCACCAGCAGGGCCAGCACGGCGATGAAACCGAGTGTGCCGATGATGCCCAGCGCGATCTTGCCACGGTCCTGATAGATGCCTTTGAACAGGGCGCGCGGCGACCGGGACGTCAGCACCACCCCCCTCGTCCGCCCGTCCACGATGATCGGCTGGGCGTGATGAATGAGCAGGGCCGAAGCGCGGCTGAGCCACTCCATCGAATAGCGGGGGTGATAGTCTCCGTTGCGCCGCAGAACCGTCTGCGGCTCGCCTCGCAGGGCCCCCTGCACCTCGGGCAGACCGCTCCAGTCGCCGCCCAGGCCATAACCCGCGACAACCACGCCATTGCGGTCCAGCACGATGATCGAGGCTAGGGTCGTGCGGCTGGTCTCATCCATGATCGGCTGGAGCCGCCGGGCAAGCACCGTAGCGTCGGGATCGGTCGGCGTTGTCGCCGGACGCGCCGCGGGCCGGGGCGGCAGGACCGGCGTGGCGCGCAGGTCGATCGTCGCGGGTTGTGGTCGGTAATAGCCTGGGTGGCGGCGCTCTTCTTCGGTCGCCGCTCGTGGCTGTGCGCCCGGCCAGAGACTTTCCGCCGCTGCCGACAGGGCCACGCTCTGGGCGACCAGCTCCGCTTCGGTCTGGCGCACCAGGGTGTTCTCGTAGACCCTGAGGAAGATCGCGCTGACGCCTGGCAGGATGGCCGCGAAGATCAGCACCGACAGCAGGATGGCGCGCAGTCTGAGCCGAGGCCAATGCCTCCGGACGAAGGCGCGGAAGCCTTCGATCACGCCGCGGCGCCGACGCAGGGACCCAGCTGATAGCCCAGCCCCGCGCGGGTCTCGATCACGTCGCCGCCGCCCGCCGCCTGGAACTTGCCGCGCAGGTTGCGGATATGGCTGTCGATGGTGCGGTCGGTCATGGCGAAGCCGGGGCCGTGCACCCGGTCGATGATGGCCTCGCGCGTGAACACCATCCGCGGCGCCCCGGCCAGGATGCGGACGATGGCGAATTCGGTGACAGTCAGCGGCACTTCCGTCCCGTTCCACGAGGCGCGCCAGCCCTCGGCGTCCAGCGCCAGCTGGCCGTGTTCGACCCCGCCGGACGGCAGCGGCGGCGGTGTGCGCGTCAGGCGGCGCAGGATGGCGGCGACCCGGGCCACTACCTCGCGCGGGCTGAAGGGTTTGGTCACATAGTCGTCCGCGCCCAGCTCTATGCCCAGCACGCGGTCGATCTCATCGTCCCGCGACGACAGGAACAGCACCGGGATGTCGTCCTTCGCCCGGATGCGGCGACAGGTCTCGATCCCGTCCATGCGCGGCATGTTGATGTCGAGGATCACAAGGTCGGAACGGTGCGCCGCGAGATCGGCCAGCGCCGCCTCCCCGTCCGCCGCCTCGCGCGTCGCCAGGCCGGCTTTCTGAAGGGCGAAGACCAGAAGATCGCGGATGTGGGGGTCGTCATCGACCACCAGGACGGTGCGCTGCATGATCGCCATGTTCAGCCTCCCGTCGCCGGCGTCAACGGGGCGTAGGTCGGCGAAGGCGGCGCGGGCGGAATGGCTTGGGGGATCAGATAGCCGTTGCAGTCCGTCTCGCCCTGATCGCTCCCGGCGCCGCCGACCAGTGCCTCGATACGCGCCAGCCGCCGCTCGTCGCGCCAGATCCAGCCGCGCCAGTCATCCTGCCGGTCCCCCATCCAGGACTGGATGCTTCGCCGGACCGCGCCAGCTCTGGCCTTAAGGTGCGGGTCTGTCGTTGTGGCCTCCAGCTCGGCCACTGATACGACGGCAGCGGAGCCCAGCTGGGCCAGATAGCAGAGGTCCAGCGCGGCGCCCGTGGTGTCCACTTCCCGCGCATGGCGCACGTTCCAGGCGGCCGTGATCGCTCCGAGATCAACCACGCTGACTGCCCCCAGCACCAGCAGCAGGGCGGTCAGATTGGCGTTGATCAGCCAGTGGGCGCTGCGGTCACGCAGCAAGCGCCAGCAGATCAGCAGCAGCCCCAACCCCACCAGCGCCATCCAGATCAGCGCCCCCAGCCGGAACCGCGTCAGGGCGTAAGCGTCGATGTAGTCCAGCGTCCTCAGCATGCTGGACGCCACCAGCAGCATGTTCTGCGTGACCCACAGGATCACCAGCCCGCGCACCAGCGGACGCGTCGCCGTCTCCGACCCCGGCCTCAGGGTGATCAGCACGAAGGCTCCGGCCAGCAGCGCCGTGACGATCAGGGGATAGGCGCCGCGATGGGCGTATTCCGCCAGGGTCATCCCCTCCGGCAGGGAGGCGCCGCTCCACAGGAAGGCGAGGTCGAGGCCGTTCTGAACCGCGAACAGCAGGTTGAACACCGCTAGCGACAGGGTGACCGAGGCCGCGTTCACGCCGACGATCAGGCCGGTTCCGCCTGACGGCAGGCTGACCAGCTTGCGCCGCCACCGGGGCCTCAGGGTCGCGCCGACCGTGACCAGAACCAGACCCCAGAACGCCATCCGCACCACCGTCTCGAAGGAGATCGGCGGCAGGGTGATGCTGGCCAGCGCGTCAGAGATGATCGGATTGGCGCCCGCGAACAGGCCGATGAAGACGACGGCGCCGAAGAGCGGCAGCGCCACGATCCCGATCAGGCCCGGCACCGACAGGCCGCGCGTCACCCGTCGCACCCGCATGAACCGCCGCAGACCTATCAGGGGCCCGAAGGCGCCGACCACCCCCTGGACGATGAAGCGCTGGCCCCAGCGCCAGGCCGGCTCGCCGCGCGCCACCCGCGCCGACATGGCGGCCACGATCATGGCCATGGCGAACAGGCCCCAGCTCAGCAATCCGGGCCGATCGATCATGACCCCGGCCATCAGCATGGCCGCAAGGACCGCTATAATCGCCCGCCGGTCGCGCAGCATCCCCGGCCGCGCCAGCACGGTGCCGATCAGCCAGGCGAGGGCGAAGGCGCCGACGCTGGACCCGAGATCGTGACTGAAGAACAGCACATCGGCCAAGCCGACCAGCACGGCGGCGACCGCCACCTTGAACCCGACCGAGACGCGAAACGAACGGCGCGCTGTCGCCATGAGGAATCCTCCCTTTTCAGGAGGACCGTTCTGGTCAGGCGCGGTTCAGACGCGATGGTCCGATGCGAGGACGATCAACGGAAAGGCGGTGCAGATTTCGTGCAGACCGCGACTCAGGGACAGGCGGGCGTCCGGCCTCCCAGATTTGGCGAGACCAGGCCCACGTTCCAGTTCCAGGCCAGGGTCCCGGATGCACGGCGGCGGCACATGGCCTGTTCGTGCAGCGCATACATGCCCGGCATCAGCCCGAAGCCGGCACGGGGCGCGTCCGCGAAGATCATGTAGGCGCCTGTGTCGCCATAGGCCGCCCAGGCAGCCGCGCCCTCGGCCACCGGCTGACCGGTACGGGCGAAACTGACCCAGTAATCGACCATGGCGTCCGACAGGGCCGTCTCGCTCGCCGCCTCCGGAACCCGAGGCCAGCGCGGCGGCGTGCGGTCCGGATTGCCGAACATGTAGGGGAGTTCGCTGGCGTGGAAGGCGTGCAGGTTCGCGGAATCCGCCGCCGCATAGCCGTGGTCGAACAGATACAGGAACGACGGCTGACCCATGGTGGTCTGGTTGCGCACCAGCCGCTCGGCCGTCCAGCCGTAGAGGGCGTCGCGCGTGGTGGCGAGGATGCTCTCGGCCATGTCCAACGACGGATAGAGCCGCAGGAATTCGTCAGCGAGGTCGCCGTAGCGCTCGCGCACGATGCGCTCGTAATCGGCGGCGCTTCCCGGCGCGGGCGGGGCCAGGAAGCGCAGCGAACGGATCTCGCCGCTGTTGAACCCCGCCAGGATCGGCACGGGCGCCTGCTTGCCCTGCTCGAACACATCGACCAGCTGGCCGGGCATGATCTGTCCGTCCACCGCGGCGAAGGGCAGGAAGCCGCTCATCGCCGCCCCGTCCGTCAGGGCCTGCGCGTCCGCCGCCCGCATGGCGCGCAGACTGGGCAGTTGCAGCCGACGGCTCAGGGTCGCGCCTGTCTCCTCGGCTGACGCCGCGCCGAAGCGGGCCTGCTTCAGCTCGGGCGTGGAGATCATGTAGGCGCTCTGGGCGATGGCCTTCGAGAACAGGCCGCGCGCATAGGGCGAGGCCATCAGATACATGACGCTGAGCCCACCGGCGGACTCACCCGCGATGGTTACGTTGGCCGGGTCTCCGCCGAAGGCCGCGATGTTCTGCTGCACCCAGCGCAGGGCCTGGATCTGATCCATCAGGCCGTAGTTGCCGGACAGGCCGGCGGCCGACTCCGCGCTGAGGTCCGGGTGGGCCAGATAGCCCAACACGCCGAGCCGGTAGTTGATCGAGACGACCACCACGCCCTCGGACGCCAGCCGGACGCCGTCGTACAGCCGCTCCTTGCTGGAGCCCGCGCTCAGAGAACCGCCGTGGATCCACACGACCACCGGCGTCTTGTCCGCCGCGCTCGGCGACCAGACGTTCAGGGTCAGGCAGTCCTCGCTGGTGACGCCCAGGTCCTGGGAATAGATGTTGGGCGCGCCGGGCGTGGGCTGGACGCAGGCCGCGCCGAACTGGGCGGCGTTGCGCACACCGGTCCAGGGCGCGAGCGGAGCCGGCGGACGCCAGCGCATCTCCCCCACCGGCGGCGCGGCGTAGGGGATGCCCTTGAAGGCGCGGATGTCGCCCTCGGCCCGGCCGCGCACAGCGCCGGCGGGGGCGGCGACTACAAGCGGATCGGTCGGCGGCGCGGAACGCACCGACGCCATGGCGGCGCAGGCGGCGAGCGTCGCCGTCAGCCCGGCCGCGACGGTCAGTCGATGGATCAGGGCCCTCATGCCGCGCCTCCCGCGCGCGAGGTGTCGCGGCCCAGCACCCTGGCCAGCCACAGGAACAGGGTGATGGCCACCAGATAGACCGGCGTCAGGCTGTAGAGCGCGATCTGCAGCGAATTCGCGGGATGCGCTGCGTGGAGCCAATCGCTGGCCGCGCCCACATAGGTCGGACCCACGGCCATGCCGACGAAGTTCATCACCAGCAGCAACAGGGCGCCGGACATGACCCGCTGGTTCGGCTGAACCTCGGCCTGGACCAGGGCGACGCAGGACGACAGGTAGAAGTAGTTCAGGAAGGTCGGGCCGCACAGCAGCGCCAGCGCCAGAGGCCACGACGGCGCCCAGACGAACGCGACATAAAGCGGCACGGCCAGCGTCAGCGAGATCGCCGGCAGCAGGGCGTAGGCCTTCTTGGACCGGCGGGTGAACCGGTCGATCAGCCAGCCGGAGGCGAAGATGCCGCCGCCCATGCAGAAGAAGACGACGAGCGCGTACCACAGGGCGACATCCTGCAAGGTCATGCCCTTCTCGCGCATCAGGAACAGGACGGCGAAGTTGCCGAGGCCGTAGGTGATGATCTGGGTGATGCCGCTGGCGAACGCCGCCAGCACCAGCGACGGCCGCGAGAAGAACATCCGCACCGTGGACCAGAAGCCGGCCTTGGCGAGGGCCGGCGCGCCGACGGCCTGATCGAGGCCGCCCCGCTTCGGCTCCTTGATGATGAAGGGCGCGGCTATGGCGGTGACCAGGCCGATCACGCCGATAGCGATGAAAGCATCGCGCCAGCTGAAGGCCGCTGCAATGGAGGCGCCGAAGGCGATGCCCAAGGCCGCGCCGACGGGCGGCCCGAGGTTGTAGAGGCCCAGCGCCATGCCGCGGCGGCCCGGCGGGAAGTAGTCGGTGATGATGGCGTAGGACGGCGGCACGCCCCCGGCCTCGCCGAAGCCCACCGTCATCCGCGACGTCGCCAGCTGGCCGAAGTTCTGCGACAGGCCGCAGGCCGCTGTCGCCGCGCTCCAGATGCCGCAGGCGACGGACACGACGGCCACGCGGTTGGTGCGGTCGGCCAGCCAGCCCACCGGAATGGCGATGAAGCAGTAGAAGAACGCGAAATAGAGCCCGCCCAGCAAGCCCAGCTGGCCGTCGGTGATGTGCAGCGCGTCCTGGATCGGCTTGGCCAGGATCGACAGCAGCTGCCGGTCCAGGAAGTTCAGCACATAGATGAACCACAGGACGCCGAGCGCGAGCCAGGCTTGGCGGCCGACGCCGCCGGCCGGTGCGGTGGGTGTTTCGCCGATGGCGCTCATGATCGTTTCCTCAGTGAAGCGGACCTTGGGGCCCGTCTATTTTTCCGGGTGGGTCAGGGCTGCGTAGACAAGGGTGCGGGCCTCCTTGCGGAAGGCGTCGCTGACGGGGTCGGCCAGACGCTGGATCAGGCCGACGAAGACAAGATCTTTCTCGGGGTCGATCCAGAACCAGGTCCCCCCGCCCCCGCCCCAGCTCAACGTCCCGCGTCCCTCGACGGCGCCGAGGGCCCTGGGGTCGAGCATCACGGCGAAGTCCAGGCCGAAGCCGAAGGCGGGGCTGAAGGGCAGCAGGCGGAACGGATTGGCGACGGCCAGCACCGCGTCGGGAATGACGTTCGTGGCCATCAGGTCGACCGTCGCGGGCTGAAGGATGCGTACGCCGTCCAGCACGCCTCGGTTCAGGATCATCTGGCAAAAACGGGCGTAGTCCATGGCGGTCGAGACCAGCCCGCCGCCCCCGCCCTCCATGGACGGCGGGCGGGTGTAGTCATTGATCGGCATGTCGAAGGCGGTCGTCGCCTCCTTCAGCCCGCCCGCGCCGTCGGCGCGATAGATGGCAGCCAGCCTGTGCACATTGTCCGGCCGCGTCTGGAAGCCGGTGTCGGCCATGCCCAGCGGCCCGAAGATCCGATCCTGCAGGAAGGCGCCGAAGGTCTGGCCCGAAAGCCGTTCGACGATCAGGCCCTGAAGCTCGCAGGCGATGGAATAGAACCACTCGGTCCCCGGCTGGAACATCAGCGGGATCGCCGCCACGCGGTGCAGCAGCTCGTCCAGCCCGCCGGATTGCAGAACGCCCGCGGCCCGATACGCCCGCTCCACCGGATGGAAGTCGAACAGGCCGTAGCCGAAGCCGGCGGTGTGGCTCATCAGTTCGCGCATGGTCGGCGGGCGGACGGCGTCCTCGACCAGCATCGCCCCGTCGGCGCCGACGCCGGTGCAGACTTTCAGGCCAGCCAGTTCGGGCAGGAAGCGCGTGACCGGATCGTCGAGGGTCCAGCGGCCCTCCTCGAACAGGATCATCAGGGCCACGCCCGTGACCGGCTTGGTCATCGAATAGATGCGGAAGATGGCGTCCCGGCCCAGGGGCGCCGCGTCGCCCAGACGCGCATGGCCGAAGGTCTTGAAGTCGATGACCTGTCCATGCCGCATCAGCAGGGTCGAGGTCCCCGCGACCTGCCCGGTCGCGACCATGCCCGACATGTAGTCATCGAGGCGTGACAGGCGCCCTGCATCGAAACCGGCGGCCTCGGGGCTCGCCGCGAACGGAAGGCCGCCGGTTCCGGTCATGGCGCCGGTGGCTTTCGCCGTTCGGCCGCGCGGCTCTCGCACATGCCGATGAAGCCGTGGGCCATGAAGGTCGCCATGCGGGCCTTGATGGCGTCGAAGTCATCCGACCGGCACAGGCCGCCGGACAGGTGGTCGATCCGTCCCGTGCGCGCCAGGCTGAGCGTCAGGGCGCCGGTGACGAAGTGATAGCCCCAGAAGATGTCCTCGTCCGAGGCGTCCGGCATGGCCGCCTTCAGCAGGCCGATCAGGCGCAGCACGACCGGATCGAACAGCCGGTCCATGACCTCGGCGCCCCAGGCCGGCGTATTGTTCAGCTGGGCGCCGAGCGCGCCGAAGTTGCGCCATCCCTCGCCGCCCGATGAGTAGGTGTCCAAGTCCGTGTCCAGGAAGGCGCGCAGCGCGCCCTCGACCGTCGGCTTGCCGTTCGCCGCCTTCTCATAGGCCTCGAGCGCATCCATCCGTCGGCCGCTGGTGATCGGCGCGCGGCGGGCCATCACCTTGTCGAACACGTCCTGCTTGTCGGTGAAGTAGTAGTGGACCAGCGACTTGTGGACCCCGACCTTGTCGGCGATGTCCTTGATGGTCACCCCATGCAGGCCGTGCCTGGAGAACAGCTCCTCGGCCGCATCGAGGATCTGCTCCAGGCTTTCAGCGCGTTGCTCGGCCTTGCGGCGTGGAGGACGGGTGGGGGTGGGCATGACCGGAACCTCAGGACGGCTCGGCGCATGCAGGAAGCGACGCGCCGACTCGATGGAGACATCGGTCATCCTAAGCGCCCCCGTAGGTGGCGCGAAGCAGCGTCTTGTTGATCTTGCCCGTCGCGGCCAGAGGCATGGTCTCGACCCGGACGATCCGGTCGGGGATCCACCAGTCGGCGACGCGGCCCTTGAGACTGGCCTTCAGCGTCCCGTCATCCACGTCCTGGCCTTGGGTCTGTTCGATGACCATCAGGGGGCGTTCGCCCCATTTCGGGTCAGCGCTGCCGATCACCGCGACCAGGCCGATCGACGGCAGGGCGCCGACGATCTCCTCGATCTCCACCGGGTTGATCCACTCGCCGCCCGACTTGATGAGGTCCTTCGAGCGGCCGGCGAGGGTCAGGGCGCCCTCGTCATCGATGACCGCCAGATCGCCCGTGTCGAACCAGCCGTCGGCATCCAGCGCGGAGCCCGATGCGCCGTAATAGGTGTCGACCACGCTCTGGCCGCGCACCTTCAGCCGGCCCTCGACGTTGCGCTGTTTCGGGAGGGGAACGCCCCGCGCGTCCGTCAGCAGCAGGTCAAGCCCCATGGGAGGACGGCCTGAACCACGCGCGGCGCCGGGCTTGTCGCTGCGGGGGGAAATCGTGCCCAGCGGCGACAGTTCGGTCATGCCCCAACTGGTCTGGACGGTGCAGTCCAGGCGGCTCTCCATCCGCTTCAGCAGGGCTTCAGGGCAGCTGGAACCGCCGATGATGATGCGCTCCAGGCTAGGCGTCTCGCCGCCCGTGGCGTCAAGGTGATCCAGAAGGCCCAGCCACACCGTAGGCACCCCGACGCCCACGGTGACCCCGTGACGGTTGATCAGGCCCGCCAGACTGCGGCCGTCCGTGACCCGACCGGGCAGAACCAGCCCCGCCCCCACCGCCGGCGCCGCGAACGGCAGGCCCCAGGCGTTGGCGTGGAACATCGGCACGGCGACCAGGATCACGTCCTCGGCGGTCAGCGCGATGGCGTCCGCCTGAAGCGCCCGCAGGGTGTGCAGGTAGTTGGAGCGATGGGTATAGACCACGCCCTTGGGCGCGCCCGTGGTGCCGGAGGTGAAGCACAATCCCGCCAGCGACCGTTCGTCGAACCCGCCCCATTCGACCGCGCGGCCGTGCTGGACCAGCAGGGTCTCGATATCCCGGACGGGCGCCCGGCCCGGGGCCGTCATCGGCCGGTCGCCGTCGAGCAGAATCAGCTGTTCGATGCAGGGACAGGCCGCGACCAGCGCCTGGGCCAGAGGCGCCAGGCCCGCGCCCACGGCCAGCACCCGGTCGTTCGCCTCGATGATCATGGCCGCCAGATGGGCGACGGTCAGGCGCGGATTCAGGGTGTGGCAGACCAGGCCCGCGCCCATGGCGGCGTACCAGACCTCGACATGATGCTGGGTGTTCCAGGCCAGGGTGGCGACGCGGTCGCCGACACCGAGCCCCAGGTCCAGCAGGCCGCCCGACAACCGGTTCGCCCGCTCGCGCAGCTCGGCATAGCCGACGACGGCGTCACCATCCTCGCCGGCCGTGACCACCCTCGCCCGGCCATGCCATTTGGCGCCGTGGTCCAGGAAGCGGTCCACCGTCAGGGCATGGTCCTGCATCGGGCTGAAGCGGGATTCGATCATGCCGGCTGCACTCGGCCCCGGGCCATCGACGTGGCCGTATTGAAATTGGCGATAGCGGCAGCAGCCATGGGAGGAGGAGTCCACGCTTTACAGAAACGTCCGCCGATCTGCGGCGGGCGGCTTGAGGGCGGCGACGCAGGCCGCCGCCCTCTCGACCGGACCTAGAAGGTCCGCAGCAGGTTCAGACCGATCTGCCGCGGCGCGCCTGCGTAGCGCAGGCCCGCATTGATCGCGGCGATATAGGTCTGGTCCGTGGCGTTCAGCGCATAGGCCGACAGGGTCCAGTCATTGACCTGATAGGTCAGCTTCAGGTTGACCAGATTGCGCGCCTCGAGCTGGTCGCCCAGCGCCGGGTTGTTGAAGATCGAGGTCCAGGACTCGCCGATGTGCGCGTAGTCGATCCGAGGCGTCAGGGTCGCCCCATCACTGAGGGTGAACTCGTACTGCAGCCCGGCGTTGAAGGTGAACTCCGGCGCATAGCTCTGGCTGTGGCCCTCCAGGTTCTGGCAGTTGCCGGCGGCGGGCCCGGTTTCGGGATTGCAGGCGACACGCGGCAGGCGCGGATCGACGGCGTAGAACTTGCCGAGTTCCGAGCTTGAGACGGCGGCCCCCACATCGGCGGACCATTGACCGAACCGCATCTGAGCCGAGGCTTCGATGCCCTTCAGGACCGTTTCGCCCGCCACGTTCACGATTGAGCTGAACAGTGGCACCGAGGGGTCGCTGACGTAGACCTGGAAGCCCTCATAGACCATGTAATAGGCGCCCAGTTGGGTGCGGACGCGGCCATCGAACATCGTCGACTTCCACCCCAGTTCATAGTCGGTGACGTCTTCCGGCCCGAAGGAGCTCGCCGGCACATAGAAGTTCGGCGCGTTGAGGCCGCCCATCTTGAAGCCCGTGGCGACGAAACCATAGACGAAGTTGTTGTCGTCGAACTTGTAGTTGAGGCTCAGCTTGCCCGTGGTCTTCTCGGCGGTGACTTCGTCGTTCTGAAGCAGGATCAGGGCGAACGCGGGATAGGTTGTGTAGACGTTGTCGTTGGTCGAGGTGCTTTCCGACCAGCGGGCGCCGAACTGGACCTGGAACCGGTCCGATACGTCATAACTGATCTGGCCGAACACGGCCTTGGTCTCCTTCGGCGTCTCGCCGAAGATGTAGTAGTCAAACCCGCCCTCGGGGAAGCCGACGTGATAGGCGCCCCGCGGGAAGGTCGTCACGGGGAAGACCACGTCATCGTACTGGTAGAAGGCGCCCAGCAGCCAGGTCAGGCGCTGATTGTCGGGCGAGACGATGTTGAACTCCTGCGACATCACCTCTTCCTCCACCCGGTCGTAGAAGGTGTTGTTCAGGGCGCTGGTGCCGTCCAGATCGGTTGAAAACTCGCTGATCCCGTCCTGATAGCCGGTGATCGACCGCAGGGTGACGCCGTTGTCGAGCACATAGCTGATGTTCAGCGAGACGCGCGCGGTCTCGTCCACGCCCGAGTTCGGACCGTTGGCGGTGATGTGGAACGGGTCGTTGGTCGCCAGGGCCGGGTCGGCGGGATAGCCGCCGAAGTCCAGGTAGTTGTAGTCACCCTTCAGCAGCACCCGCAGGGCCGGCGTCGGCGTCCACAGCAGGCTGGCGCGAAGACTGCTGGAGTCGATGTCGCCGGGATGCCCCTGGTAGTTTCCGGTGATGGTGTGGAAGCTCTCCCGGGTCTCCTGGTTCATGGCGAAGCGCGCCGCCAGGGTGTCGCTGAGCGGCACATTGACCGCGCCCTGCAGCTTCACGTTGTCGTAGCTGCCGTACTGGGCCATCACATAGCCGTTGATCCCGTTGAAGTCGGGGTTGCGGGCGTTGATGAAGACCGCGCCGCCGGTGGCGTTGGTGCCGGCGAAGGTGCCCTGCGGGCCGCGCAGCAGTTCGACGCTGCCGATGTCGTAATAGGGCTCGGTCTGGAAATAGCCCGGGAAGACAGGCACGCCGTCGCGATAGGTGGTGACGCCGACGCCGATGGCCGTCGTTGGCTCGGACTTGCCGATGCCACGCACGTTGAAGAAGTTGCCCTGGCCGAAGTTCTGGACCGTCGTCGACGGCGCCACGAACTGCAGTTGCTCCAGGGTGGTGACGCCCCGGTTCTGCAGGTCGGTTCCGCTCAGCACAGTCGCGGCGACGGCGGTTTCCTGAAGGTTTGTGGTGCGCCGTTCAGCGGTGACGACCACTTCCTCAACGGTCGTTTCCTGGTCGTCGCTCGCGGGCGGAACCTGCTGTGCCTGGGCGGCTCCGGCCCACAGCAGCACAACGGCGGATGTCGTAATCCAGAGCTTGTGGCTCATGGCAGTCCCCTCCTCGAATGTTTCCTCGGCGTTCTTCGACGCCATGACAGGACGGTCTCACCGATTTCCAGCGCTGTCAATGTTCACTAACCGGCGGGTGAACATTGACCCATCGGTCAGTGTCAGGCCACAACACGCCGCCAGTGAAGCTTTCGAGGGAACACATGACTATCGACCTGACCAACCGCGTCGCCATCGTCACCGGAGGCGGCGGCGGCCTGGGGCGCAGCCACGCCCTCGCCCTGGCCCGCCATGGCGCGCGCGTCGTGATCAACGACATGAGCGCCGCCGGCGCCGAGGCCGTCGCGGCCGAGATCGACGCCGCCGGGGGCCAGGCCGTCCCCTGCGTGTGCAGCGTCACCGACCGCGCGGCGGTTGAGGCCATGGTGGCGGACACTGTCGCGCGCTGGGGCTCCATCGACATCCTGGTCAACAACGCCGGCATCCTGCGCGACAAGACCTTCGCCAAGATGGATCTCGACGATTTCGCCCTGGTCATCGACGTGCACCTGATGGGGTCGGTCAATGTGACCAAGGCCGCCTGGCCGCACATGCGCGAGCAGGGCTACGGACGGATCATCTTCACCACCTCGTCGTCGGGCCTGTACGGCAATTTCGGTCAGTCGAACTACGCCGCGGCCAAGATGGCCTTGGTCGGGCTGATGCAGACCCTGGCGCTCGAGGGCGAGAAGTCCGGCATCCGCGTCAACTGCCTGGCGCCCAGCGCGGCGACCCGGATGACCGAGGGCCTGTACTCCGAAGACGACTTGAAGGGCCTGTCCACCGATCTGGTCAGCCCCGGCGTGGTCGCCCTGGCGGCCGAGGACGCCCCGACCCGCGTCATTCTGCTGGCCGGCGCCGGCGCCTTCGAACAGGCGCACATCACCATGACGCGGGGCATCTATGTCGGCGATGCGCCGGACGCGGCCGAACAGATCCAGGCGCAATGGGCCCAGGTCGGCGACCGCGTGGACGAACAGATCCCGGCTTCAGGCTTCGCCCAATATCATCATGAGGTCCGGCACCCGGACAAGACCGGCGGCGGCTAGGAACGACCCGCAGCGTCCCGCCGGTCAGCTCCAGCTGTAGGCGGTCTTGGTCTGGGTGAAGAAGTCGGCGGCGGCGAAACCCTGCTCGCGCGGGCCGTAGCTGGACTTCTTCGTGCCGCCGAAGGGCACGTGATAATCGACCCCGGCGGTCGGCAGGTTGACCATCACCATCCCCGCGCGCGCCCGGCCCTGGAAATCCCGCGCATGCTTCAGCGAGGTGGTGACGATGCCGGCGGACAGGCCGAACTCGACGCCGTTGGCGACGGCCAAGGCCTCTTCGTAGCTCTTGACCCGGATGGTGGAGGCGACGGGGCCGAAGACCTCTTCGTTGTTGATGCGCATGTCGGCGGCGGTGTCGGCGATCAGGGTCGGCTGCACGTACCAGCCGGGCTTGCCGAGCTTCAGGCGCTCGCCGCCGGTGACGACCCGCCCGCCCTCGCCACGCGCGATGTCGATGTAGCGATAGGAGGTCTCCATCTGGTCCTCGCTGACCGCCGGGCCCATCTGGGTTTCAGGATCGAGCGCATCGCCGACCCGAAGCGCCGCGACCCGCTCGGCCAAGGCGGCGACGAAGCGGTCGTGAATCCCGTCCTGTACGATCAGGCGGCTGGAGGCCGTGCAGCGCTGGCCCGTGGCGAAGAAGGATCCGTCCAGAGCGATCTGCACCGCGCGCTCAAGGTCGGCGTCGTCGAGCACGATCAGGGGGTTCTTGCCCCCCATCTCCAGCTGCACCCGCGCCTGACGTTTCGCCGCGCCCATGGCGACACCCTCGCCCACGCCCTGAGATCCTGTGAAGCTGATGCCGTCAACGCCGGGATGATCGACGATGGCCTGCCCCACGCGGCCGCGGCCGATGACGAGGTTCAGCACGCCGTCCGGCAGGCCTGCTTCATGCAGGATGGCGACCAGAGCCTCGGCGGTGGCGGGGGTAGGCCCCGCCGGCTTCATCACCACGGCGTTGCCGAAGGCTAGCGCCGGCGCCACCTTCCACGCCGGAATGGCGATCGGGAAGTTCCAGGGAGTTATCAGGCCGTAGACTCCGACTGCCTGGCGATAGGTCTGGATCTCCACGCCCGGGCGGACCGAGGCCAGGTTCTGGCCGTACAGGCGCAGAGCCTCGCCGGCGAAATACTTCAGGATGCGGCCGGCGCGGACGGTTTCGCCGATCCCCTCGGCCAGGGTCTTGCCCTCCTCGCGCGACAGCAGCCGGCCCAGCGCCTCGCGCCGCTCCATGACCAGGGTCCCGGCGCGGTCGAGGATGTCGGAGCGCACCTCGGGCGAGGCCTCGGACCAGGCCGGGAAGGCGGCGCGGGCCGCATCGACCGCCGCGTTCACCTCGGCCTCGCCGCCGTCGGGTGTGCGGGCGACCATCTCGCGGGTGTCCGACGGGTTCAGGCTCTCGCCCGGCCGGTCCGTCTCGATACACTTGCCGCCGATCCAGTGGCGGATGTCGATCGTGTCGGTCATGCGGGTCTTCCGGGCCGTGGATGTCAGGCCGCGAGGTAGCACGGATTCCGAGCGGGGACAGTCGCACGGACCAGAAACGCAAAACGCCCCCCGGCGAACCGAGGGGCGTTTTGAAAACTTTGGGTGCGGGAGCAGGATTTGAACCTGCGACCTTCAGGTTATGAGCCTGACGAGCTACCGGGCTGCTCCATCCCGCGGCAAACGGTAGTGTGAAGGAAGAAATGTTCGAGAATATACCCATTGGCTCAAGTAGCCTGAAGGGCGATAGCCCAAAATCTGCTGTCCGACTGGTAGACCCGGCGGCGACCTACTCTCCCGCGCCTTGAGACGAAGTACCATTGGCTCTGGAGGGCTTAACGACCGAGTTCGGAATGGGATCGGGTGGGGAACCTCCGACATAGCCACCAGGTCAACCAGGCAGATAGTGGATAGCTCAGGCAGCAGCGCTATGCGCGGCCACCAGAGCACATTGTGAGAAGACATCGTCGCGTTTTGTATCGGCAAGTAAAACCGAATGAGTTTTGCTGAGAAACGATCAAGCCGATCGGATTATTAGTACCAGTAAGCTTCACGCGTCGCCGCGCTTCCACACCTGGCCTATCAACGTGGTAGTCTTCCACGATCCTCAGCGAAGCCTTGTTTTGAGGTTAGTTTCCCGCTTAGATGCTTTCAGCGGTTATCTATTCCATACATAGCTACCCTGCTGCGCGGCTGGCGCCACGACAGGTCCACCAGAGGTATGTCCATCCCGGTCCTCTCGTACTAGGGACAGATCCTCTCAAGCTTCGTACACCCACGGCAGATAGGGACCAAACTGTCTCACGACGTTCTGAACCCAGCTCACGTACCTCTTTAAATGGCGAACAGCCATACCCTTGGGACCTGCTCCAGCCCCAGGATGAGATGAGCCGACATCGAGGTGCCAAACTTTGCCGTCGATATGGACTCTTGGGCAAA
>JAZKHQ010000017.1:0-56521 GCA_040385285.1 Pseudomonadota bacterium
TGTGCTTCACGAACTCGCGGTCCATGCGCAGGCCGCCGGGGTTCAGGATCTGGTCCCCGTCGATGACCACGGCGTTCTCGAGGCTGCCGCCACGGGCCAGGCCTGCGCGGCGCAGGGCCTCGACCTCATGCGCGAAGCCGAAGGTGCGAGCCGCCATGATCTCTGAACGGAACGTGGCCTCGTCGACCACGAAATCCACAACCTGATTGCCGATGACCGGCGTAGGGAAGTCGATCTCGAAGCGCATCTCGTAGCGGTCGCAGGGCAGCAGGGCGGCGGTCTTGTCGCCTTCCTGCACCCGGATCGGCTCCAGTATCTCGATGTAGCGGACCGGCGTGCCCTGCGGGCGGAAGCCCGCCCGGTCCAGCAGCTGCACGAACTGCAGCGCCGACCCGTCCAGGATCGGCAGCTCGGGCCCGTCCACCTCGACCACGGCGTTCGACACGCCGAGCGCGCAGAAGGCGGCCATCAGATGCTCGATCGTCGACAGGCGCACGCCCGCCTTGTTCTCGATCATGGTGTTCAGGCGCGCGTCGATGACACAGTCGCCTGTCACCGGAATGCGGTTGTCGCGGTCGGAAATGTCGGTGCGCACGAAGACGATGCCCGTCCCGGCCGGCGCCGGACGCACGGCCAGACGCACCCGCTGACCGGTGTGCACGCCCACGCCCGCGATGATGGCGGGGGCGACGATCGTCCGTTCATGATGGTCGTGTCTGACCGGCAAGGTGAAACCTGTGCTCGCTTCTGCGCGCGAAATACGCCCCACGAACGATCTACCGGGGCCTTCGCAAGCGCGAAATGAAAGTCAGGTTTCGGATTGTTTCGCTTTTCGTAACCAAAAACGCCCTGGGGCAGACCCCGGGGCGTTTCGGTTATTCAGCGGATAGCGTCGATCAGTTGGCCAGGCGGCGCAGGAACGACGGGATCTCCAGATCGTCCTCGGCCATGTCCGGTTCGACCTGGGCCGACTGGGTCGTGCGCATCTGGGGCGCGGGCTCCTGGGCCGGAGGGGCCTGATAGGAAGCCTGCGGGGCCTGACGCTTCTTGCCGAACAGGCTCCAGCCGCTCTTCTTGTGATCGTCGTAGGGATCGGCGGCCGGCGCCTGGCGGGTCGAACGGGCCGGGGCGGCGTCCATGTACAGGTCGCCCTGGGCCTCGGCGGCGGTGCTGCGGCGCGGAGCCGGGCTGGCTTCGTATTCCTCGACCCACGGATCGACGATCGGCTCCAGCACCCGCTCCTCGGCGATGTGGATCACCGGCTCGGCCCGAACCGCGGGCTCCGCGGGGGCGCTGTGGAAGGTCGGGACGATCGGCTCGGACTCCGGCGCGGTGAAGCGCGGAGCCTCGGCGCGAGCCGGTTCGCGGAAGATGTCGGCGGCCGGTTCCGGCACGCGGGTCGTCACGGGCGCGGCGGGACGGCGCAGATCGGATTGGGCGCGGGTCGGCTCGATCTTCTGGATCACCGCCTCGTCCATGCCGGTGGCCACGACCGAGACGCGGATCTTACCGTCCAGCGACGGATCGAAGGCGGCGCCGAAGATGATGTTGGCGTCAGCGTCGACCTGATTGGCGATGGCGTTGGCGGCCTCGTCGACTTCCAGCAGGGTCATGTCCATGCCGCCGGTGATGTTCACCAGTACAGCCTTGGCGCCCTTCAGCGAGGTCTCGTCCAGCAGCGGGTTGGCGATGGCGTTCTGGGCGGCCTGCAATGCGCGGTCGTCGCCCGAGGCCTCGCCCGTGCCCATCATCGCCTTGCCCATCTCGGACATGACGGCGCGGACGTCGGCGAAGTCGAGGTTGATCAGGCCCGGCAGGATCATCAGGTCGGTGATCGAGCGCACGCCCGAGTGCAGCACCTGGTCGGCCATGCCGAAGGCGTCGGCGAAGGTCGTGCGCTCATTAGCGACGCGGAACAGGTTCTGGTTCGGGATGACGATCAGGGTGTCGACGTAGCGTTGCAGCTCGGCGATGCCGCTGTCGGCCAGGCGCATGCGGTGGCGGCCTTCGAAGGTGAAGGGCTTGGTCACCACGCCGACGGTCAGGATGCCGCGGTCGCGCGCGCATTTTGCGATGACGGGCGCGGCGCCGGTGCCGGTGCCGCCGCCCATGCCGGCGGTGATGAAGACCATATGGGCGCCTTCCAGGTGCCCGTGAATTTCGTCGGCGGATTCTTCGGCGGCGTTCATGCCGACTTCGGGATGGGCGCCCGCGCCCAGACCCTGGGTGATCGTCTCGCCCAGCTGGATGCGGCGGTCGGTCTTGGCGAACGACAGGTGCTGCGCGTCGGTGTTGGCGACCACGAACTCGACGCCCTCAAGGCCGGCGTCAATCATGTTGTTGACGGCGTTTCCGCCCGCCCCGCCGACGCCGAAGACGACGATACGAGGCTTCAATTCAGTGGCTTGAGGACGCACCAGCGAGAGAGACATATCGACCGACCTTTTTGACCCTGCCCTATCTCCACCAACGCGGCTTCCCCGCCGAATCGCATTGGTTATGAGCGCGTTAAGGAAACACCTGAACGCCTTAAGGAGAGGTTACCGGTAGCGTGAGTCGGAGACGTTTCGAGGCTTTTCATTAACCTTGACCGTCCATCCGGTCCGGTTTTCCACAGACTGCAAGCCGTCCGCAGGCGCACAAAAGAAAAGGGCGGCTCTTGCGAGCCGCCCTTTCCGTCTTGGTTTCGATTGCTCTTACCAGGCCTTGAAGTTCAGGCCGATGTTGAAGCGACGGCCGTAGGGGTCGAAGTTCGAGTAGAGCGTCGTGCCCAGCCACGGCGCCTGTTCGGCGTCGAAGATGTTGGTGATGCCGGCGCGCAGTTCGACGGCGTCCGACACATCCCAGCGCATCGACAGGTCGTTGCGGACGAAGTTACCCGAAGCCAGGTACTCCGCCGAGCGGGTGTCGATGTTGTTGATGTAGTCGCGGTTGAAGATGATGTCCTGCGACGTCTGCCAGTCGGCCGTCCAGGTCAGGGTGAAGGTTTCCACCGGCGACCAGCTGACCTTCGAGGTGAAGCGGACACGCGGGTAGAAGAGCGTGCTCGCGTTCGGGGTGTAGAAGTTCGGGCTGGCCGTGTTCAGGTAGTTGTCCTGCTGGATCAGCCACAGACCGCCGACCGAGAAGTCGAACGTACCCCAGTTGAGGCCGAAGGCTTCTTCGGTATCCAGGCTGTAGCGCGCGTCGAAGTCGAGACCGCGGGTTTCCAGCTTGGCGAAGTTGATCGGCTGCAGTTGGAAGCCGGCGTTGTTGGCCGGCGAACCGACGCGGAACTGTGCGCTCGGCGTGGCGCCGGTCGCGTTACGGAAGACCAGCGAGCAGGCTTCGGCATAGAGCGTGGCGCCCGAGCTGACGCACTGTTCAGCCAGACCTTGGGCCGACGGCGTGGCGATCACGTCGTTCAGCTGGATCTCGTAGTAGTCCAGGACCAGCGAGAAGTCCGGGAAGAAGCGGGGCTGGATCACCGTCGAGAAGGTGAAGGACTCCGAGTCTTCCGGACGCAGGTCCGGGTTGCCGCCCGAGGTGCCGCCGATGCCCGAGGTGTAGCTCGGGACGTAAGCGTTGGCCGCCGAGGTGTCGGTCCAGTTGAAGGTGCCCGGAGCGAAGCCGTCTTGCACAGCCAGGGTTTCACAGTTGGCCACGCGGTAGGCGCGGATCTGCGGGTCCAGCAGGGCGGCGATCTGGCCGGTGGCGCAGGGATCGACGAAGCCGTTGGCGAAGGTCTGCGTTTGCGGACGGAAGTTTTCCGCCAGCTGCGGGATGCGGACCGAGGTGTTGAAGCTGGTCTTGAAGGCGATGTCCTGGATCGGACGGTAGACCAGGTTCACGCCGTAGACTTCAGTCTGGTCTTCGACGGTCGAGTAGTCCGACTTGCGGTAGCTGCCGCTCAGTTCGGCGTATTCGCCCAGCCAGCTGTCACGGATCAGCGGGATCGAGACTTCCGCGAAGACCTCCTTCGACTCGTAGGAGACGCCGGGGAAATCGGGACCCGTGTTCAGGAACAGGAGACGGTTGCCGGTGTCGGCGCTGCGACCGATGCCTTCAGTGAACTCCTTGCGGTATTCCACACCGAGAGCCACGCCGACTTCGCCGGCGCCGAACGGGTCGAACAGGGTGCCCGAGATCGAGGCGATCGCGTCATGCTGTTCGTTGCGTTCACGGACGCTGATGGAGGCGTCGACGTAGTCGAGCGCCGCCTGGCTCTGGTTGCCCTTGCCGAAGACGTTCAGCGGCTGGCACTGGGCCACGGCCGCGGCGCCTTCCGGCGAACCGTTGACGGTGTTGTCCAGCTGCGCACCCGAGGGCGACGCATAGTCGGCCAGAGCAGCAGCCGGGTTGAGAGCGTACAGCATGCGCGAGCGGCAGACGATGGCGCCCACGGTGCCCAGGGCGCCGGTGGTGTCGACGACGGCGTCAGCGGCCAGGGCGAAGCGCAGGACGTCGATGCCGCGTTCGGTGTTGACGTTCTCCAGCTGGCCGTAGGTGTACGACACGTCCCAGTTGAAGTTGTTGATGAAACCGACCTGGTCATACGAGCCGTTCAGGGCGGCGACGTAGCGCTGCACCTGGCGGTTGTTGTCCTGGGTGCGGTCCGGACCGAACATCTGGTGTTGGGCGAACTGGGCGATGGTGTCGACAGCCGATTCGGTCACCGTCGTGGTGGTGACGGTGTAGCTGCGGAAGGTGTTGGCCGCGATGGCCGCCTTCACGTTCGCCGGCAGGTAGGCGTTATCCGACCAGCGCAGGTCGAACTGCGACACGGCGCGGATGGGGTTCGACTGCGTGGCCGAGTAGCCGCCGTCCCACAGGTTGATGTCGAAGAAGGTCGGCTGGGCCATATCGAACGTCTTCTCGTCGATATACTTGGCCTCGGCGTACAGGGTGATCGAGTCGGTGATCTCGAAGTTCGCGCCGGCCTGGAAGCGAGCCGATTCCGAACGCGGAACGCGCGAGCCGGTCGAGAATTCCGAGGGGCTCTCGCCGTCGCCGCCGATGTTGTAGGGGCGCTGGGCGCTGGTGGTCGAGCCCGACGAGTTGCCGACGCGCTGGCCGAAGTCAGCCAGACGGGCGGTCGTGCCGTCGTACCAGAAGGTGCGGCCCGGAGCGACGTAGAAGCAGTCGGGGTCGTTGATCGCCGTACAGGTCAGGTTCGGGATGTCCGGGTCGTTGGTCGGGGTCGGACGCTCCTGGTGAGCCAGGGTGGTTTGACCCCACCGCGGACGGTCCATGCGGCGCAGATTTTCCCACAGCAGCACGTCCGGCACGCCGTCGACGTTCGGACCGATGACCGGGTTGGTCGGGTCCATGTCGTTGGCCAGCAGCAGGCGCGAGGCGCGCAGCCAATCGATGTCCAGCGACTTAACTTCATCGCTGTGCTCGAATTCGGCGTGCAGATAGACGTTCAGACGATCGTCGAGGAAGTTTTGCCCGATCAGGGCCGACACGCGATACTGCGACTGACCGTCTTCGTTGATCAGGGCGTAGTTCACGTCGAGTTCAGCGCCCTCGTAATCCTTGCGGAGCACGAAGTTGATGACGCCCGAGACGGCGTCGGCGCCGTAGACCGACGAAGCGCCGCCGGTGACGATTTCGATGTTCTCGATCAGCAGGCGCGGGATGGTGTCGACGTCGACCGACAGGGCGCCGGCTTGCGACGACACGTGGCGACGACCGTCAACCAGGGTCAGGGTGCGGTTCGAACCCAGCGAACGCAGGTTCGGCAGCGACAGGCCGCCGTCGTTCAGGCCCGAGCCCGTGGTGTCCGACGGAACGACCGAGTTCGACAGGGCCGGGATGGTGGCCAGGTAGTCGATGACGCTGGTCAGGCCGGTTTCCATCAGCTGGTCGCGGCTGACCTGGATCAGCGCGGTCGGAGCGTTGGTCGGGTCGCGGCGGATGCGCGAACCGGTGACGACGATTTCGTCCACCTGGGATTCACCCGCCGGCGGCGTCTGGTCTTGAGCGAACGCCGGTGCGGCGGCCGCGATGACGCCCGCGAGGATCGTCGTTCCGAAGAGATACTTGCGCTTCAACAGCATTTTATTGCCCCAACCTTTATAATGAGTGCAGCAGCGCAACCTGCCGGTGGCAAGCTGCACGTCAGGTTCCACGCTAGAGGGGACCGGTCTGAACGACAAGAGTTTGTGGCGTGTTCGTGTCTATTCCCGGCCCTTGTTGTTACAATCGGGTCACAGTCTCGCCGCATGAGGGAATGCCCGCCCCATGGGCTTTTCAGCCTTATCGCCCTTCAGAAACAAGGCTGGCTTGAAAGTGCTCGCCGCATTTCCACCGTGAAGCAGTCATGACCTGTAGCCGGATCGTCTGGATTCGGAGAGGTTTCTAAAGGTTCTCGCGCAGCCAGCCGGCCGCCCGCGCCAGCACGTTGCCGCGATGGATTCGCGGCGCATCGGCCGCGCCGATCTGGCGCGCCATCAGCTTGCGGGCCGACACCGCCTCGCGCGGACCATAGGCGGCGCGCAGCAGAACCCCGGCCGCCGAGCAGAAGGCGGGACCGGCCGCCGCATCGGCCAGGTGGGGCGCGCGCTGGGGCCGGCCCAGGCGCACAGGGCGGTCGAACACCCGAATCGCCAGTTCGCGTACGCCGTTCAGCTGGCTGGCCCCGCCAGTCAGAATCAGGCCCGCGCCGGGCTCCAGCCCCACTCCGGCGGCCTTGAGCCGGTCGCGCAGCAGCTCCAGCGTCTCCTCGACGCGGGGGGCGATGACGGTCTTCAGCATGGCGCGGGGCACCACGACAGGGCCGGCGGCCGGATCCTCGCCGCGCGGCGGGGCCTCCAGCATCTCGCGATCCTCGTTGGGCGACGCCATGGCTGAGCCGTGAAGGGTCTTGAGGCGTTCGGCCCCTGCCCGCGAGGTCGAAAGGCCCCGGGCGATGTCGCTGGTGACGTGGTCGCCGCCGACGTTCAGCGATTCGATGTGCAGCAGGGAGCGTCCGCCCCACACCGCCGCCGTGGTCGAGCCCGCGCCCATGTCGACGCAGACGCAGCCCAGGTCCATCTCGTCGTCTTCCAGCGCCGCGAGGGACGACACCACCGGCGCCGCCGCCACGCCTTGCAGGTCCAGGTGCGCCAGCTCCAGGCAATGGCTCAGGGCGTTGAAGGCGCTCTCGGCCATGGACACGACGTTCAGGTCGACTCCCAGCGAGCCGCCGCGCATGGCGCGCGGATCGTGCACGCCGCGCGCGCCGTCCACCGACCAGCCGATCGGCAGCACGTGGATCGGACGGCGGTCCGGCAGGCGAATCTGCGACAGGGCCATGCCGATGGCCCGCGCCAGGTCGGCGTCGCTGACCGGATTGGCGCCCAGCGAGACCTTGGCCCGCACCCGGTGGCTGGCCATCTGGCCGATCGCGGTGGTGACGATGACGCCCGAGACCGGCGCGCCGGCCGCCCGCTCGGCCCGCTCGACCGCATGACCGATGGCCTGGGCGGCGTCATCCATGCTGATGATCGCTCCGCCCTTCACGCCGCGCGACTGTACGTGACCCGCCCCCGCGACACGGATGGTGCGGTCGGCGTGGCGCACGCCGTCGGCCTTCATGATGAAGCAGGCGACCTTGGACTGGCCCAGGTCGAGCGCCGCCGTAACCGGCGAACGCCCCGCGCCCTTGCCCTCGTCCGTCAGCTCAAGCCTGCGTCCCGACATTCCGTCCTCAATCTCACTAGGCTTCGCCGGCCGAGGGCCTGACGGCGACCTCTTCCGGCGTTCTCAGGTCCACCCGGGCGAAGCCCAGATCCAGCAGCCGCTCACGCTGGTCCAGCGCGTCCAGCCGGATCAGCGCCTCTTCCTGCTGCGTCGCAGGCAGCTGGATCAGGCTGCCGTCCTTGAGCCGCAGGTCCCAGCGCCGCTCGTCCACGCGCACCAGGGCGTCGAGGCGCGCGGCCAGGCGCGGCCGTTCGGCGATCAGCGGCAGGATGGCGGCGGCGGCCGTCTCGGCCCCCCTGCCCACCACCAGCGGCAGCTTCGGATAGTTGGAGGCGTCGGCGCCCGGGATCACCCGGCCGTGGCCGTCGATGACGCGGGCCGTGCCGCCGGTCTGCCACACGGCCAGACGGTCGTGCTCCTTGACCTCGACGATCAGCATGTCGGGCAGCAGACGCACCACGCGCGCCTCATTGACCCAGCTGACGGCCTCGACCTGTTCACGCAGAAGATCGAGGTCGATGCTGGTGATCGGCTGGCCGGCGTGAAGGTCCAGCGCCCGCTGGATGGCCGGGGTCGCCTCGGCCGAGGCGCCGGTGATGTGCACCCGACGCAGCTTCAGGCCCATGCCGGCGGTGACGGCGTCCACGCCATGGCTGAGAGACTGGCCGATGCGCTCGGCCCGGGCCCCGGTCGCGAGAACAGCCGCCAGCACCACGGCCCCGGCGACGATGGAGATGACGACGGCGCGAGGCGACAGGTCCAGCCGGCCGATGGCGGCCAGCTTGCCCGGCGTGGCCGGGGCGTTGCGCGCCCCGCCGCGCGCCTGCCCCCGGGGAGCGGCGCGCTTGGGAGCCGTAACGGAACTCTGTCGCCGACCGCCGCGAACTACCGCGGGCATGAGGCGTCCTCCACCATCCACCGGACCAGATCTTGATACCCGATGCCGACATGGGCGGCCTGCTCGGGAACGAGAGAGGTCGGCGTCATGCCCGGCTGGGTGTTGACCTCCAGAAGAACGAGATCGTCCTTAACATCGTCATAACGGAAGTCGCTCCGGCTCACGCCGCGGCAGCCCATGGCCGTGTGCGCGAACTCGGCCTGACGCAGCGCCGCCTCGAACACATGGGGGGGCAGAACCGCAGGCAGCACATGGACAGAGCCGCCCGGAGCATACTTGGCCTCATAGTCATAGAAGCCCTTCACCGGCGTGATGTCTGTGACGGTCAGCGCCCTTGGGCCGGACTTTTCCCCAATCACGGCGACCGCCAGCTCCTTGCCGGCGATAAAGGGCTCGACCATCACCTGTTCGCCATAGGCCCAGTCGGGAGCCCCGACCTCGCTGGCGAAGTCGTTGGCGTTCTCACGCACCAGATAGACGCCGACTGACGATCCCTCGGCGTTCGGCTTGACCACATAGGGCGGTTCGATGACGTGGCTGCGCGCCACCTCGTGCCGGTCGAACAGGCCGCCGCCGGGAACCTTGACCCCCGCCGCCTTCAGCACCGCCTTGGACTTGTCCTTGTCCATCGCCAGGGCCGAGGCCAGCACGCCCGAGTGGGTGTAGGGAATGCCCAGGGTCTCCAGCACGCCCTGGACGCAGCCGTCCTCGCCCCATTTCCCATGCAGGGCGTTGAAGACGACGTCAGGCTTGATGAGCCCAGACAGCACATTGGCGAGGTCGCGCCCCGCATCCACGCGGCTGACACGGTATCCAGCGGCCTCAAGCGCCTCGGCGCAGCCCTTGCCCGAGCTCAGCGACACCTCCCGCTCCGACGACAGTCCGCCCATCAGGACGGCGACGTGTGTTTCGGAAGGGCTGCGGGACATGGCGGGCTCGCGAACAGACAGACGCCCTTGATCCGCCCGTTCAGGTTTACGCCGGGTTTACCAAGTCGAATTTCTTCACGCCGCCGCCCGGCGACGTTCCGCCAGGGGCAGATCGATCACGAGCCGCCCCCCGCCCAGCGCGCCCGCGCCGAAGTCCAGCCCGGCCCCGAACCGCCTCAGGTCCATGCGGTCGACGCTCAGGGCGTCCAGCGGATCGTCCAGTCTTGCGGCCCGCGCCTGAACGCTGGCCCCATGGGCGTCCTCTACCGTGATGCGGATGCGGTCCCCGCCCTCCAGTCCGGCGACGATGCGGATGCGGTCCTGCGGCGCCGACACCTCCAGCGCCGCAGTGAGGCCGTCCACAAGGATGCGCTTCAGTCGATCGGCGTCGATGGCGACCTCCCAGTCGGCCGCCCCCGTCAGGACCTCGAACTCGACCTTCCTCCGCCGGGCCTGGAACCGGGCCGCCTCGACCGCCGCCTTCATCACCTCGGAGACCGAGGCCACACGGGGCCTGGATGTTCCCCCGTCGGCCAGGACCATCATCTCGCGGCTCAGGGCCTCGATCTCGGCGCCGCTCTCGGCGATCCGGCCCAGCAGGTCGCGCTGGCGGGCGTTCAGGTCGCCCAGCCGGCCGCTGCGCAGCATCTCGGCCACCGTGACCACCCCGGTCAGAGGCGAGCGGATGTCCTCGCCGACCCGGCCCAGAAGTTCCGACTTGGCGCGGCTGTCCTGTTCCGCGACCCGCCGCTTCCGCTCCAGGCCGAGAGCGATCACGTCCAGTCGTTTAAGCACGGTCGACAACGGATAGACCGTCAGCACCAGCGCGCCCAGGAAGACCTGGATCAGCATGGTGGGCTGTAGTCCGTATTCCGGAAACCGGGCGATGGGCCCGGTTCCCAGCAGTCCGGCGCAGATGATCGCAGCCGCCACCGCCCCGACCGACAGGGCGCCGCCCCGATCCCGGTCCAGCAGCACCGCCAGCGTCACCATGGGAAACGCCAGAAAGATCACGGGCGCCTGGGTCTGCCAGCTCAGCATGAAGCAGACCACGCCGATCAGGCCCGGCGCCGTCATCGCCCGCAGCCAGCCGTTTTGCCTGACTGAGCCGAGCGACAGCGCGAACGGCGCCACGATGGCCATGCCGGTGACGTCAGCCAGCAGCCAGCCGACCGCCTGGCCGACCAGCACCTCGCCGGACAGGCCCAGGGCTGTGCTCATCACGCCGGCCGCCAGAACCGTCGAGGCCAAAGGCCCCGCCACCACCCCGCCAAGCAGGAACTGACCCAGATCACGCATGCCTGAAAGCGGCATGGTCACCCGGCGCATGAACCAGGCCGCGAGCGCGATCTCGACAATGTTGGCAAGGGGGAAGGCCAGGGCGACGATCAGGGATCGGTCCACGGCGAGGTTGGCGGCCGCCATCGCGGCGAACGCCACGACCAACGCCGTGCGCGAACACGCCCGTGTCGGACAGGCCCTAAGCATGAACGCCAGCACCAGTGCGTTCGCCGGCCAGATCGCGGCGATTCCGGCCGCGCCCTGGAAGTAGCGCGCGGCGATGAAACACAGGCCGAAGACGACGGCGCCCAGACCGACAAACCCGGCCACGCGCCGGTAATCCACTCGAATTTCCATGGCCGGGGACACTGCACCCCGATGATGTATCAGGCGTTAAAGGCTCAGCTTGCGGCGCGGCCTATCCGCTTGATCTCCCAGTCCAGCTGAACGCCGGTCCTGGCCAGGACGTCGGCGCGAACCGCCTCGCCCAGCGCCTCGATGTCGGCGGCGGTGGCCTCGCCCGGGTTGATCATGAAGTTCGAGTGCAGCTCGCTGAACATCGCCCCGCCGCCGGTGACGGCGTGCAGCTTGCCGCGCCAGCCCGCCTCGTCGACCAGCTTCCACGACGAATGGCCGGGCGGGTTCTTGAAGGTCGAGCCGCCGGTCTTCTCGCGGATCGGCTGGGTCTGCTCGCGGCGGGCCGTGATTTCGTCCATCCGCGCCTGCACCACCGCAGGCTCATCCGCCGTCCCGCGCCAGGTCGCCTCGACCCAGATGATCTCGGCCGGCGCCTCGCTATGCCGATAGGTGTAGCCGAAGTCGGCCAAGGCGTAGTCCACCCGCTCGCCCGCCCGGTTCAGCCCCCAGGCCGAGACCAGCACATCCTTGGTCTCCGCGCCGTAGCACCCGGCGTTCATGGTCAGCGCCCCGCCGACCGCCCCCGGGATGCCAGCATAGAACTCGAGCCCGGCGATCCCCGCCTTCGCCGCCGCCCGCGCCACCATCGAGTCCAGCGCGCCCGCGCCGGCCTTGACCGTCAGGCCGTCGGTCGTCACCTGCCCCCAGGCCCGGCCCGCCAGACGGATCACCACGCCCTCGACCCCGCCGTCGCGCACGATCAGGTTGGAGCCGACGCCAATGACCATCACCGGCACGGCTGGATCGAGCGCCTTCAGGAAGTCCGCCAGATCCTCCGCATCCGCAGGAATGAACAGCGCATCCGCCGCGCCGCCCACCCGGAACCATGTGTAGGGCCCCAGTGGCTCGTCCCGCAGCAGCTTGCCGCGGACGGGGGGGAGATTGTCTGTCAGGCTCATTGAACGGTGGTCTCGGGCAAGGCGCTGCGGAATGACACTTCGTAACCCGTGTCATCGTCTCGAACGATAGAGGTCACGATCGGCAGTCCGTACTGGTCTCTCGCCCAATTCCGCCAACCGAACGCCAGCATCTGGCAAATCGCCTTCGCGATATCATCTCGTATCGGCTCCTGCTGACCGAACAGATAGTGGTCCACATGGAGGTGGTTCACCACGAATTCGGTCGAACTGACAGTTGCGCCGTCAAGGGCGAGAAAACCGTCAGCATGCTTGGCGACAAAGGCGTCCGCTCGGAACCAGCAGCCACGGTAATGAACCAGTTCGGGGCACATCAACTTCAAGGTTTCGAACGCGAGCCTTGGGCTGGAATAGGCGGCCAGCAAAAGACCCTTGGGCCAGTCAGGATCATCAGTGACGTCTCTGATGGCTTCCAGAGCATCGACAGCGTCACCTTGGGCGGGCCCGAGCTTCACCCCAGAGCCTCCAGCTGCCCCGGCAGGGCATAGGCCCAGGTCGTGATGTCGCCGGCGCCGAGCAGCACCACCAGGTCGCCGGACTGAGCCTCCGCCGCGATCACCTCGGCCAGCACCGCCGGGCTTTCCAGCGACGCGACCGAGCGGTGGCCGAAGCGGCGGATGCCGTCGGCCAGGGCATCCTTGTCCACGCCCTCGATCGGCTGTTCGCCCGCCGCATAGACGTCGGCCACGATCACCGAGTCCGCGTCCGAGAAACATGTGGAGAAATCCTCCATCAGGTCGCGCAGCCGGGTGAAGCGGTGCGGCTGAACCACCGCGATCACGCGGCCCTCGGCCACCTGCCGCGCGGCCTTCAGCACGGCGGCGATCTCGACCGGGTGGTGGCCGTAGTCGTCGACGATCCGCACCCCGCCGACCACGCCGGTGGTGGTGAAGCGGCGCTTCACCCCGCCGAACCCGGCCAGCCCGGCCTTGATCGCGGCGTCCGACACATCCAGCTCGCGCGCGACGGCGATGGCGGCGAGCGCGTTCGACACATTGTGCCAGCCCGCCATCGGCAGGTGCAGCCCCTCGATCACGCTGCCGTCGCCCATGACCACGTCGAAGCGGCAGCCGTCGGGCGCCATGTCCACGTTCTCGGCCCGCACCATCGCCTGCGGATTGAGACCGTAGGTCACCAGACGCCGGTTATCGATCTGGGCGACAAGCTTCTGCACCTCCGGGTGATCCAGACACACGGCGGCGAAGCCGTAGAAGGGGATGTTCTCCACGAAGTCGCAGAACGCCTTTCGCACCCCGTCGAAGTCGCCCCAGTGATCCAGATGCTCCGGGTCGATGTTGGTGACGATGGCCACCGTGGACTTCAGGCGCAGGAAGCTGCCGTCGCTCTCGTCGGCCTCGACCACGATCCAGTCGCCGTCGCCGACCTTGGCGTTGGTGCCGTAGGCGTTGATGATTCCGCCGTTGACCACCGTGGGGTCCAGCCCCCCGGCGTCCAGCACCGCCGCGACCATCGAGGTCGTCGTGGTCTTGCCGTGGGTGCCGCCCACCGCGATCGAGAACTGCAGCCGCATCAGCTCGGCCAGCATCTCCGCCCGCCGCACCAGCGGGATGCGCCGCTCGCGCGCGGCCTTCAGCTCGGGATTGTCGGCCTTCACCGCAGTGGAATAAACCACCGCCGAGACGCCCTCGCCGATGTGCGCGGCGTCGTGGCCCAGGAAGATGCGGGCCCCCAGCTTCTCCAGCCGTTCGGTGTTGGCGCTGGCCTTGGCGTCCGACCCCTGCACCGAATAGCCGATCTTCAGCATGATCTCGGCGATGCCGCTCATGCCGATCCCGCCGATGCCGACGAAATGCACGGGGCCGAGGTCAAACGGTACGGGGCGAAGGCGCGCGATCATTCAGGCGGCTTAGCAAGGGTGAAATCGGAATGCACCCTCCCTCGTCTTCGCCCGTGGTTACCCGGCCTTAACCGTGAGGATTCACCGTGCGGCTCTGTTCTCCTCGGGGCCGCCTCTCCATGTCCGATCTTCCCATCGACACCGTCCTGCGCGGCGACTGCATCGCGGTGCTGAAGGGGCTGCCCGACGCCAGTGTCGACATGGTCTTCGCCGACCCGCCCTATAATCTTCAGTTGGGCGGCGACCTGCTGCGGCCGGACAACAGCCTGGTCGATGCGGTCGACGACGACTGGGACAAGTTCGACAGCTTCGCCGCCTATGACGCCTTCACCCGCGACTGGCTGAAGGAATGCCGCCGGGTGCTGAAGCCCGAGGGTTCGATCTGGGTGATCGGCAGCTATCACAACGTCTTCCGCCTCGGCACGGCGATCCAGGATCTGGGCTTCTGGGTGCTGAACGACATCATCTGGCGCAAGTCGAACCCGATGCCGAACTTCAAGGGCACGCGCTTCACCAACGCCCACGAGACCCTGATCTGGGCCGCCCGCAGCCGCGAGCAGAAGCGCTACACCTTCAACTACGACGCGCTGAAAGCCTTCAACGAAGACACCCAGATGCGCTCCGACTGGACCTTCGCTCTGTGCACCGGCGAGGAGAGGATCAAGGACGCCGAGGGCAAGAAGGCCCATCCGACGCAAAAGCCCGAGGCCCTGCTGCACCGCGTGCTGCTGGCGGCGACGAAGCCGGGCGACGTCGTGCTGGACCCCTTCTTCGGCACCGGCACCACCGGCGCCGCCGCCAAACGCCTGGGCCGCCACTTCGTCGGCATCGAGCGGGACGAGGGCTACGCCAAGGTGGCCGAAAAACGCATCGCCGCCGTGGTCCCGGCCGCGCCCGAGGATCTCGCCGTCATGGGCTCCAAGCGCCATGAGCCCAAGGTGCCCTTCGGCGCCCTGGTCGAGGCCGGCCTGCTGCACCCGGGCGACCGTCTGTACTGCCCCAAGGGCGAGCGCGAGGCCCGCGTCCGCGCCGACGGCTCGCTGGTCTCCGGCGAGCTCAGCGGCTCGATCCACAAGCTCGGCGCCCTGTTCGAAAACGCCCCCGCCTGCAACGGCTGGACCTACTGGCGCTTCAAGACCGACACCGGCCTGCGCTCCATCGACACCCTGCGGGCCGAGGTCCGCGCCGGCATGCAGTGACCGCCGTTCTGTAAGGAACTTATTGCAAGTGCGAAGGTTTTGTATCCAGCGCCCGCCGAGGGCGCCGGAGCCTTCCATCATGAAGATCGCCCAGGTCACGCCCCTGTATGAGGCTGTGCCGCCCAAGCTCTACGGCGGCACCGAACGCGTTGTGGCCCATCTGACCGACGCCCTGGTCGATCTCGGCCACGACGTGACCCTGTTCGCCAGCGCCGACGCCCAGACCCGCGCGCGGCTGGTCCCCGTCCGCGACCAGGCCATCCGGCTGGACCCGGCCTCGCTGAAGTCCGACCTTGCGGCCCATATGACCATGCTGTCCGAGGTGCTGAAGCGCGCCGACGACTTCGACGTAATCCACTTCCACACGGACATGATCCACTTCCCGTTTTTCTCGGCCTATGCGGACAAGACGATCACCACCCTGCACGGCCGTCTTGATATGAAGGATCTGCCCAGCGTCTATGACCGCTGGAGCCGGTTCGGCCTCGTCTCGATCTCCGACGACCAGCGCCGCCCCCTGCCCTTCGCCAACTGGAAGGCCACGGTGCATCACGGCATGCCGGGCGACCTCTACCGCTTCTCGCCGAAGTCCAGCGGCTACCTCGCCTTCCTCGGCCGCATCTCGCCGGAGAAGCGCCCGGACCGCGCCATCGAGATCGCCACCAAGCTGGGCAAGCCGCTGAAGATCGCGGCCAAGGTCGATGCGGCCGACAAGGTCTATTGGGAGACGGTCATCAAGCCGATGATCGACGGCAATCCCCTGATCGAGTTCGTCGGCGAGATCGGCGACGCCCAGAAGTCGGCCTTCCTCGGCGGGGCCGAGGCGCTGCTGTTCCCCATCGACTGGCCCGAGCCCTTCGGTCTGGTGATGATCGAGGCCATGGCCTGCGGCACGCCGGTGATCGCCTTCCGCTGCGGCTCGACGTCCGAGATCATCGAGGACGGGGCGACCGGCTTCCTGGTCGATACGCTGGAGCAGGCCGTGGCCGCCGCCGCCCGTGTCGGCCGACTGGACCGGGAGGCCATCCGCGCCCGGTTCGAGCTGCGCTTCTCGGCCACCGCCATGGCCCGGTCCTATCTCGACGTCTACGGCGACCTGCTGGCGCGCCGCCCTTTCGCCGAGGAACCGCTGCCCGAGGTGGTGACCCCGCTGCGTCCGCTCGACGAAGACCGCAGCTTTGCCTCTATCGCCTGAACCGAAGGCCGTCCCAGCCATTAGGTTGGGCAAGCTTCAGCTTTAGGATCACCGCATGGACGACGCCTATACCGTGCAGACAACGGCTCTGGAGGCCGGCGAGCCCGAGGGCGTCGAGCAGCTTCAGGCCCTGAAGGACGGCGACCTGTTCCTGGTCGCCGACGGCTGGGGCGATCTGAAGGAAGGCGCCGACGGCCTGTTCTTCCGCGACACCCGCATCCTGTCCCGCCTGACGCTCAAGGTCGGCGCGGCCCGACCCTCGCGGCTCAGCTCCGGGGTGTCCCGCGACAACGTCGCCTTCACCTGCCACGGCACAAACCGGCCCTTGCCTCCCATGGGCGGGCATTCTGCCCCCGCCGGGGTGATCCACATCGAGCGCCGCCGCTTCCTGCGCGCCGGCCGGATGTTCGAACGGGTCCGTCTGTACAATCACGGGATCGAGGACGTGCTGGCCCCCGTCTCGGTCGAGTTCGCCGCCGACTTCGCCGACATCTTCCAGGTGCGCGGCACGGTGCGGCTGAAGCACGGGGTCCTGCACCCACCCACCGACGACGGCCGCAGGGTCCATTTCCGCTACACCGGCCTTGACGAGGTCGAGCGCACCAGTTGCCTGTCCTTCTCGGAGCCGCCCGCGCGGTTATCGGCTGGCCGGGCGGACTTCATGTTCAGCCTGCCCACCGGCAAGCGCTGCGACCTCTACATCGAATGCGGCGCCGACGGCTGCGAGGCCCCGTCCGAGGACCGCTGGCGCATCGCCGGCATCCAGGCCCGGCTGGCCATGCGCTCGCGCCGTCGCCGCGGGGCCAGCGTGCGCGGCCCGCGCAGCCCCCGCTTCAACGAATGGCTGGACCAGTCCCGCGCCGACGTGGCCCTGCTGACCACCGACCTGCCGACCGGTCCTTACCCCTACGCCGGGACGCCGTGGTTCTCGACACCGTTCGGGCGGGACGGGATCATCTGCGCCTGGCAGATGCTGTGGCTTGACCCGTCTCTGGCCAAGGGCGTGCTGACCTACCTCGCCTCGCGTCAGGCGACCGAAGTCTCGGCCTTCATGGACGCCCAGCCGGGCAAGATCATGCACGAGACCCGGGGCGGCGAGATGAGCGCCCTCGGCGAGGTCCCGTTCGGCCTCTATTACGGCGGGGTCGACACCACCTGCCTGTTTGTCGCCCTGGCCGGCGCCTACGCTCGCCGCACCGGCGACCTCGAGACCATCCGCGCCCTGTGGCCCAACCTGATCGCCGCCTGCGACTGGATGCGGACGTATGGCGACAGCAACGACGACGGCCTGATCGACTACGCCCGCGCCGCCGAGACCGGCCTGTCGAACCAGGGATGGAAGGACTCGTTCGACTCCATCTTCCACGCCGACGGCCGTTTCCCGAAGGGGCCGGTCGCCCTGCTGGAGGTCCAAGGCTACGCCTACGCCGCCTGGCGGGCCATGGCCGACCTGTCCGAACGGCTGGGCGAACCCGGCGCTGCTGACTGGACCGGCCGCGCCGAGACCATCCGCGCCCGCGTTGAGGACCAGTTCTGGTTGGAGGACGAAGGCTTCTACGCCATCGCCCTCGACGGCGACGGCCAGCCTTGCCGCAGCATCGCCTCCAACGCCGGGCACCTGATGTTCACCGGCCTGCCGTCCGCCGAGCGGGCGATGGCGGTCACGAAGCGGCTGCTGTCGGCCGAGTTCCACAGCGGCTGGGGCGTACGGACCCTGGCGCTGGGCCAGGCCCGGTTCAATCCCATGAGCTACCACAACGGCTCGGTCTGGCCCCACGACACGGCGCTGGCCGCCGCCGGCATGGCCCACTACGGCGAGCGCGACGCGGTGGCCCAACTGCTGGGCGAGATCTACGCCGCCGCCGCCCACTTCCGTCTGCGGCTTCCCGAGCTGTTCTGCGGGTTCGCGCGTGAGGCGGGAGAGCCGCCCATCGCCTATCCCGTCGCCTGCCTGCCGCAGGCCTGGGCCGCCGGGGCGGTGTTCCTGATGCTCCAGTCCACGCTCGGCATCCGCATCGACGCCATCGAAGGCGTGGTTGAAATCGATAATCCGACCCTGCCGCCCGGCATCGATCGCCTGACCGTCTCCAACCTGCGCGTCGGAGACTCCGTGCTGGACCTCGTCTTCCAGCGCATCGACGGCCACGTCGTCGCCGCCCCGAGACGCCGCAGCGGCGAGGTCAGGGTTCGCACCCTGCGTTAAGCGCCTTTCTGAACACGCTGGGCAGGCTGCGCCGCGCCTCGTCCAGCGGCGTCCACTCGAAGTCGCCCACGCCCGTCCCTGTCCGCACCGTCAGGGTCAGGGCGAAGTGGGTGAAGACGTGCTCGACCACGCCCGCCTCGCGCCAGTCCGCCGCTGCGGGTGGAACCGGATCGCCCGCCGGACCCGCCCACTCCGAGGTCGGCAGCCCCAGCATCCCGCCGAGCAAGCCCTTGTCCGGCCGCCGCACCAGCGCCACCCGGCCCTGGGCGTCCCGCAGCACCCACGCGACGCCCTGCCGTCTCGGCCGCTCGGCCTTCTTCGTCTTGAGGGGATAGCGCTCCGGCGCGCCCGACCGGAATCCGGCGCAGAAGGCGGTCAGGGGGCAAAGGTCGCACAGCGGTCGTCCCGGCCGGCACACCGTCGCCCCCAGATCCATCAGCGCCTGGGCCCAGTCGCCGGGCCGGTCGTCCGTGACCAGCGACGCCGCAAGCCGTTTCAGCTCCGGCTTGGCCGCCGGCAGCGGCGTTTCAACCGCGAACAGCCGGGCCATGACCCGCTCGACATTGCCGTCCACCACATTGGCTGCGCGGTCGAAGGCGATGGCCGCCACAGCGGCTGCGGTGTAGGCGCCCACGCCGGGCAGGGCCAGCAGCCCCGCCTCCGTGTCCGGGAACACCCCGCCATGCTGATCCGCCACCGCCCGGGCGCAGGCCAGCAGGTTGCGGGCGCGGGCGTAGTAGCCCAACCCGGCCCAGGCGGCCATGACATCAGCATCGGGCGCGGCGGCCAGCGCCTCGACCGTGGGCCAACGCTCCGTGAAGGCTTGAAAATAGGGTGTCGCGTGCGGAACCGTCGTCTGCTGCAACATCACCTCGGACAGCCAGACGCGGTATGGATCGGGCCGAGTGTTCGTCCCCGGCGGCGGCCGCCACGGCAGGGCCCGCGCATGGGCGTCGTACCAGTCCAGCAGGGCGCGGCGCAGCTTGGATACATCGGGCGGGACGGGCGGCATCGCGATGGCTATAAACGAGGAATGCGCCGTCCGCTTCCCACCGACGCCGAGGTCCGCGAAATCCTGTCGCGCCGCCGCACGCGCCCCATGCCCCGGCCCGCCCCGCGCGCCGGCCGCGCGCTGCAAGGCCTCATCAAGGATCTGGACGACCGTTTCGGGCGCGGCGCCTCGGCGCTGGAGCCCCGCTGGCGCGAGATCGTCGGCGACCGTCTGGCGGGCGTCAGCCGACCGCAGAAGCTGACCAGGGGCCGCGACGGCCAGGGCGGGACGCTGGAGCTCCGCGTCGCCGGCCCCGCCGCCCTGCTGGTGCAGCATCAGGCCGAGGACATCCTGGCCCGCGTGAACCTGTTCCTCGGCGAGGGCGCGGTGACGAAGCTGCGCATCGCCCAGGGTCCTGTGAAGCCCCTGCCCGCCTCGGCCGCCCCCTCCCGCCGCATCGGCAAGCCCGCCCCGCCCCTGCCCGCCGCCGCCGAGGCTGACCTGAACGCCTCGATCGAGGCCGCGCCGGACAGTCTGAAAACGGCGCTGCAAAAGCTCGGCCGGGCGGTTCTCGGTCGAGGCGACGATCCGCGCCGTTGACAAAACTTCGCCGCACCTGTTCTCGAAAACCAGCGATGGGCGCGCGAGCAGGGGAATCGCGCGATGCTCCCACCCTTCCCTTCTGATCAGGAAACCGTGATGGCCGACAAGTTCCGATACGCCTCGATGAGCCGCCGTGCGGCCCTGACCGCCGCGGCCCTGGCCTCGATGGCCGCGCTGGCCGGTTGCGGCGGCGGCGGCGCCTCTCCCGCCGAGGGCGACATGGCCATGGGCGCGGCAGAAGGTGCCAAGGTCACGGTGGTCGAATACGCCTCGGTCACCTGCGGCCACTGCGCCGTGTGGCAGGAGACGGTCTGGCCCGCCTTCAAGACCAAATACGTCGACAGCAACAAGATCCGCTACGTCTTCCGCGAGTTCCCCACCCCGCCCCAGGACGTGGCCGTGGCCGGCTTCCTGATCGCCCGCTGCGCCGGCGAGGACAAATACTTCGGCATCATCCACGAGATCATGGCCAGCCAGCGCGAGTGGCAGGCGGGCGTGCCGCCGCGCGAGACCCTGTTGCGCGTCGCCACCGGCGCCGGCCTCAGCCAGGAACAGTTCCAGACCTGCGTCACCGACGCCAAGGCCATCGAGGCCATGGACGCGCGCATCCAGGCGGGCATCAGCGCGGGCGTGACCGGCACCCCGACCTTCATCGTCAACGGCCAGAAGGTCGCCGACCCCTCTCTGGAGAGCCTGTCTTCGGCCATCGACGCGGAACTGGCCAAGTGAAGACCGGGCGTAAAATCCTGGCGGCCGCGGCCATGGCGGTCGCGGCCCTGACGCTGGCCGCCTGCAACAAGGTCGGGGCGGCGGCCGAGGGCGACATGGCCCTGGGCGCGGCTGACGGCGCCAAGGTCACGGTAATCGAATACGCCTCGCCCACCTGCCCCCACTGCGCCCTGTGGCAGGAGAACACCTGGCCCGCGTTCAAGGCGAAATACGTGGACAGCAAAAAAGTCCGCTACATCTTCCGCGAGCTGCCGACCCCGCCAGCCGAGGTCGCGGTGGCCGGCTTCCTGCTGGCCCGCTGCGCCGGCGAGGACAAATATTTCGACGTCATGCACGAGCTGCTGGCCAGCCAGACCGAGTGGCGCTCCGGCGCGCTGGAGCCCCGCGCCAGCCTGCTGAAGACCGCCAACAGCTTCGGCATCAGCGAGCAGCAGTTCACCGCCTGCGTCAGCGATCCGAAGGGCATCGCCGCCCTGGAAGGCCGCATGCAGGCCGCCACGGCCGCCGGCATCACCGGCACGCCGACATTCGTCGTCAACGGCAAGCAGGTCGCCTATACCGGCGGCGAGGGGCCGCCCATGCCGTTGCTGGAAGCCGCCATCGAACCGGAATTGACCAGGTAATCATGCGAACCAAGGCTCTTCTTCTCGCCCTGACCCTGGCGCTGTCGGCGCCGGTGGCCGCCATGGCCCAGACGGCGCCCGACACGGCTCCGGCCGCTGCGCCGACGGCGTCTTCCATCGCGGCCCTGCGTCCGGATGACCGCATCGTCGGCTCGATGGACGCGCCGGTCACATTGACCACCTATCTCTCCACCACCTGCGGGCACTGCGCCAACTGGCACAACACCATCCTGCCGACCCTGATGGCGAAGTATGTCGAGACGGGCCAGGTGCGCATCGTCTACCGCGACCTGCCCACCCCGCCCCAGGACGTCGCCGGCGCCGGCGCCGTGATGGCCCGCTGCGTCCCCGCCGACAAGTTCGATGCGGCCCTGGACAGTCTCTATCGCGACCAGGGCATCCTTCGCGCGGCCAACGAGGAAGAGATGCACCGCAACGCCATGGTCTGGCTGGCCGGTGCAGGCGCAGTCGGCGGCCTCACCCCCGAGCAGATGAACACCTGCTTCGACGACGAAGCCAACTGGAACGCTCTGGAAGCAAGGGTCGACGCCTCGCGCGCCGACGGCGTGACGGGCACCCCGACCTTCTTCGTCAACGGCGTGCTGGCCGACATCGATTCCCGCGACCTGGCGGCCTTCGACGCCGCGATCCAGCCGCAGCTGACGGCTCACTGACGGTTCGATGCAGTTCCAGCGCCTTCGGCTCGTCGGCTTCAAGTCGTTCGTCGACCCGGCCGAGGTGCATATCGAGCCAGGCCTGACCGGCGTCGTCGGCCCCAACGGCTGCGGCAAGTCGAACGTGCTGGAAAGCCTGCGCTGGGTCATGGGCGCCAACTCGGCCAAGGCCATGCGCGGCCAGGGTATGGACGACGTGATCTTCGCCGGGGCCAGCGGCCGCCCCGCGCGCAGCCACGCCGAGGTCCAGCTGACCATCGACAACGCCCAGGGCCGCGCGCCCCAGCCGTTCACTGACGCCGCCATGATCGAGGTCAGCCGCCGCATCGACCGGGGGCAGGGCTCGACCTATCGCATCAACGGCAAGGAGGTGCGGGCGCGCGACGTGCAGCTTCTGTTCGCCGACGCCTCCACCGGCGCCAACTCGCCCGCCCTGGTGCGTCAGGGCCAGATCAGCGAGCTGATCGCCGCCAAGCCCCAGAACCGGCGGCGCATCCTTGAGGAGGCCGGCGGCGTCGCCGGTCTGCACACCCGCCGGCACGAGGCCGAACTGCGCCTGCGCGCCGCCGAGACCAATCTCGAACGCCTCGACGACATCGGGCGCGAGCTTGAAACGACCCTGACCCGGCTGAAGCGCGAGGCGCGCCAAGCCGAGAAATACAAGAAGATCTCAGCCGAGATCCGGGCGCTGCAGGCCGCCCTGCTCTACGTCCGCTGGAACGACGCCCGTCTGGCCGCGGAGACCGCGGCCGAGGAACTGGCTCAGGCCGACCACGCCGTGGCCGACGCAACCGGCGCCTCCGCCCGGGCCCAGACCGCCGCCCTGTCGGCCCAGGAAAGCCTGAAGCCCGCCCGGGAAGAGGACGCCGTCGCCGGCGCCCTGCTGCACCGCGCCAGTCTGGAACGCGACCGCCTCGACATGGCCGAGCAGCAGGCCCGGGCCGAGGTCGAGCGGCTGAAGGCCGAGGGCGAACGCATCGCCGCGGACACCGCCCGCGAGACGGCCATGACCGCCGACGCCGAAAGCGAACTGGCCCGTCTGACCGCCGCCTCCGAGACCCTTAGCGCCGAGATCGCCGCCGCCCCGGCGCGCGGCCCGGAGCTGGAAGCCGCCCTCGCCGCCGCCGAGGACGCCCGCCGCGCCGCCGACGCCGAGGTCGAACGCGTGGCCGGCGCCGTCGCCTCGGTCGAGGCCCGCGTCAATGCCGAGACCGCGCGGAAGCGTGACGCCGAGGCCCGGGTCGAACGCGCCGAACGCCAGCTGGCCACCGCCGAAGCGGAACGCGCCGCTCTCGGCCCGCTGGAAACACGCGAGATGGAAGGCGCCCGCGCCGCCCTCGAAACCGCGCAGGCTGATCTCGCCGCCGCCCGCGCCGCCGTCGAGGCCGCCGAGGCCGACCGGGGCGACAAGGCCCGCGCAGAGGCCGAGGCCCGTCAGACCGCCCGCGCCGCAGAGGATCGGCTGGGCCGGTTGCAGACCGAAGCCCGGGGGTTGGCCCAGTTGTTGGTGCAGGCCCGGCGGGAGCACGCGCCCGCCCTCGACAAGGTTCAGGCTGACAAGGGCTACGAAGCGGCCCTCGCCGCCGCACTCGGCGACGACCTGGACGCCGCGCTCGACGCTCGCGCCGCCGCCTACTGGGCTGGGGCCGAGGTCCCGACACCGGCATGGCCCAAGGGCGTGCAGCCGCTGGCCGACCACGTCTCCGCACCCGATCAGCTCAAGGCCCGCCTCGCCCTGTGCGGCGTCACCCCGCGTGGTGAGATCGAAAAGCTGGCGGCGTCCCTTCCCGTCGGCGCCCGTCTGGTGACCGTCGAGGGCGATCTGTGGCGCTGGGACGGTTTCGTGCAGCGCGCCGAGGCGCCGCGCCCCGCCGCCGTCCGTCTGGCCCAGCGCACGCGTCTGTCCGAAGTCGAGGCCGAGATCGACACCGGGAAGCCGGCGCTGGAAGCCGCGCAGGCCGAGCTCAAAACCGCCGCCGACGCCCTGCGCGCCGCCGAGGAGACGGTGAAGACCGCCCGCGCCGCACCCTTCCCGCTCGACAAGGCCGTCACCGCCGCCCGCGACCGGGTCGAGGCCCTGGCCCGCGACCAGGCCCGAAAGGAGGCCCGCGCCCAGGCGCTGGACGAGACGCTGGCTCGTCTGACCACCGAGGTCGAGGCGGCCAAGGCAGCGCTGGCCGAGGCGCAGGGGACCGAGGCCCCGTCCGAAACGCTCGACGCCCTGCGCGCCGACCTGTCGAACGCCCGCGCCGCCGCCGACGAGGCCCGCACCGCAGCCGCCACCGCCCGGGTCGAGCGCGACACTGAGGTCCGCGAGATCACCGGCCGCCAATCCCGCCTCGACGGCCTGACCCGCGAACGCGCCAACTGGGCTTCGCGCGCGAAGGACAGCGCCGCCCGCATCAAGACCCTCGACGCCGAGGCCGAACGGACCGCCCAGCGCCTGACGGCCGCCGAGGCCGCGCCCGAGGTTCTGGCCGCCCAACGCTCGTCCCTGCTGGACGCCCTGACCACCGCCGAGACCCGCCGCAGCGCCGCCGCCGACGCCCTGGCCGTGGCCGAGGCCGCCGCCGCCGAGGCCGACCGCGCCGGCCGCGCCGCCGAGGCCGCCGCGTCACAGGCGCGCGAGGCCCGCGCCGGCTTGTCCGCCCGCGCCGAGGCCGCCGCCGAGAAGCTGGCGGACGCCGAGGCCAATGTCCGCGAGACGGCGCAGATGTCGCCCGAGGATCTGGGCCAGAAGCTGCAGGACGACGCCATCGCCCGCCCGCCCGACGCCGCCGGCGCCGAGAGCCTGCTCTACGGACTGGAGCGCGAGCGCGAGATGATGGGGCCCGTCAACCTGCTGGCCGAGGAGGAAGCCAATGAATACGGCGACCGCCTGAACACCATGAAGGTCGAGCGCAGCGACCTGACCTCGGCGATTGCGAAACTGCGTGACGGCATCGACGAGTTGAACGCCGAGGGCCGCGAACGGCTGATCGCCGCCTTCGACATCATCAACGACAACTTCAAGGCCCTGTTTGAGGCCCTGTTCGGCGGCGGTCAGGCCGAGCTGAAGCTGGTGGAGTCCGACGATCCTCTGGAGGCCGGCCTCGAAATCTTCGCCTGCCCGCCGGGCAAGCGCCTGTCGGTCATGAGCCTGATGTCCGGCGGTGAGCAGGCCCTGACGGCGGCGGCCCTGATCTTCGCGGTCTTCCTGGCCAATCCGGCGCCCGTCTGCGTGCTGGACGAGGTGGACGCGCCGCTGGACGACGCCAACGTCGACCGTTTCTGCCGCATGCTGGACGAGATGCGGAAACGGACGGACACGCGCTTCATCGTCATCACCCACAACCCGGTGACCATGAGCCGGATGGACCGCCTCTACGGCGTCACCATGCCCGAACGCGGCGTGTCACAGCTGGTCAGCGTCGACCTGCACCAGGCCGAGCGGCTGGTCGCGGCCTGAAGCCTACCAGCCGGACAGGTCGTCGATCTCGTTCATCAGGATGAGATTGCCCCTCGCGTCGCCCGCGAACATCAGCAACGCCGCCAGCACGGCGCCCCGCGTGGTCCCGTATTTGAAGATCTCGACCCGATGCATCCGGCCTGTGGTGTCCGAGAAGGCCGTCGTGACCCAGGCGCTTTCATACTGACGATAGAGATCGACGTCCGCGGGCGGCTCTATCCCTTCGATCATCATCGCCATCGTGCCGCAGTTGCGGGTCGCCAGGGGCTCCTCCGCCGGGGCGAGACAATCGCCCTGGTGTACGAAGACCGGAAAATCCAGGCCGGGGAAGGCCAATCGGCTGATGACGACCTCCGCCTCGTCGGGCATGTCGGTGAATGTGCCGCCGGCCTCGATCGTCAGCTCCTCAAGTTCCTGCGGCGTGACGCCGTTCCACCAGACGCGGTTGGCCTCGCTGCCGAAGTCGATGGTTTGAGCCGAGGCTGCGCCGGCCCCCAGCACCAGAACCGCCGCCGCGACCGCCGAAAGGATATGTCTGGGCATGTGCGCCTCCCCATTTCGGGCAGACTGTGGGCGAACGCCGTTTCTGTCCAGCCTCAGGCGCCGCGCGCCGCCGCACGGCGCAGGTCGGCGATGGCCGGCCCCACCAGGAACCACGGCTCGACGCAGTAGCGGGTGAACAGGCGGCGCGGGTCGGCGAACAGGCGGAAAGCCCACTCCATGCCCATCCGCCCCATCCAGCGAGGCGCGGCCTTCTGCACGCCGGCCTCATAGTCGAACGCGGCGCCCACCGAGAATATCGCGCAGTCCGGCAGGGCCTCATAGTTTTCGGCGATCCAGCGTTCCTGGCGCGGCATGCCCATGCCGACGAACAGGATATGCGGCTTGAAGTCGCTCACGGCCTGAACCATGGCCGCATTGCCCTCGGTTCCGGCGGCCGCATCGAAATAGCCCGACCGCGTCTCGATGACGGCGCCGGGATAGGCAGCGTTCAGCCGCGACGCCGCCTCGGCCGCGACGCCCTCGGCCCCGCCGATGTACATGACGCGCCAGTTCAGCCGATCAGCCACGCTCCAGAAATGCTTGCGCCAGTCCAGATAGGTGCAGCGGTGGAACGGCCGGCTCGACAGCTTCAGCATCCGCCCGAACAGCACCAGCGGCGTGGAATCCAGCTCCACCAGATCAGCCAGGTCGTAGAACCGCCGCATGCCGGGATCGCGGCGCAACAGATGCAGGCTGTGCAGGTTATGGTTGGCGATCACGGCCTTCTGGCCCGCGGCGACCCAGCGCTCGACGTGCAGCATGACCTCTTCGGGTCGAACCAGGTCGATGTTCTCGCCAAGCATCTGCACCCGCTCGCTGGCGCGGCGGCTGGCGCGGTGGGCGCGGCGCGCCCTCGTCCGGCGGTCCGGCAGGGCGGCGGCGAGATCGAAACTGGCGCGATCATGATACATGGTCCGGAGAAATACCCCGGTCGGCTGAAGGTCTGGTTTGCGGATGCGGTTAACGAAAGCCTTGGCTGCGGTTCTGGTGCTGGCGCCTGCCGGCGCGGCGGCGCAGGACGGCGGGCACGACTTCGTGCTGGCTCATCTCGGCCGCTTCGCCGTGTTCGCGGACCGCGCCAGCATCGACCGGCAGGGCGACGTGGCCGAGATGAGGGCGCTGCAGGTCGCGGACGCCGGCTTCCATGCCGGGGATCAGCCCTATTGGGGCGGTTGGTCACGCTGGCGCTTCGACTGCGCCGCCCGCACCGCGGACCGGCTGGACTTCGCCTCGGTCAAGGAAGGCGGCGAAGAGGCCGCGCCCTTTCCCGACGAAGCCGCGGCCTATGACGCCGCGCCGGGCGGAGAAGCGGCGGAACTGCTGGACGTCGCCTGCACGGAGGTCTGGCACACCACAGGGGACGCCCGGACGGTCACCGAGGCGGTGCGGCTCGGACGCCTCGCCCTGGCGGAATAGGGCATGAGGGTCACGTCCGGTCACTTTCCCGGCGCGAACGGCATGCTAGCCTCGGGCTTCAAGGAGTTTCCCATGATCCGATCCGCCCTCGCCGCCGCCGCCCTGACCCTCGCGCTGCCCGCAGCCGCCTTCGCCCAGGCCCAAGCCCCGCAGGAGCGTCTGCGTCTGGCGGACGAAGGCGTCGACGACGCCACGTTCAGCGGCGCGCCCTTCGCCGCGAACGGCCATGTGCGCATGTGGAGCTGGACCATGAACAAGGACAGGTCGGAAGCGGCGGGCGTGACGTTCAACACCCTGGCCACCCTGCATGAGTTCGACTGTCAGGCGCGCAGCCTGGGCTACGTCCGGGTCGAGGCCTATCTGGATAACGCCTTCATGCTCGGAGAGGACGCCGACACCGACATCCAGCCCGCCGAAGCGGGCACGGTGAGCGAGGTGGTGATGGGTCTGGCCTGCGACACGCCCAATGACGGCGACTACGTCGGCAGCCCGGCTGAAGCCCGCGCCATGGTCACCGAATTCTTCAGCGAACAGTAGCGGCTGTCGCCTCGACCAGATCGGCCAGCCGCCCGGCCGCATCGGGCAAGGCCACCGTCCGCGCCGCCGCCGACATGGCGGCCAGCTCGGCGGGATCGGCCAGCACCTGGGCCAGCAGCGCCGTCAGGCCGTCCGCGGTCAGGTCGTCCTCCAGCACCATCCGCGCCGCGCCGGCCTCGACCAGGCTCAGGGCGTTGAAGCGCTGGTGATCGTCCATGGCGATCTTCAGCGGGATCAGGATCGAGGGGATCGCCGCCACCGCCAGCTCTGAACAGGTCGAGGCCCCGGAGCGCCCGATCACCAGATGCGCCTTCGACAGCCGCTCGGCCATGTCGCGGAAGAAGGGCGCGACCTCGGCCTCGATCCCGGCCTCCAGATAGATCTGGCGTGCGGCCTCCAGCGTTTCCGGCCGCGACTGCTGCATGATTTTCAACCGCCTGCGCAGAGACTCAGGCAGGGCCGCCAGCGAGCGGGGTGTGGTCTCGGCCAGGATGCGCGCGCCCTGGCTCCCGCCCGTCACCAGCACATGGATCGGGCCGGTTGCTGTTGGGGCCTTCCATTTCCGGTCGAACAGGGCGCGGATGTCCGGGCGCACCGGATTGCCGACCAGAACCGGCTCGGACGGTGTGCGGCGCAGGCCCGGGAAGGCCGAGGCGATGCGGCGCACGTACGGGGCCAGATAGCGGTTGGTGCGGCCCAGCACCGCGTTCTGCTCATGGATCAGCGTCGGACGGCCCTGCGTGATCGCGGCGATCAGCGCCGGCGCCGACGGATAGCCGCCGAAGCCGACGACCACCGCCGGATCGGCTTTCGCCATGACCTTGCGCGCCTGCATCACGCCTTTGCTGATCGTCAGACCGGCCTTCATCAGGCCGATGGGGCCCCGCCCGGTGGCGGCGTCCAGAGCCATTCGCTCTTCGGCGGGAAAGGCGTGGGCGTAGGCCTCGCCGCGATGATCGGTGGCCAGGATGATGCGCCAGCCGCGTCCCGCCAGCGTTCGCGCCAAGGCCTCGGCCGGGAACATGTGGCCCCCGGTGCCCCCGGCGGCGACGACGCAGGTCTTGGTCATGAGGAACTCAGGGCAGGATGCGGCGGGGCGTCAGGCTCGACCCCGGCTCGTAGGCGCCTGGCCGTCTGCGGGTCAAGGCCAGGGCGAACCCCATGGTCAGCCCCATGGCCAGCATCGACGAGCCGCCGTAGCTGATGAAGGGCAAGGTCATGCCCTTGGTCGGGATCAGGTTCAGGTTCACCGCGACGTTGATGCAGGCCTGCAGCCCGATCAGCATGAACAGGCCCGCCGCCGCCGTCTGCTCGAACGAGTCGTTCAGCTTCATCGACCGCCGCATGCCGCGCAGCACGATGAAGGCGTAGATGGCGATGATCGCCAATGACAGCACCAGACCGAACTCCTCGGCCCCGACCGAATAGATGAAGTCGGTGTGCAGGTCGGGCACGTGGCGCTTCATCACCCCCTCGCCCACGCCGCGCCCCACCAGTCCGCCGGCGCGGATGGCCTCACTAGCGCGGTCGATCTGGAAGGTGGCGTCGGCGTCGGTCGATCCGTGGGCCGCCAGACGGTCGCGGAAGTGGCTGAAGCTCATGAAGATTCCGACCAGCCCGGCCCCGCCGGCCGCGGCCAGCGCCATCACCCATTTCAACGGCACCCCGGCCATGAAGAAGACGGCCATGAAGGTGGTGGTGACCAGAAGCGTCTGGCCGATGTCCGGCTGGATCAGCAACAAGCCGACGGTGATGATCCAGGCCGCGAAGGCGATCGACACCCCGGGCACCCCCTGCCCCTTCTGCGATTCCGAGAACATCCAGGCCGCGAACACGATCAGGCAGGGCTTGGCGAACTCGCTGGGCTGAAGGCTGAACGGGCCGAGGTTGATCCAGCGCGCGGCGCCCTTCACCTCGTCGCCGATGAACGGCAGCAACGCCATGACCACGATGGCGCCCAGCAGCCCCAGCACCGCGATCCGCCGCACCCCGCGCGGCGACAGCAGCGACATGATCAGCATCGCGCCGACCCCGCCGGTCGCCCAGACGATCATGCGCCAGGAATAATGGAACGGGTCAGTGATCGACTCGTCGGCCAGGATGGCGGCGGGGCTGGAGGCGAAGCTCAGGGCCACGCCGAGGCCCATCAGCGCCAGTGCGGCGCCCAGCAGGCCGCGGTCCACGGTCCAGAACCACTTGGCGATCGGCCCCTGGTCGAGGCGCGAGAATGCAGGGCTGTAGGCGGGCGCGGTCATAACTCGCTAACCATGCCCGGAAGTGGTGGCTCCAAGGTTAAGAACCGCCGCGCGGAACGCCTCGCCCCGGACCTCGAAATCCGGGAACTGGTCGAACGATGCGGCGGCGGGGCTCAGCAGGACCACCTCCTCGCGGCCCGTCGCGGCGGCGGCCTCGTATGCGGCCTTCACCGCTGTCGCCATGTCGCCGCTGATCCGGTGCGGCGTGTCGCCCAGCCGCGCCGCGAACGGCCCGGCGGACTCGCCGATCAGGAACGCCTCCATCACGCGCGGGAACAGGTCCTCCAGATCGTCGATCCCCCCCGCCTTGGCCCGCCCGCCGGCGATCCAGAAGCAGCGGTCATAGGACGACAGCGCCTGCCGCGCCGCATCGGCATTGGTGGCCTTGGAGTCGTTGATGAAGCGGACGGCGCCGATGCGTCCGACCTCCTCCATCCGGTGCGCGAGGCCGGGGAAGGTGAGGAGGCCAGCGACGGCGGTTTCATGCGCCACGCCGACAGTCGTCGCCGCAATCAGGGCGAAGGCGGCATTCTGAGCGTTGTGACGACCGGGCAAGGACCGCGCCCTGGAAATGTCGGCCAAGGGGATCGCTTCCTCCCCCGGACCGTCAACCATCGCCAGCGATCCGGGCGCACCGACCACGATGTGACCTCCAACTTGCCAAGCGGGGTCCAGAGCCTCCAGCGAGCCGGCCGTGGTGCTGACGGACACGATGGGCCATCGGTCAGAGACCGGATAGGCGATGTCCAAAAACGTCGGATCATCCATCCCGATCACAGCCACCGCACCATCACGGTGGTTGGCGAATATCCGCGCCTTCGCCGCGACATATCCCTCCATGCCGCCATGCCGGTCCAGATGGTCCGGCGTGATGTTGGTCAGGATCGCCACGTCCGGAGCGAAGCTCGTTGTCAGGTCCAGTTGATAGCTCGACACCTCGATCACATAGGCTTCCACCTCGGCGGGCGCCGGCAGGGCCAGGACGCCGATGCCGATGTTGCCGCCGACGGCGACCTTCATCCCCGCCTGTTTCAGCACCCAGCCGATCAGGGCGGTGGTAGTGGACTTGCCGTTGGTGCCCGTGATGGCGATGACCCTGGGGCGCACCCTGTCCGGCGTCCGGGCCAGCGCCCGGGCGAACAGCTCGATGTCGCCGATGATCTCGACGCCCGCGGCCTTCGCCTTGTCGACGGTCCAGTGCGGCTTGGGATGGGTCAGGGGCGCGCCGGGCGAGAGCACCAGCGCGGCGAATTCCGACCAGTCCGCGCGGCTCAGGTCTTCCACCGTGAAGCCCTCGGCCTCGGCCTGCATCCGGCCGGAAACGCCGTCGTCCCACAGGATGGGGATCGCGCCCCCGGCGTGGAGGGCGCGCGCCGCCGTAATCCCCGACCGCCCCAGGCCGAAGACCGCGACGCGGCGCCCCTCGAAGCCGGGAACCGGTATCATCTAGCGCAGCTTCAGCGTGGCCAGGCCGATCAGGGCCAGCATGGCCGAGACGATCCAGAACCGGATCACCACCGTCGATTCCGGCCAGCCCATCTTCTCGAAGTGATGGTGGATCGGGGCCATCAGGAAGATGCGCTTCTTGGTGGCCTTGAAGTAGGCGACCTGGATCATCACCGACGCCGCCTCGATCACGAACAGACCGCCGACGATGCCCAGCACCAGCTCGTGCTTGGCCGCGACCGCGATGGAGCCCAGCGCGCCGCCCAGGGCCAGCGATCCGGTGTCGCCCATGAAGATCTTGGCCGGCGGGGCGTTGTACCAGAGGAAGCCCGCACCGCCGCCGATCATGGCGGCGCAGAAGATCGCCAGCTCGCCCGCGCCCGGCACGTGGTGGATCTGCAGATAGCCCGAGAAGATGAAGTTGCCGGCGACATAGGCGATGATGCCGAAGGCGGCGGCCGCCATCATCACCGGCACGATGGCCAGGCCGTCCAGCCCGTCGGTGATGTTCACCGCGTTGGAGAAGCCGACGACGGTGAAGGCGACGAAGGCCACATACATCCAGCCGATGTTCAGCAGCACGTCCTTGAAGAACGGGAAGGCGATGGACGTCTCCAGCCCCGGCGAGGTCGGCGACGGGGGCATCAACAACACCATGGCGACGCCCGCGATGACCGACACCACGACCTGAGCCGCCAGCTTCTGTTTCGATGTCAGACCGGCGGACGTCTGTTTCGTCACCTTGGCGTAGTCGTCGACGAAGCCCAGCACCCCGAAGGCGGCCGTCACCCCGGACACGATCCAGATGTAGGGATTGGTCAGGTCGCCCCACAGCAGCACCGCCACGGCGATGCCGGCCAGGATCATCAGCCCGCCCATGGTCGGGGTGCCGACCTTCGACAGGTGGGTGACCGGACCGTCGGAGCGGATTGGCTGGCCCCTGCCCTGCTTGACCTTCATCCAGGCGATGAAGCGGCTGCCCATGGCGACCGCGACGATCATGGCCGTGGCCATGGCCAGGGCGACGCGCACCGTCTGGTACTGGACCAGGTTCAGCAGCGGATAATCCTGGGCGATGTCAGCGTAGTAGAGGTAGAGCAGATAGAACATTTCAGACGCTCTCCATCGCGTCGGCGTCCAGGCGCCGTTCGAGGTCGGCCAGGGCGGCAGCGACGGCCGAGGCCTTCGATCCGTTCGATCCCTTGACCATGATGATGTCGTTCGGCGCCGCCAGATCGGCGGCGATCCCGGCCAGCTCGGCGGCGGTGGCGCGCCATTCGCCCCGCCGCTCCGGGGCCACGGCCTCCCAGGCATGACGCATCTCGGGGCCGGCAGCGTGAACCACCTCGATGCCCGCCGCCTCGATGGCTTCGGCCAGGCCGGCGTGCAGCGCGCGCGACTGGTCGCCCAGCTCCAGCATGTCGGTCAGGACCACGACCTTGCGCCCGCCCGGAGCGATGGGCCGCGCGCCCAGGCTCATGAACCCGGCCTTCATCGACAGCGGATTGGCGTTGTAGCTCTCGTCGATGAGGGTGAAGGCGCCGCCGCGGATGCGCACGCCCTTGATCTGGCCGCGCCCGGCCAGCGGCTGGAACCCGGCCAGGGCCGACAGCGCCGTCTCGATGTCCACGTCCAGCGCGTCCAGCATCAGGATCACCGCCAGGCTGTTCAGCCCCCAGTGGAAGCCCGACTGGCTGAGGCGAAAGGCATGGCGGCGACCGAACACCTCGGCCTTCACCTGCGCGCCGGCCGTGTCGGGAACGAAGTCGATCAGCCGCGCCTCATGCTCGGGCGCGGAGCCGAACACCACGACCCGGGCGCCGCGCCGCAGGGCCTGTTGCCGCAGCAGGTCGGTCCAGGCGTTGTCGCCGTTGATCACCGCCACACCCGCGGGGCCGAGGCCCTCGAACACATCCGCCTTCTCGCGCGCCACGCCCGCCTCGCCGTCTGCAAAGGCCTCGATATGGACTGGGCCGACGGTGGTGACGCAGGCCGCGTGCGGCTGGACCATCTTCGACAACGGTCCGATCTCGCCCGGCGCGTTCATGCCGATCTCGAACACCGCGCGCTCGACCGACGGATGCATCCGGGCCAGCGTCAGCGGCACGCCGATGTGGTTGTTGTAGCTCTTGACCGAGGCATGGGCCGGGCCGGCCAGGTCGAGACCAGCCTTGATCGCCTGGGTCACGCTGGTCTTGCCGACGCTGCCGGTGACGGCGCCGCGGCGGATTTGGGGCGCACGGTCGCGGGCGGCGGCGCCGAGCGCCTCCAGCGCCTTCAGTGCATCCGGCACGACGATGCAGGGCCCGCCCTCGATGGGCCGCTCGACCAGGGCGCCGACGGCCCCGGCGGCGAAGGCCTTGCCCACGAATTCATGCCCGTCGCGCAAGCCCTTCAGCGCTACGAACAGGTCGCCGGGCACGGCTTCCTGGCTGTTGAAGGTGACGCCCAGGGCGTCGAAGGCGCCGCCTTCGATCCGGCCCCCGGTCGCCATGGCGATGTCAGGCGCGGTCCAGAGCGGGACAGAGGTGTCAGGCATGGGCGGCGAGTGTCTCAGCGGCTATGGCGGCGTCGTCGAACGGATGCTTCACGCTCCCGATCTCCTGACCCTGTTCATGCCCTTTTCCGGCGATGACCACCACATCTCCGTCGCGCATCATGGCGATGGCTTCCTGGATCGCGGCGCGGCGGTCGCCGATCTCGACCGCGCCGGGACAGCCGGCCAGAACCTGGCGGCGGATGTCGGCGGGCGTTTCCGAGCGCGGATTGTCGTCGGTGACGATGGCGATGTCCGCCAGACGCCCGGCGATGGAGCCCATCTGGGGCCGCTTGCCCTTGTCCCGGTCGCCGCCGGCGCCGAAGACGACGATCAGCCGCCCGGTCGCGTGGGGCCGCAGGGCCTTCAGCACCGTCTCCAGCCCGTCGGGCGTGTGAGCGTAGTCGACATAGACCTCGCCGCGACCCGGCCCCGGAATGCGTTGCAGCCGCCCTTGCGCCCCCTCGATCTTCTCCAGCGCGGCCAACACACGTTCCGGGTTCTCGCCCCCCGCGATGCACAGCCCCGCCGCCACCAGGGCGTTCGAGGCCTGGAAGGCGCCGGCCAGCGGCAGAAGCACCTCATGCGCCCGACCCCGGACGTCGATCGTCAACCGTTGACCCTCGGGTGTCGCCACGCGCCCGGTCAGGGTCAGGTCGCGCCCGCGCTCGCCCACGCCCATGATCGACAGGCCCGACATCAGACCGGCGGCGGCGAAGCGGGAATAGGCGTCCGAATCGGCGTTCAGCACCGCCGTCCGTCCGCGCGGCAGCAGGGTCTCGAACAGCCGCAGCTTGGCGGCGCGATAGGCGTCCATGTCGCCGTGATAGTCGAGATGGTCCTGGGTCAGGTTGGTGAAGGCCGCCGCCTTCAGCGCCACGCCGTCCAGACGCCGCTGGTCGATGCCGTGCGATGACGCTTCCAGCGCCAGATGCGTCACCTCCCGGTCGGCCAGTTCGGCCAGCAGGCGCGCGGCGTCGGCGGCGTCGGGACTGGTCAGGCCCGGACCGGTCAGGGTGTAGGTCGTGGCGCCCTTCTGGCCGATGACGCCCAGGGTCCCCATGCTGGCCGACTTCAGGCCCATGGCCGCCCATATCTGGCGGCAGAAGGTGGCGACGGACGTCTTGCCGTTGGTCCCCGTCACGGCGACGCAGGTCTTGGGCTGGGCGCCGTAGAAGCCCCGCGCCGCCAGGGCATAAGCCCGGCGGATATCGCCGCTGGTGACCAGCAGCGGCGCGGCCTCCTTCGGCGTCCCGGCGGGCGCCAGCACCGCCGCCGCCCCGGCCGACAGGGCCTGGGGAATGAAGGCGCGGCCGTCGGCCACGGCGCCCGGCAGGGCCACGAACAGCGACCCCGGCGCGACCTTGCGGCTGTCGGCGGTGATCCCCGTGATCATCGGATCCGAGGGCACGTCCCTACGCAACAACTCTGACAGGCGGATTGTGCTCATCGCCCCCCCGCCGGGTTCACCAGGGCTTCGGGCGTCGGGCGGCCCCAGGCGTCGCGCCAGCGGTCCGAGCGGCGGTCGATGTTCAGGAACGGCGCGATGCGGTCGGCGATGCGGCCCACCGCCGGCGCGGCGACGAATCCGCCGGTGCGCGGGAAGGTCGAAGGCTCGTCCACCAGCACGAAGATCGCATAGCGCCGCGCGTTGATCGGCCCGTCGACCGGGAACACCGCCGCGAACGAGCCCACCGCGTGGGTCGCATCGTAATGGCCGTTGACCAGCTTGTTGGCCGAACCCGTCTTGCCCCCGACGCGCAGACCCGGCGCGTCGGCGCGGGTGCCCGAGCCGCGCACCACGTTGCGGCGCATCAGGTCGAGGATGGTCAGCGATGTCGCCTCCGACACCACGCGGCGTCCCTCGACGCCCGCATTGCCGCCCTTGCGCAGGGTCAGGGGCATGAACCGCCCGCCGTTGGTCAGGGCGCCCATGGCGGCGACCATCTGCACCGGCGTGATCATGATGCCGTAGCCGAACGACAGGGACGCCAGGGTCGTGTCCGACCAGTCGTGCGGACGGCGGGGACGGGCCGATTCCTTCAGCTCGATCGGCGCGGCGTCCAGCAGGCCCAGGCGCGTGAAGTAGTCCCGCATCACCGTCGGCCCCATCTCGACCGCCAGCCGTGACGTGCCGATGTTGGACGAGTGCAGATAGACCTCCTCCAGCGTCAGCACCTGGTTGGTGGCGTGGAAGTCGGTGATCTTGCGGTTGCCGATCATGAAGGCCTGTGACGCGTCGAACAGGGTGCCCATGTCGGCGCGGCCGGTGTCGAGGCCAGCCGCGACGGTGAAGCTCTTGAACACCGATCCCATCTCATAGTGGGCCGAGGTGGCGCGGTTCAGGCCGTCGGTGGCCGGCCAGCTGGCCATGCCCAGCACTTCGCCCGTCTGGACGTCGGTGATGATGCCGACCGCGCCCTTGGCGCCGGTCTCGGTCGCCGCGGCGGCCAGTTCGTTCTCCAGAACGCCCTGGATGCGCAGGTCGATGGACAGCTGGAAGGGCTCGCCCCTGGCGCCCGCGTCACGGATGGCGTCGTTGAAGGCCAGCTCGGCGCCGGTGACCCCCTGCCCGCCCGTGTCCGCCGTGCCGATCACGTGCCGGGCCGAGCTGCCCAGCGGATAGGCGCGGCGATCCTCGGGCTCGAACGAGATCCCGCCCAAGGCCAGCGCATGCACTGCGCTGCGCTCCGCCGGGGTCAGGGCGTTCAGGACGATCAGGCGGCGGTCCCCGTCCAGCACCGTGCGCAGGCGCTTTACTGGCACACGCGGCAGGGCGCGGCGGATTTGTGTGAAGGCCGCTCGGCGGTCCCAGACCTCGGCCGGATCGATGTAAAGGCCGTAGTGGGTGATGTTGGTGGCCAGCAGACGGCCCTCACGGTCCAACAGATCGGCGCGCACCAGCGCCCCGGCGTTCGGCCCCGAAGCAGAGGCGCCCTTCGGCGCCAGCAGCGCCGCATAGGCCGCGCCCAGGGCCAGGCCGCTGAACACCAGGGCGAACACCATGGAGATCAGGAAGATGCGGACCCGCGTGTCCTCTTCAGGCCGATCATCGGCGCGGGCGCGTTCAAACGCATGCTCGATCCACCAGATGCACTCCGCCAGCCAGCGCCACGACGGAGCGGCGCGGTGGGCGCGCGGGGCCTGGGGTGCGGGCCGGGTCCAGTCGCGGTCGTGGTGCACGGTCATTGGGCCGGCTCCACGGTTGCGGGCGGCATGTCAGGCGCGTCTGCGACCGGCTGGGTCGGCTCGACGATCACCGGCTTCGGATCAGGGATGGGCGCGAGGCTGTTCAGAGCGCCTTCGTCGGCCTGACGCCGCACATCGACCGGGCCGAGACCAGCCTGACGCGATAGAGCCTCCAGCCGCGCGGGCTGCTCCAGCTTCGCCACCTCGGCGCGCAGCAGGCGGACGCGCTGGCCGTTGTCGGCGATCTGCTGCTCGATGTCGCTGATGCGGCCGCCTTCACGGGCGGCGGCGGCCTTGGCCACATAGACCGAGAAGATCATCGCCGCGACCAGCATCAGGCCGATGATCTCGATCCAGCGCACGCCGCGGATCTTCCAGTCGAACAGGCGTTTGAAGGAGGCGGCGATCATGCGGCGATCCTCCCCCAGGGCGCGGCGTCGGTGCGGACGGCGGCGCGCAGCTTGGCCGACCGCGCGCGGGGATTGGCGGCCAGCTCGGCCTCGCCCGCCTCGCGCGCGCCCTTGAACGACAGGGTGAAGCTGGGCTTGCGGGTCTCGATGGCGACCGGCGCATGGCGCGAGCCGCCGGGGGCGTTGCCCGTGCGCTCGGTCAGGAAGGCCTTCACGATGCGGTCTTCCAGCGAGTGGAAGGTGACGACCACCAGACGACCGCCCGGTTTCAGCGTCGCCTCGGCGGCCTCCAGCCCGGCGCGCAGTTCGCCCAGCTCGTCGTTGACGGCGATGCGCAGAGCCTGGAACACCCGGGTGGCCGGATGGATGGCGGCGCCGCGCCGTCCGCCCAGCGCCTTCTCGACCACGGCGGCGAGGTCCAGCGTGCGCTCGAACGGCTTCTCGACCCGGCGCCGCAGGATGGCGGTGGCGACCCGGCCCGACTGCCGCTCGTCGCCGTACAGCTTGAAAATGTGCGCCATGGGACCGTGGTCCCAGGTGTTGACGATGTCGGCGGCGGTCTCGCCCCCATCGTCGGGGCCTGCCGACATGCGCATGTCCAGGGGCCCGTCGCGCATGAAGGAGAAGCCGCGCTCGGCCTGATCCAGCTGCATCGACGACACACCGATGTCGAACACGACGCCGTCCAGCGCTTCGCCGTCAACAGCCTCGGCCAGACCGGAGAAGGCGGTGCGGACGAGCGTGAACCGGTCGGGGAAATCACCGGCCACGGCGTCGGCGTGCGGCTGAACCGTCGGGTCGCGATCCAGGGCGATCACCCGCGCGCCGGTCGCCAGGATGGCGCGGGTGTAGCCGCCGGCGCCGAAGGTGGCGTCGACGATGGTCTCGCCCGGCTGAGGCGACAGGGCCTCGATGACTTCATTGATCAGGACCGGCGCGTGAGGACTGCTCATGCGCCCTCCGACAGGACGTCGCGGGCCACGGCGCGGCTGGCGGCCTTGCGGGCGTTCCAGCGGGCGCGGTCCCAGACCTGGAAGCGTGGGCCGAGACCGACGATCACCACGTCTTCGCCCAGCCCGGCCTCCTGGCACAGGCCCTCCGGGAGGGTGATGCGGCCGCCGCCGTCGTACGAGAGCGGGCGCTGGCCGGCGTAGAAGGCTTCTTCCAGCGCCGTACGCTTGTCGCTGCCGAACGGCAGGGCCTCGATGCGGGCGACGTACTCGGCCATCAGCTTGTCTCCGCCGGCCTCGAGGCAGTCGGCCGTGATGGAGAAGAAGCAGAACACGCCATGCTCGGCGCCGTTGTCGGCTGTGCGGAACTCCTGCGGGATCAGCAGGCGCCGCTTGCCGTCCAATTGTTTCTCATAGGTCGAGAGAAACACGCGCCTGTCGGACCTCGTCAGCCCGCCCCCTAAATCCCGTGAAACGCCCCCACGGCGCTCACCCCCAAATCACCCTCCTGGGATAGCATGGGATGAAATGGGTCACAATGGGATCAGAAGGGACTTCTTAACCGTAATTCGCGGTTCAGCGGCGCCGGAACACTGAAAAGCCAGAACATAAATAGAACATCGACAGTATTGACCCCAGTTTGCGCGCCGATCCGCACACAAGGGTTAACGGCGAAGCTGGGCGCGGCGCTAAAGCAGCGAGGCCCCGCGGTCCGAGCGGTAGCGCCAAAAAACGTCCTCAAGCAGCGAGCCGCCGCGCGGCGAGCAATAGGACAAGAAAGAGGCGCCAGACGGCCTGTAAGCCGGGTTCTGTTCCGCCCCGAAAGGCGGCGACGATCATTCCTCTGGGCCGATCATTGCTGACCGGCTCTCGCGACCTACCCGGACGCCTCGGGCGGTGAGCCCTGCGGCCGAAACCGCGCGACGTCCCTATTCGGTCTTGCTCCAGGCGGGGCTTGCCATGCCGTCCCTGTTACCACGCACGCGGTGGGCTCTTACCCCACCCTTTCACCCTTACCGGCCTCGCGAGGCCGGCGGTTTGCTTTCTGTGGCGCTATCCCTCGGGTCGCCCCGGGCGGAAGTTATCCGCCGCCTTTTCACCGTGGAGCCCGGACTTTCCTCGACGGCCGAAACCGCCGCGACCGCCCGGCCGTCTGACGGCGGGGTTAGTGGGCGCATCCCGCGCCGGGGTCAAATTTCAGTTCAGCACGCCCGTGACGCTCTCGGCCGTCGCCAGTTGCAGCACGCCCATCAGCGTAGCCCGCGTCTCGCCGTCGGCGACGCCGTCGATGCGGCCCTGACGCCAGTGGCGCTGGAAGGCGCGCACTGTGGTCGCGGTTTCGTCGTCATAGGTCCCGCCGGGCTGGAGGCCGTAGCCCAGCCGGTGCAGGCCCGCGCGCAGCACGACGACTCCGATGCCCTCGTCCCCGACCTGCAGGAAGCCGCCCAGGGCCGCGATCCGCTCCTCGGCCGGTTCGAACCACAGGCCGTGGCCCTCGCCCGCCAGCCGCTTCCACGGGAACAGCTCGCCGGGGTCTTCCTTGCGGTCCGGCGCGAGGTCGGAGTGGCCGATGATGCGCGCGTCCGGGATCGACCAGCGGGTGCGGATGTCGGCGACCAGATCGATCACGGACGCGACCTGCGCCTCCGGGAAAGGCCGATAGCCGAACTCGTGGCCCGGATTGACGATCTCGATGCCGATGGAGGCGTGGTTGCAGTCGGTTTCGCCCTGCCAGACGCCCATGCCGGCATGCCAGGCGCGGCGCTCCTCGGGCACGAGACGCAGGATCGAGCCGTCCTCGTCGACGACATAATGGGCGCTGACTTTCGCTTCGGGATCACGCAGGCGGTCGATGGCGGCCTGGGCCGTCTGCATGCCGGTGTAGTGCAGCACCAGCATGTCCGGCGGCGCGCGCCGGGTATCGAAGTTCGGAGACGGAGCTTCGGTGATCAGCGGCACGCGGTCAGCGGCCGTTCCGGTCCCAGCCGTAGGTCACCCACGTGCCCCCGACCTTTTTCGCCTCGATGACGTCCTCGGCGCGGCGCGCGGGCGCGGCGGTCCGGCGGGCTCGCATGGCCAGACCGGTCAGGAAGACGACCACCCCGCCCACCAGGGCGAACACGGCCACGGCGACGGCGGCGAACACGGCCAGCAGGGCGCCCACGGCCATGGCGCAGGCGGCGGCGATGATGCCGGCCAGCCAGAAGAGCGGCGCCAGAATGCCCCCGCCGGGACGGCGGCGGGCGGCGAAACCGATGTGGGCGAAGCGGTCGGACTGGGTCATCGCGATACTCAGGCGGGCGTGTGAGGAGAACGCCCGAAGCTCAATGTCGTCTCATGCGCATGAACGGTCAAGGAACGACCCCTTCACGGATGAGTGTGGCGGATCAACGCAGCGGCTGGTCCGCCAGCACCACGGCGCCCTCGCGACGCATGCGGTCAGCCTGCACCTCACGGGCGACGGCGCGCATTTCCGGATCGGCCATCACGCCGCCCAACATGACCAGGGCGCGGGCCGCCTCGCCCTGCACGCCGAAGGCCGAGGACAGGGCTTCCCACGGCGAGCCGGCCTCGGGATAGCGTTTGAACCGCACGGACTCGTTCGCCGGAATCCGGGCCAGACGCCTGGCGGCGTTGATCGCCTCGAACAGGCCGCCCAGCTCGTCGACCAGACCCAGTTCCTTGCCTTGGGCGCCGGTCCAGACGCGGCCCCGGGCGATATCGCGCACCCGGGCGGCCGGCAGACGGCGTCCGCTGGACACCCGCGCCACGAAATCCTCGTAGATCCGGTCCATGGAGGCCGAGAAGGCCGCCCGCTGGGTCGGGGTGTAGCCGCGCGTCGGCGAGAAGGCGTCGGCGTAGTCGCCGCCGACCGACAGGCCGCGCATGTCCACGCCGAACCGGCCCAGAGCATCGGCGAGCACGAACTTGCCGCCGAACACGCCGATCGAACCGGTCAGGGTCGAGGGCTGGGCCACGATGTAGCTGGCCTCCGAGCTGATCCAGTAGCCGCCGGACGCCGCATAGGCGCCCATGGACACCACCACCGGCTTGCCGGCCGCCTTGGCCGCGCGCACGGCGGCCAGAATCTGCTCGGACGCCTCGGGCGAACCGCCGGGCGACGAGACGCGCAGCACGATGGCCTTCACGCTGTCGTCCTCGATGGCGTCATAGATGGCCTCGGCCAGGTCGTCGGACTTGATCGAGGATTCCCCGCCGAACGGCGACGCGTCGCCACCCGTGCCGGTCATGATCGCGCCCTCGCCGCCGATGATGGCGATGGCGTTGTGGCCCGAGCCGGTGCGCTCGCCCTTGTTGTTCGCATAGTCGCCGAACTCGATGATCTCAGAGCCCTTGCCTGCGCGGCGCTTGGCCTCGGCCTCGGCCTCCTCGACCTGGCCGATATGATCGATCAGCTTGCGTTGCAGGGCCTGCTCCGCAGACCACGGCCCGGCCTCCAGCGCGGCGCGCAGCACGGGCTGCGTCGTCTTGCGGTCCTGGGCGATGTTGGCGATGGCGCTGGTGTAGATCGAGGTCATCCACGCCGTCATCGCCTCGCGGTGCGGCTCGGTGAAATCGCTCTGGGTGTATTCGTTGACGGCGTTCTTGTACTCGTAGCGCTGCTCGAAATCGGCGCGGACGCCGTATTTCTCGAACGCCCGGCCGAGGAAGATGCTGTCGGCCGAGAAGCCCGTGGCCTGGAAGCTGGCGGTGTTCTGCATCCACAGTTCCGACGCCGAGGCGCCGACCATATAGCTGGAGATCACCGCGCCGACCGGCTGGAAGCCCTGGCTGTGGGCGATCACCGGCTTGCCCGAGGCGCGGAAGCGGCGCACGGCCTGGCGCACCTCGTCCGCGGCGGCGGGCGTCATGCCCCCTTCCGGCAGGCGGATCAGCAGCGCCTTCACGTGCCGGTCGTCCTGGGCTTGGGCCAGCACGTCCACGATCTGCACCACCGAAAGGCCGGAGCCGCCGAAGGCCGCGAAGGGATTGGTCGGGGCCTGGTCGGTGACGCCGTCGCGCAGGTCCAGTTCCAGCACCGAGTTGGCCGCAACGGGCTCCTTCGACGACGCGGAACTCAGGGCCGCGCCGATGATCCCGAAAAGCAGGAACAGCGCCAGGATGAAGAACAGGAACATGCCGACGACCACGCCGCCCATCGTCAGGAAGAATTGCTTCACGGCGTTGAAAATCCTGACTGAGCGACCGGGGAGGATGGCCGATCATGACCATAGTGCGGCAGGCGTCACCGTCAAATGAACGTCCCGTAAGGGGGAATCCACAACCTTCGCTGCACCGCAACAACCGCGATTGAAGACGCCCCCTGAAACGCCTATATCAACGGCCTGCGAGCGGGGGCCGATAGCCCCGCGTCACGTCGGACCGCACTCCCCATGCTGGTCACCCTGATGAAGTCCAAGCTGCACCGCGCCACGGTGACGCAGGCGGATCTCGACTACGAAGGCTCCATCGCCATCGACACCGACCTGCTCGACGCGGCCGGCATCTTTCCGCACGAGCAGGTGGATGTGCTGAACATCACCACCGGCGCGCGCTTCACGACCTACGCCATCGAGGCCCCGCGCGGTTCGCGCACCTTCGGCGTCAACGGCGCCGCGGCCCGTCTGGTGCAGAAGAACGACAAGATCATCGTCGTCACCTACGGCCAGCTTCCGGCCGAGGAGGCCCGCAACTACAGCCCCGTCGTGGTGCTGCTGGACGACGGGAACCGGATCAAGCACGCCGCTTGACCTCGGCGTCCGGGCGCCCTCCCCTCCACACGTCGGAGGGACGTTGATGGATCGTGTATTGGCAAGCGTGCGCTGGGTGCTGTTCGGCGCCTATGCGATCGGGGGCGCGGTGGCGCTGATGATGGCTTCGCCGCGCGGCCTGAAGGCGCTGGGCATGTCGGTCGACGCCCTGACCTTCCTCCCCGCCAAGATCCTCAGCCTGCCCTGGAGCCTGGTCCCGTGGCTCCTGCACCTGGACCCGGTCACGACCCTGGCCCTGCTGGCCGTGGGCTATATGTTCAACCTGGGCATCGGCCGCATGCTGGCCCAGGGCTGACGGGTGAGCGGGAGCCGCGAAGCCCCCGCCCGTCACTATCAGCGCACGATGTCGTAGACGCCGCTGATGTCGATGCGCACGGTCAGCTGACCGGCGGCGATGGGCGTCGAGCCCGCGTCCTGGGCCATCTCGGCGCGGGCGTACATCGGCATCGGCTGCGGCGCGGAATAGCCGCCGCCCTCGCTCAGCGAACGGATGCCGCCCAGCTGCACGCCCAGCGCGTCGGCATACAGGCTCGCCTTGCCCTGCAGCGCCCGCACGGCCAGGCGGCGCGCCTGGTTCTCGGCCGCCGACGGGTCCTTCAGGCCGAAACCGATGCCGTCGATCTGGTTCACGCCCGCGGCCACCACGGCGTCGGCGGTCGAGCCGACGGCGTTCAGGTCGTTGATGATCACCGTGACCCGGTTCTGGGCCTGATAGCCACGCATGCGGGGCGGTTCGTTCTGGACGTAGTCGTATTGCGCCGACAGGTTCAGGCCCGAGGTCTGGACGTCGCGCTCGGCGATCCCGGCGCGGTTGAGGGCGGCCATGACCTGGTTCATCCGCGCGGCGTTCAGGCGCATGGCCTCGGCGGCCGAGGAGGCCTCGGTGACCACCGCGAAGCTGATCGTGGCCATGTCCGGCGCGACCTTGACCTCGCCATAGGCCGACAGGTTCAGGGCCGGCGCCGGCTGCATCATGTGCATGGCGCCGGGCGCCTCCTGGGCCATGGCGACGGCCGGGACCGTGAAGGCCAGAAGGGTCGAGCCCAGCATCAGGGCGCGAAGGGTGCGGGTCATGTCGGAAACTCCGTGAGTGCGAGAAGGCGAGATTGTCCCGCCGTCATGGCCGAACCTTGACGGTTCTGTGCTGAACCAACGCACGGCGAGCTTGGCAGTTTCCATTCATCGGCGTGACTTCGATGAAAGGCGCGCGCCCGAAAAGTGTCAGCGGCTTTCGGATAAGCGTGCGCCCAAAGAAAAAGCCTGGACCTCGCAGAGGTCCAGGTGCGGCCTTTTCGCGGCGCGCGACGCCTGCTAGGCCGTCCATCCGCCTCGGAGGGCGCGTAGCTCAATGGTTAGAGCCGACCGCTCATAACGGTCTGGTTGCAGGTTCGAGTCCTGCCGCGCCTACCGTCGCCTCAGCGCGGCGCGAAAGATTTTGCCTCGTCCATCGGGGCGATGAACAGCCGGTCGTACTGCTGCGCCTCATCGCTCAGGGGAATGACCACATAATCCCGGCCCGCCGCCTCCATGGCCTCGGCGGCGATGGCGTTGAATTCAGCCTCGTGTCCCTGTCGGCGGAACAGTACGACCCCGTCTTTGGCGTCCAGAACGCCGTATGAGGGGGACCCTTCCAGAAGGGTGTCCAGATGCAGTGTCATGAATCCCTAAGCCCCGAAGTCGGGAAAGGTTCATTACCGTACAGATCCGCCTACTTCAGCACCGCCAGCAGCACCGCGACCCAGTGGACGGCGGCGGCGACCACCACGTGGCCGTGCCAGATCGCGCGGCGATAGCGCATCTGCTTGTTGGCGTAGAAGATCACGCCGACCGAATAGAGCAGCCCCCCGACCGCCATCAGGATCAGTGGCGCGAGGCCCAGGCTCTTCAGGATCGGCTGCACCGCGATGACCATCAGCCAGCCCAGCACCAGATAGATCGCGATCCAGAACCCCTTGCCCAGCCCCGGCAGCAACAGCTTGGCCAGCGCCGCCAGCCCGGCGATGCCCCACACCGCCGAGGTCATGCCCCAGGCCCAGGCGCCCGTCAGATGCTGGGTCGTGAAGGGGGTGTAGGACCCCGCGATCATGATGAAGATGCCGGCGTGGTCGAACCGCCGCAGCAGCGGCTGATACTTGGCCGCGGCGAAGTTGTAGGCCGTCGACAGGGCCAGCATGGTCAGCAGGCCGCCGGCGTAGATCGCCGCCGCCGTCAGCCGTCCGACGTGGCCGAAGCCGATGGCGATTCCCAGCAGCATCCCGCCGCCGAACAGCGCCAGCCCCAGCCCCGTCAGGTGCACGATCAGATCGGCCAGCCGCTCGCGCCCGTCGCGGTAATGGCTCGGCGGTTCAGGCGGCAGGGTGTCGGCTGTGTGCGAGTTGGGCATGAATCCGCTGCGGCAGGAGAGACTGGAGACTATCCCTTCTCCCCCCGAGAGGAGAAGGGTCAGTTGTGCTTGCCCAATCTCAGCGGCGGGAGAACCAGCCCCGGTCGCCGCCGCGGGTCCAGCGGTCGTCGCCGCGATAGCGGTTGTCCTGGATGTAGCGGCCGTCGCGGTCGTACCAGCCGTCGCCCCGGCGGAACTGGTCGTAGCCGTCCAGGGTGTAGCCGTCGTCGTAATAGTCGCCGCCCATGAGGCCGTCTTCCTCCTGCCACCAGCCGCGCGGGTAGGAGCCGTAGACGCACTCCCAGCCGTCGCCGCCGGACCAGTAGGGCTCGTAGCGGCCGGCGTAGCGGTCGCGGAACCGGGCGCGGCAGACATATTGCGACCAGACGCGGTTGCCGCTGGCCTCGATCGAGGCGCGCTCCTCGTTGAACAGGACTTCCTGCACGCCGACGAAGCGGTTGTTGCGGACCACGGCATGGCCCGCGGCGGCGGCGACGCCGACCGTCGAGGCGCGGACGCTCGAATCCGTCAGGGTCAGTTCGCCGTTGTAGAGCACGACGCCCTTGTCCGAGCGGCAGATGCGGCTGTTCGAGATGCCGACCGAGGCGCCCTCGACGGCGACGCCCTCGATGTAGCCGCAGATGGCGGTGTTGGTGATCTCGACTCGGCCGTACTGGCGCGCGGCGCGCACGATCACGCCGATGGAGCGCGGGCCGAAGGTGTTGGACGCGTCCACCCCCTTCAGGGTCGAGGAATTGATGGTCGAGGTCTGGCCGGGTCCCGGCGTCAGGTCGAGGCCGACCGTGGCGCCGGTGATGACCATCTCCCACGCCGTCAGGCTGGCGCCGTCGGCGACGATGGCCGGGGCGATGGTGTTGGCCTCGATCACGGCGTTGCGGATGTCGATCAGGCCGCCGTCGGCGTAGATAGCCGCCTCGTCGCCCGCGTGGCGGAAGCCGACGCGGTTCAGGATGATTTCGGCGCCGTAGCCCACGATGCAGGCGGCGTCGCCGGCGTTGGGCGAGGCGAACAGCATGTCGCGGATCTCGACCCGCACCCCCTGCGCCACCGTGATGCACGGCAGGCCGTCCGGCGCCTGCAGCGTCGGCAGCGGATTGCGGTTCCAGTCGCGCGGATCGAAGCCGCCCTCGCCGATGATGGTCATCGGCTTGTCGATGTTCAGCCAGCCGACACAGGCGCCGGCCCGCGAGCGGATGACCAGGGTGCCGCCCGGACGCACGCGGCGCACGGCGTCTTCCACCGCGCCCGTGCCCGGGTTGCCGCCGCAGTCGATCAGCACGATCTCCTCGCCGCCCGGACGGGGCGGACCGGGGCGGTAGTCAGGCCGGTGATCGCCATAGCTCCAGCGGCGATGTCCGCGGCTGCGGCTGCCGCGGCTGGGCGGATCGAGCAGGACGCCGAAGTTCGGGCGCGTCTGGCTTTCCACCCGTGCTGCGGACTGGGCCTGGGCCTCGGACGGCGCCAGCAGGGTCATGCCGGTCAGGGCCGTCGCGACAGAGGCGAGGCCGGCGAGAAGGAGGCGGCGAATGCTCATGGTGTCACGCCCTCCTAGCGGCGCTGCGAACGGGAGACCTGGGCCAGGACGGCCTGCAGGCGGGACGCCGAGGGGCCGAAGCCGGACAGGGCGGAATCGATGCGCTGGACCACGGCCTCGGCCTTGTCCTGGTCCGCCACCCCGGCGACGCCGAGGGCGAAGAAGGTGGACAGGGCGAACTTGGCCTCGGGGCTGCCCTGGCGGGCCGCCTCCTCGTACCAGTGGTAGGCGCGGGCGTAGTCGGCGGGGACGCCGATGCCTTCGGAATACATGACCGCCAGCACCAACTGCGCCTCGGACGAACCGTTGGTGGCCGCCAGTTGCACGGCGCGCACCCGCTCAAGATAGGACAGGCGCGACTCCATCGGGTGGCCCAGCATGGCCTCCAGGGTCTCGATCTGGCGCTTGGACAGGTCTTCGGGCCGGGCCGGGACGGTGTCGACGATGCCGAGATAGCGCATGGCCCGCCCGACATGGACGAACGGCAGCTCGGTCATGCGCGACAGGGCGTATTCATAGGCGTCGCCGCGCGGGCGGCTCTCGTCCGAGAAGGGCACGCCAGAGGCCGGCGCCGTGTTCGGATAGAATTCGAACGGCGGGGTCCACTGCCGCGCCTTGGCCTCAACGAAGCGGGCGTATTGCGAGCGGCCGGGCGTCGAGCGCTCGAAGTCCTTCAGCAGCACATAGGCGCCCACGTCGCCGGTCTGCACCGCGAGGTAGTTGTAGAGATAGGCGTCCACGTCGTTGCGCTGGAACAGGTTGATCGCGGCGCCGTAGCCGCCCCGATGGCGGCGCTGGCCCTCGCGCTGATCGCCGCCGCGGCCCCAGGCCTCGCGCGCCTGCGGATTGTCCTCCGGCTCGCCATAGGGGCCATAGAGGCCGTCGTGCAGGCGGGCCAGGGTTCGGAAACCTTCGGCGTCCTGGGTCGACAGCACATAGATGACGCGGTCGCGGACGGATTCCTGCTCCTCGCGGGTCATCTGTGCCAGCTGGCGGTTCAGGCGGTCGTAGGCGGTGTGGCGTTCGAACGCGCGGCAGTCGTCATAGCCGGACAGGGGCTTGAAACCGCCGAACAGGCCGCGCTCAACCCGGTTGATGGGGGCGAAGCCCTCCTCATTGGCCAGCGCCATCGCGTACCAGACCGAGCTTTCGATCGGGTCTTCGATGTTCTTGTCGGTGGCGCGCAGAGCCGCATAACGACCGCCGAGCTCCAGCTGGGCGAAGAAATCGCCGCGGAAGGCCGCGCGGCGCAGGGCCCGCAGCCCCGATTCCTGGGCGTTGAACTCAGCCCCGGTCATGGACGCGGGGCGCGGACAGGCGTCGGTCGCGGCCGAATCGCGGTCGCTGCGGAAGAAGGACGGCGCGCGGTCGCCGCAGGCCGCCATGGACAGGGCCGCTACGGCCAGCACCCCGGCCACGCCGGCGATGGCCCACGGCGCACGGGAACGCCGGGCGGACGCACGATCATGCTCTCTGCCGTGGCCTTCGCCCATTACGCCCTCACCCCACCGGAAACTCTTCAGCCTTGATCAGCCCGTTAACCATTTCCGAAACCGAGGGTCGGGTCCAGTTAACTCGCTGTCAAGGTTAACGCCGCTGAACGCCATAGCGTTGCCGCATGACGGCCCTTTTGTGTCCCGACCTTAGATGCTTCGCCAAAACAGCGCTCTGGATTCGCTTGTAGGGCGAGCGGACGCCCTCGCGTGACCGTTGGCGACCCCCTATATGGCGGCCAGCCCGGAGACCGTTTTCATGTCCTATGTCGCCCGTTCCGACCGCCCCGCCGACAAGGCCGCCCGCTATGCCGAGGTCGAGACCGAGATTCTGGCCGTGCTGGACGGCGAGCCGAACGTGACGGCGCGCATGGCCACCGTCGCCTCGATGCTGGCGGACGCCTTCGAGACATTCTTCTGGACCGGCTTCTACGTCGTTGATCCGGACAAGGCCGACGAACTGGTCGTCGGTCCCTACCAGGGTACGCTCGGCTGCCTGCGCATCGCCTTCGGCCGAGGAGTCTGCGGCGCCGTCGCCGTGACACGCCAGACCCAGATCGTCGAGGACGTCCACGCCTTCCCCGGGCACATCGCCTGCGACAGCCGCTCGGAAAGCGAGATCGTAGTCCCGGTGTTCGACGCCTCGGGCGCTCTTGTGGCCGTTTTTGACGTGGACGCCGTCCATAAGGGCGCCTTCGACGCCGATGACGCTGCGGCGCTTGAGCGGCTGATGGCCAAGGTGTTCGCCGCCTGACGAACCGGTTATCAATCCAGACGGACGATCCGGACGCTTCGGACGCTTCGGACTGTAATTTTCAGGGGATGGGCATGACGGAACGGGTGATCGCGGTGACCGGCGGCCATGGCGTGCTGGGCAAGGCCGTGGTCGAGGCGGCCCTGTCGCAGGGCTGCCGGATCGCGGTCATCGACCATGCCTCGGGCCATCCGGTTGCGGACGGGGTGCTGGAACTCGGCGGCGTCGACCTGACCGATCCGGCGTCCGCAAAGGCCGCGTTGGACGCCGTCGTGGCCCGTTTCGGCCGGCTGGACGCCCTGCTGAACATCGCCGGCGGTTTCGTGTGGCAGACCACCGATGATGCAGATCCGGCCTGGGAGCGGATGTTCCGCCTGAACCTGACCACCGCCCTGAACGCCAGCCGCGCCGCCCTGCCCCACCTGAAGGCCTCGCCCGAGGGCCGCATCGTCAATGTCGGGGCCAACGCCGCGATCAAGTCCGCCGCCGGGATGGGCGCCTACGCCGCCTCCAAGGCCGGGGTCCACCGCCTGACCGAAAGTCTCGCCGAGGAGCTGAAGGACACCTCCGTCACCGTCAACGCCGTCCTGCCCTCGGTCCTCGACACGGCTCAGAACCGCAAGGACATGCCCGACGTCGACCCCGCCATCTGGGTCCAGCCGTCGGACCTCGCCGCCGTCATGCTGTTCCTCGCCTCGCCCGCCTCACGTGCGATCACCGGCGCCCTGATCCCCGTGACCGGCAAGGTCTGATGCGTCCGGTCCTGGCCCGCAGCGTTCTCTATCTGCCCGCATCGAACCCGCGCGCGATCGAGAAGGCGCGGACCCTGCCCGCCGATGTCGTCATCCTCGACCTCGAGGACGCCGTGGCGCCGGAGATGAAGGATCAGGCCCGCGCCGCCGCCGTTCAGGCGCTGGCCGAGGGCGGGTTCCGGGGCGCGGTGGGCGTGCGCATCAACGGCCTCGACAGCAGGTGGGGCGCCGCTGACCTGAAGGCCGTGTCCGGCGCCCGCATCATCGTCGCGCCCAAGGTCGAGAGCGCGGAAGCCGTCCGCGCCTTGTCCGCCGCTCTGCCCGCCGGATGCGCCCTGTGGGCGATGATCGAGACCCCAGCCGCGGTCCTCAGGCTCGACGCCATCGCAGGCGCCGGCGGCGCGCTGGACGCCCTGATGTTCGGGACCAACGATCTGTCCGCCGCCCTCGACTGCGGCAGCTCGCCAGACCGCGAACCGCTTAAAGCCTGGCTGGCCGCCACCGTCGCCGCCGCCCGCGCCCACGGTCTGATGGTCCTCGACGGGGTGTTCAACGGCATCGACAACGCGGCGGGCCTCGCCGCCGAATGCGCCCAGGGGCGGCTCTACGGCTTCGACGGCAAGAGCCTGATCCATCCGTCCCAGATCGAAGCCGCCAACGCCGCCTTCGCCCCGAGCGCCGCCGAGGTCGCCCGGGCCCAGGCCATCGTCGCCGTCTTCTCCGCGCCGGAAGCCGAAGGAGTGGGCGTCATCCGCGTCGAGGGCCGCATGACCGAGCGGCTGCACCTGGCGGCGGCGGAACGGCTGCTCGCCCGCCACGCCGCCATATCCTCAGGAATCGGCGCCGCATGACAGCCGCCTGGGTCTGCACCCGGGGTCTGCGGAAGAAGCCCTTCCTCGACCGCTTCCTGCCCGAGTATGCGCTGCAAGCCCTTCCCTTCGGCGCCCGAGCCGTCATCGGCTGGGGCGCGAAGGACACCGCTGCCTGGGGCCGCCGCTGGGCTGAGGCCAACAACCTGCCCTATCTCGCGGTCGAGGACGGCTTCCTGCGTTCCATCGGCCTTGGCGAAGCGGGTGCGGCGAGCCAGAGCCTGGTCGTCGATGACTTGGGCATTCACTACGACGCCGCCCGACCCTCGCGGCTGGAGGCGCTGATCCAGACGGCGCCCGACTGGTGCGACGCAGGCCTCACCGCCCGCACCGAGGCCCTGGTCGACCGCATCGTGGACACGGGTCTGACCAAGACCAACACCGGCGCGCCGCTTGATCCGCAGATCCTCGGCCCGGGCCGCCGGGTGCTGATCGTCGACCAGACCGAGGGCGACGCGGCCATCGACGGCGGGCTGGCCGGTCCCGACAGTTTCACCGCCATGCTCGCCACCGCCCGCGCCGCCCATCCCGACGACCAGCTGATCCTGAAACGTCACCCCGCCGTGGTCGCGGGCCACAAGCGCGGCTGCGTTCCCGAAGCGGAGTTGCACGACCTGACCGTGGTCGGCGACATCCGCACCGCCGACCTGCTGGCCGAAGTCCACGCCGTCTATGTCGTGACCAGCGGCCTGGGCTTCGAGGCCCTGCTGCGGGGCCTGCCTGTCCATTGCTTCGGCGCGCCCTTCTACGCCGGTTGGGGTCTGACGCAGGATGCATTTCCCATCGAGCGACGCGGCGTCTCGCGCACGCTTCCACAGATCGCCGCCGCCGCCCTGATCCGCTACAGCCGCTATGTCGATCCGGTCACGGGCCAGCGGTGCGAGCCCGAAGCCGCCGTCGAGCGCCTGATTTCCATGCGTGCCCGCGCCCGCCGCCTGCGCGGCTTCTGGGCCGGAACCGGCTTCGCCATCGCCAAGCAACAAGCGGTGCGCCGCCTGATGAACGCGCCCGACGCCGAGGTCCGCTACTTCGATACGGCCCAGGCCGCCGCCGAGGCCGCTCGCGTCCGCAACGGCCATCTGATGGTCTGGGCGGGCAAGGAGAGCGCCGACTTCGCCGAAACCGCCGCCGTTTTCCCCGGCCCGGTCATCCGCATGGAGGACGGCTTCATCCGCTCGCGGGGGCTGGGTTCCAACTTCGTCGAGGCCCTGTCCGTCGCGCTGGATGATCAGGGTATCTATTACGATGCCTCCGCCCCCTCACGGCTGGAGAGCCTGATCGAGGCGGGCGAAACTGAGCCCGCTATGCTCGCCCGCGCCGCCGCCCTTCGCGCCCGCATCGTCGAGACGGCGCTGAGCAAATACAATCTGGCCGGGGCGTCGCCGTCCGACTGGCCCGCCGACCGTCAGCGCATCCTGATCGTCGGCCAGGTCGAGGATGATCGTTCGATCCTGCTCGGCTGCGGCGACACCCGCACCAATGCCGGGCTGGTCCAGGCCGTGCGGGCAGAGCATGCTGACGCCTTCCTGATCTATCGCGACCATCCGGACGTGCAGGCGGGCAATCGCGCGGGCCGCCTCGACGAAGCGACGGCCGCGCTGCTGGACGCCCGTGCAGACGACCTCGACATCCTCGCCTGCATCAACGCCTGCGATGCGGTCGCCACCCTGACCTCCCTGACCGGGTTCGAGGCCCTGCTACGCGGCAAGCGAGTGCTGTGCTGGGGCCGGCCCTTCTATGCCGGCTGGGGCCTTACCGAGGACCGGCTGGCGATCCCGCGCCGGACGCGCGGCGCGACCCTGGACGAACTGACCGCCGCCGCCCTGGTCCGCTATCCGCTATACATCACCCCAGAAGGGTGGCCCTGCGAGGCTGAGGATCTGGTCGAACGGCTGGCCGCCGACGCCTCCGCAGCCCCATCTCTCAAAGGCCGCGCGCGCCGCTGGCCGCGCGGATTGCGGGCCAGTCTCGACCGCAGGCCGCCACCGGCCTACTAAGGCCGTTCGTCAACGAAACGGACCCCCCGTGACAGCTTCCCGAACTACCGCCGTCATCGCCGCCACCGGCCTCTATACGCCCGAGCAATCCGTCTCGAACGAGGAGCTGGTCGTCGCCTACAACGCCTATGCCGAGCGTTTCAACGCCGCCCACGCGGCCGAGATCGCCGAGGGCGAGGTCGAGGCCCTGACCCCCTCCTCGGTCGAATTCATCGAGAAGGCCTCGGGCATCAAGTCGCGCTTCGTGGTCGACAAGGCCGGGATCATCGACCCCGACCGCATGGCCCCGCGCATCGCCGAACGCGGCAACGACGAGCTGTCGCTGCTGGCCGAAATGGCCGTGAAGGCCGCGCAGCAGGCCATCGCCGCCTGGGGCAAACCGGTCAGCGAGATCGGCGCCGTCCTGTGCGCCGCCTCGAACATGCAGCGCCCCTATCCCGCCATGGCCATCGAGGTGCAGCAGGCCCTGGGCATCGAGGGCTTCGCCTTCGACATGAACGTGGCCTGCTCCAGCGCCACCTTCGGCATCAAGACGGCGGCGGACTTCATCGCCTCCGGCTCGGTCAAGGCCGTGCTGATGGTGAACCCCGAGATCTGCTCGGCCCACCTGAACTTCAAGGACCGCGACAGCCACTTCATCTTCGGCGACGTGGCCACCGCCGTGATCGTGGAGTCCGCGGACACCGCCGCGCCGGGCGGCTGGGATATCCTCGGCACGCGGCTGAAGACCGTCTTCTCCAACAACATCCGTAACAATTTCGGCTTCCTGAACCGGCATGAGCCGGAGCGGACCGAACGGGCCGACGGCCTGTCGGACCGCATGTTCGTCCAGCAGGGCCGCAAGGTGTTCAAGGACGTGGTGCCGATGGTCTCCGACATGATCATCGACCACGCGGGCGAGCTGGGCATCGATCCCAAGGGCCTGAAGCGCATGTGGCTGCACCAGGCCAACATCAACATGAACCAGTTCATCGGCCGCAAGGTGCTGGGGCGCGATCCCACTGAAGACGAGAACGTCATCATCCTGGACGAGTACGCCAACACCTCGTCCGCCGGGTCGATCATCGCCTTCCATCTGCACCAGGACGGTTTCGCGGCCGGTGACGTCGGCCTGATCTGCAGCTTCGGCGCGGGCTATTCCGCAGGGACGGTCTTCGTCAGGAAACGCTGAGCCGCGCGTAGGCGGTCAGGTCGATGAGGTCCCCGGTGCGGAAACCCATCTCCCGCCTCGCCGCCTCGGCCGCCGGACCGCGCGAGCCGTAGCGCACCCGCTCGACCGCCTCCCCGCGCGCCGCCATCCACGCCTCCGCCCCGGTCAGCAGCACCAGCCCGTGCAGTTTCCGCTCCCGCGCCGGCAACCGCCGCAGCCGGGCCAGCTCCGAGAAGGTGGTCCAGTCCGGCGGGCTGCGGGTCCAGGTCTCCGGCGGCGTCCGCTCAGCCAGCGTCAGGCACCCTTCTGACGAAAACGCCGCGCCCTGCGGGTCGCTGGGCGTCAGGGCCGGGTGGATGTTGTCCAGCACCACCACCGGGTCCAGCACCATCTCGGCCTTCGACAGCACGCCCGATTTCGACCGGAACGCCGGTTGGGGGATCGCCCGCCCATCCCGACCCGCCGAGATCAGGGCCGAGGGCTGCCAGCCGCCGTGGGCGCCGACGATGAAGTCATGCCGCCCGGTCGCCAGCACATTGGCCATGCGCCAGACGGTGCGCCCCGGCTGGGCGAAGGCAGCGGCCTGCATCGCCATGGCCCAGCGATTGGGCACTGTCGAACCGCTGAACACCGCGATCCGCTTCGTGTCGCGCCGCCACACGCCGATCGTGCAGCGGGGGGTCATGTGATCCACCAGCTGCACCGACAGAGCCACCGCCTTGACCGGCACGCCGCTCATCGCCGGATCGACGAGCGTGCAGCCGCGCAAGGCGAACAGGATCAGCTGCTCATCCATCCGTTCGCGCGCCTCGACCGGGTCCAGCCCGTTGGCGGCGAACAGAGCGGCCAGCGTGCGGGTGGTCAGCCGGAACTGGCGCGCGGGGTCATCCGCCGTCCGGTCCAGCAGCTTGATCGCCGATGGATGTTCAGCCAGCGTCGACAGGTCCAGGTCGGCGCGCCAGTCAGCGGCGGGGGCGGTCAGGTCCGGCGTCGACAGATGCTGCATCGCCTCGGCCTGACGCCGGGCCGACGAATGGTATCCCGCCCAGGGCGGCTGGGCGAAGGCGCGGGTCTCGGGCGTCGCCCAGGCCATCGATGGCGCAGCGAGCACACCCCCGCCAAGCGCTGCGCGCCGCGTGAGCCCGCCGATGCGATTCGTGCCCGTCATACGCCCGCGATTACACGGAACGCTGGTATCAGTCATCCACAGGCTTGCACTCGCCCTGTTCACGATTTTGCGGTCACGCTTGCACTCGTCGCGTGTTTTTGCGACTGCGTTGCCCGTCGAGAACAGGGGAGAACCCTTATGGCTCAGACCAAGGGTCACAACGCAGCGTCAAAAGATCCGCTGGCGTGGGATATCGCGGCGGTGCTCAAGCGCATGGGCGGCTCCGCGCACCAGACCGTGGTGATCGATTGCATCGCCGCCATGCAGCGCGAGCGCGGCGCGCCCGTGTCCAAGCCGGACCTCGCCGCCCAGATCATCGAAATCTTCGAACGCTACCGCGACATGTTCGTACGCCCGTTCGGCGAGGGCTCGCAGCGCTGGGCCCTGGCTCCCGGCTTCGCCTGACCTAGACTACCGATCCTTCTCGCGCGCCTCACCGCCCCGGGCGACCAAGGCCGCCTGCGCCGCCGCCAGCCGGGCGATCGGCACGCGGTAGGGCGAGCAGCTGACGTAGTCCAACCCAACCACCTCGCAGAAGGCGATCGAGGCCGGGTCGCCGCCATGCTCGCCGCAGATGCCGGTCTTGATGCCCGGCCGCGCCGCCGAGCCGCGCTCCTTGGCGATGCGGATCAGGTCGCCGACGCCCTCCTGATCCAGTCGCACGAAGGGATCGGTCTCGAAGATGCCCTTGTCCATATAGGCCTGCAGGAAGCGGC
>JAZKHQ010000018.1:0-7018 GCA_040385285.1 Pseudomonadota bacterium
CGGCGTCGGGCAGGACGATGCCGTGGTTCTTGGCCCCGCCCATGGCCTGGACGCGTTTCCCGTGGGCGGCGCCCAGCTGATAGACATAATGGGCGATGTCGGACGAGCCGACGAAGCTGACAGCGTGGACCTGCGGGTGGGTCAGGATGGCGTCGACCGCCGCCTTGTCGCCGTGGACGACGTTCAGCACGCCCGCGGGGGCGCCCGCCTCCATCATCAGTTCGCCGAGACGGACAGGCAGGGACGGGTCACGCTCGGACGGCTTGAGGATGAAGGTGTTGCCGGCGGCGATGGCCATGCCGAACATCCACATCGGGATCATGCCGGGGAAGTTGAACGGGGTGATGCCCGCGACCACGCCCAGCGGCTGGCGCATCGAATAGACGTCGATGCCGGGGCCGGCGCCCCAAGTGTATTCACCCTTCAGCGCATGCGGGATGCCGCAGGCGAACTCGATGACCTCGAGGCCGCGCTGGATGTCGCCTTTGGCGTCGGCGATGACCTTGCCGTGCTCGGAGCTGAGCATTTCGGCCAGCTCGTTCATGTTGGCCTCGACCAGACGCTTGAACTCGAACATCACTCGCGCGCGGCGCTGGGGGTTGGTGGAGGACCAGCCGTCGAAGGCGGCCTGTGCGGCCTGCACGGCGCGATCGACCTCACCCGTGGTGGCCAGTTGGACCCGCGCCTGGACCTCGCCGGTGTTCGGATTGAACACGTCGCCGAAGCGGCCCGAGGCGCCGACGAAGCTCGCGCCGTCGATGAAGTGGTTGATGTCGCGCATGGTCGGTCTTTCGTGAAGCAAATCGACTGGTGGCGGGGGTGTAGCGCCGGGCCGACGACCGCGCCAGTCTGATGAGTATTGGCCGGATCAGGCGAGCGAGTCGGCCAGATGCCGGCGCGCCGCATCCTGCATCAGCATCGGGAAGAAGTGGTTGCCGCCGGGAAGTGTCCGCGCTTCGACCCGCGACAGACCGAACGCGTGATCGGGCACGAAGCAGGTCGAGTTCGTCTCGGCCTTGAGGATGCGGACCGGACAGCGGACGCGGCCGAGGGCGAGCCAGGGATTGTGGGCCTGCGCCGCATAGTTCGCGGCCTCCCATTCCGGGGCGCAGGTCAGGGTGACGCCGCCATCTTTGGCATCCGGCCCGTCCGCCGCCAGACCGTCGGTCAGATAGTCGTGCAGCATGGCGTCGGGCCAGCCCTTGAAGGCGCCGCGGCCCCGGTAGGCCTCAAAGGCCGCCTCGGCGCTGTCGAACCGGGGGCGGCGCTTGCCGGCGTTCCGGGCCAGCGGAATCTTCCGCGCCGAGCGCCGCAGCAGGGGCAGGTTCAGAGCGAGGACGGCCAGGCGGTTCCAGATGACCGGGTCCAGCAGGGCCAGCGCCCGGACCCGGTCCGGACGCTCGGCGGCGGCCAGCAGGCTGGAGGTCGCGCCCATGGAGTGGCCCGCGAGGACGACGGGCGGGCCGTCGAGCGTGTCCAGCAAAGCCGTCAGGTCGTCGCGGTGGTCGTGCCAGCTGCGCTTCCAGCCCGGCGGCGTCGGCAGGGTGGAGCGGCCGTGACCGCGCAGGTCGGGAGCCCAGATGCGGAACTGGTCAGCGAGCGGCGACAGCAGGCTGCGATAGGTCATGGCGTTGAAGCCGGTGGCGTGGGCGAAGACCATGTCCACGGGCCGGTTCGGATCGCCGAAGTCGAGCACCGCCATCTCGCCCACGCCCCAGCGGTTGTCGACGGGGACGGTGAAGCGGCGCGGCTCGGCGACTGCGGAGGCTTTGGTTTTCCGGGCGGGCATCAGGCGGCGGCGCGGCAGGCGGGGCAGCGGCCGTGCGCCTCGATGGTGGTGCGCTCGATGGCGTAGCCGGCGTGGGCGGCGGCGTGAGCCAGGCCCTCGGCCTCAGGGGGCGTGACCTCTTCCGTCGCGCCGCAGCAGTCGCAGATCAGGAAGGCGGCGGCGTGGGCCTGCTCCCCGCCGGTGCAGGCGACATAGGCGCTGATGGAGGCGATGCGGTGGGCCATGCCCTTGCGCTCCAGGAACTCCAGCGCGCGATAGACGGTGGGCGGCTTGGCGGCCTGCCCGTCACCGCCGAAGCGGGCGATCAGGTCATAGGCCTTCACAGGCTCGCCCGCGGCCAGCAGTAGCTCCAGCACCCGGCGGCGCGGGGCGGTCATGCGCTCGCCCTCGGCGACGCAGCGGTCCTCGGCCCGGCCGAGCGCGCGGTTGACCGAAACCGCGGTCGGCTTCGTGTCGTGATGATCATGATCGCAGGCGGCGTCCATGGCGGAGAGCTAATGGGTCGGAGGGTTCGCCGCAACCGCGACGGTTGACTCGATGTGATGTTATCTCATAACACTTGAGCTGGTTTATCAGTCCGGTGTCGCACATGTCCGTCCGTCTCGTCTCCCGATCCCTGCTGCTCGCGGCCGCCGGCTGGCCGATCCTCGCCGGAGCCGCGCTGGCCCAGCAGGCGCAACCGGCCGAGAGCGAAGTCGATGAGATCATCGTCACCGGCTCGCCCTTCGGGGTCAGCGAGCGGGCCGCCGTGATCGCCACCGACGTGGTGGACGAGGCGGCGCTGGCCGTTGCCCCCGCCGCCTCGCTGGGCGACCTGCTCAGCGGACGGCCGGGCCTGCGCTCGACCGACTTCGCGCCGGGGGCCAGCCGGCCGGTGATCCGGGGCCTGTCGGGGCCGCGCGTGCAGGTGCTGACCAATGGCATCGGCCAGATCGACGCCAGCTCCGTCTCGCCCGACCACGCCGTCGCCACCGACCCGGCCGAGGCCAACCGCATCGAGATCATTCGCGGTCCGGCGACCCTGACCTACGGCGGCTCGGCAATCGGCGGGGTGGTCAACATCATCGACGGCCGCATCCCGGAGGAGATGCCCGAGGGCGGGGTCGACGGCGTGCTGTCGGCCCAGACCTCCACCGTGGACAACGGGCGCGGCGGCTTCGCCCGGCTGACGGTCGGCGCTGGGCCTTTCGCCTTCAGCATCGACGGCGTGAAGCGATCGTCGGACGACTATGACATCCCCGCCCCGGCGATCTCGCAGACGCTGGCCGATGCGGAAGGCATTTCACGCGGGCCGGGCGGCAGCCAGCCGAACAGCGGGTCGGAACTCGAGGCGTTCGGCGTCGGCGGCTCGCTGATCGGCGACAACGGCTATATCGGCGCGGCCTGGAAATCGACCGACAGCGAATACGGCGTGGTGGCCGAGGACGGGGTCTTCATCCAGCTGCATCAGGACCGGCGTGACCTGCGCGGAGAATACCGTTTCGTCACGGGCCCGTTCCAGGCGGTGCGCGGCGCTTACGGCCAGGCCGACTACACCCACACCGAGTTCGAGGATGTCGGCATGCCCGGCACCATCTTCCAGTCCAGCGGCTGGGAGGCGCGCGGCGACCTGGTCCAGCGCGAGCGCAACGGCTGGAACGGCGCCATCGGGGTGCAGAGCTTGTCGCGCGATTTCGAGGCCATCGGCGACGAGGCCTTCGTGCCGGGCGTGACCATCGAGGAGCACGGAATCTACACGGTCCAGCGCTTCGACCGCGGCGGCCTGGGCTTCGAGGGCGGCCTGCGCTTCGACCAGCGGACGCTGGACGCCACGCCGCTGGGGACCACGACGCCGGTGGAGCGCAAGTTCGACAATTGGTCGGCCTCGGGCGCGGCCTTCTACCGGCCGGCGCCGGGCTGGTTCCTGGGGCTGAGCCTGTCGCGGACCGAGCGGGCGCCGAGCGAGGTCGAGCTGTTCGCCGACGGCCTCCATATCGCCACCGCCGCCTACGAGACCGGCGACGTCAATCTCGACAGCGAGGTAGTGACGACGCTGGAAGGCACGGCGCACATGGCGCAGGGCCGGTTCTCGGGCGACCTGCACGTCTATGCGTCCCACTATGACGGCTTCATCGACGAGCGGCCGACGGGGATGGATTTCGTCGACGGGGCCGAGACCTTCCCGATCTTCGCCTTCGTCCAGACCGACGCCGATTTCCGGGGCTTCGAGATCGAGGGGGCGTACGACCTGTGGACCGACGGCGACCGCAAGCTGACGCTGGAGGGCTCGGCCGACATGGTGCGGGCCGAGACGGACCTGGGGCCGGCGGCGCGCATCCCGCCGTGGTCGGCGACGACGAAGCTGAGCTGGACCTCGACGCGCTACGACGCCGGGCTGGAGCTGCGGCACGTGGCGCGGCAGGAGCGGCTGGCGGATTTCGAACTGCCAACAGACAGCTACACCCTGTTGAATGCCTCCGCGGCCTTCCGGCCCTTCGCCGACCACAATGTGACGGTCTTCGCCGAGGCCCGGAACCTGACCGACGAGGAGGCGCGCGAGCACGTCTCGTTCCTGAAGGACATCGCACCGCTGCCGGGCCGGAACCTGCGGGCCGGGGTCGCCTACCGGTTCTGATTTCCCCCGGGAGCGAACACGATGTGGTTAAGCCGCGCCCCGCAACGCGACGTTGTTTGCCGCGCCTGTTCCCTTGGGCTAGAAGGCCCGACCTTCCATTGTTTTCAGAGCCTCAGCGTTCATGACCGACACCACTTCCGCCCAGTCCGAAGCACTCGCCGGCTCGGTCCTGTTCTACACCCAGCCTGAGCCCCTGAGCGTCGAGGCGCACGGCAAGCTGGGCGCCAACCCGGTCACCTCGCCCTACAGCTTCGTCATCGGCCAGCACGTCGTGCCGCTGACGGTGACCGAGTTCTCGCCGGCCGCCCTGTCGTACCCGGTGATCTTCGTCGGCGACTCGCGCCAGCCGGTGGCCGTCATGGGCCTGCGCCCGGGCGAGAACCTGTTCGTGGACGACGCCGGAACGTTCAAGGCCGAGGCCTACATCCCCGCCTACATTCGCCGCTATCCCTTCGTCTTCGCCAATGACGACGTGCAGAAGCGCCTGATCCTGTGCATCGACCGCGCCGCGCCCTTCATCGTCGAAGGCGGCCAGGCTCCGCTGTTCGAGAACGGCGAGCCCAGCGCCTACACCCAGCAGGCGATGGAGTTCTGCAACAACTTCGAGACCGAGCGCCAACGCACCGACGGCTTCGTGCAGCTGCTGAAGGAGCTGGACCTGCTGGACGTCCGCGAGGCCGTGTTCACGCCGCGCAATCCGGACGGCACGCCGGGCCCGGCCCAGAAGATCGCCGAATACTACGCCGTGTCGGAAGACAAGCTGAAGGCCCTGCCGGCCGAGAAGCTGGTCGAGCTGCGCGACAACGGCGCCCTGGGTCAGATCTACGCCCACCTGGTGTCGCTGCTGGGCTGGGACCGTCTGATCGCCCTGGCCTTCGAGCGCGCCTCGAAGATGCCGGCCGCCGCCAACGCCTGATCCGGCTGAAAGCCTGATTGAAACGCCCCGCCGGAAACGGCGGGGCGTTTTGCTTTGGAGTCTATCTCCGCGCGAAGACCGCACGGGTCAGGCAGGAGAAAACCAGACGGCCGCCTTCGTCGAGCAGGTCGTGCTGGGCGATGACGATGCCCTTGTCGTCGCCGACCGGATCCTTGCCCATCACCGTCATGCGGCCGCGCAGCAGCTCGCCCGGCGGCGGATTGCGCATGAAGCGCAGACCATCGACGGCCAGCACCTTGGACTGGGCCCAGCCCGCGGCCTTGTCCGAGGCCAGCCGGCTCCACATCGCATAGACCATGGCGTCCGGCGCGCCGTAGCCGACGTCCCAGCCGGGGGCGAAGCGTTCGACGAAGACGTCCATCGCGCCTTCATCGACGGCGCAGGCGCCCAGCGGCACCACCTCGCCGACGCCCAGATCCTCGAAATGGACGTGCAGCGGATCGCTCATAAGCTCGATGTCCTCAGGGTTCTTCGGAGACGCGGACCAGCAGCTTGCCGTCATGGTCGCCGGTGAACAAGCGGTTCAGCGAGGTCACGGCGCCTTCCAGCCCGTTGTCGACGTGGACCTTCCACTGGACCTTGCCCGACGCCAGCCACGTGCCGACCTCGGCCACGAACTCCTTCGCACGCGGCGAATAGTCCATGACCAGGAAGCCCTGCATCGTCATCCGGTGGGTGATCAGGCGGCTGAGGTCCGGCGAGGGCGGCCGCTTCGTGGCGTTATAGGCCGAGACCATGCCGCAGACGGCCATCCGGGCGTGGATGTTCAGCCGGTTCCACACCGCCACCATGATGTCGCCGCCGACGTTCTCGAAATTCAGGTCGACGCCGTTCGGGGCCAGACGGTCCAGCGCCTCGCCGACGTCCTCGTTCTTGTAGTCGATGGCGGCGTCGAACCCGAGATCCTGCGTCAGCCAGCGGCATTTCTCGGGCCCGCCGGCGATGCCGATGACATGGGCGCCCTTCTGTTTGGCGATCTGGCCGGCGATCGAGCCGACGGCGCCGGCGGCGGCGGAGATGACCATGACCTGGCCGGGCTCGGGCCGCAGCACGTCGGTCACCCCGGCCCAGGCGGTCAGGCCTGTCATGCCCAGCACCGACATGTTGGCCGTCAGCGGCATGCCGGGCGCGCGGTGCACGCGGCTGACGCCCGCATCCGGCACGACGCCATAGTCGCTCCAGCCGCCCATGGCCGTGGTGACCACGTCGCCGACGGCGAACTTCTGGGACCGGGACTCCTCGATGACGCCGAGCGTCAGGCCGCGCATGACGTCGCCCAGGCCGACCGGCGGCAGATAGCCGACCGCGTCGTTCATCCAGGTGCGGTTGGTCGGGTCCAGCGACAGATAGACGGTGCGGACCAGGACCTCGCCGTCATTCAGATCCGGCACGAGGTTCTCGACCAGCTCCAGATCGCCGTCCTGGATCAGGCCCTGAGGCCGCTGGCGCAGCACCCACTGACGATTTTTGCGGGCCATGGGCGTCTTCTCCGGGCTGTCTTGGGCGTTTTCTTTGAGGACGCGCATCATGGCGCCCCGGGCGGAAGTGTCGAGAGGGGAATACAGCTTCCCTGCGCTATCGCTCGCCGCGCGGCGGCTCGCTGCTTGAGCGCAGGCTGAAGCCCCGCCTGCATCGCAGTCGGTGATGGGAAGGCTAGGCGGAGCGCCGGGCCCTCGCC
>JAZKHQ010000019.1:0-160629 GCA_040385285.1 Pseudomonadota bacterium
AGGCTTTCTGGGGCATGTACGCCGCGACCAAGGCCGGCGCCGAGGCCATCTTCAAGTGCTGGGCCGACGAGATCGAAAGCACCCCCGTCCGCGCCACGATCCTCGACCCCGGCCGCATGCGCACCGCCATGCGCGCCCAGGCCTATCCCGGCGAGGACCCCGAAGAGGTCATCCACCCCTCGGCCATCGGCCCCCTGATCGTCGAACTGGCCCGACCGGACCTGCAGCCGCCCCTGACCGTCAGCTTCAAGGACTGGTCGGCAGGGCCGAGCGTGGCGGCGTTGATTTAGAGATTCACCTCCCCGTTCGCGAAGGCGAATGGGGAGGACAGATCGCGCAAGCGATCAGGAGGGGGCGGCACAGCCCTCAGGCGGTTCGCCGCCTTTCGCTGACCACAGCCACGATCCTGTCCAGCACATCCTCGACCCGATCCCGCACATCGATGGCGGGAAAGCGTACGACCGAAATGCCTCTGGCGTTGAGCCACCTGGTGCGCCGTGCGTCGTGCTCTTCGTCGTGCATCAGCCCATCGACCTCGACCGCGAGCTTCGCTTCCGGGCAATAAAAATCAAGGACATAGGGATCGACTGGATGCTGACGCTTGAACTTCAGCCCGTTCAGGCGCCCGGCGCGGACCCGGCTCCACAAGCGGGCTTCCGGCGGCGTCATCAGACGGCGGGATGCCTTGGCGCGGGCTATTGCGATCTCATCGACCATGCAGTGAAGGTTAAGCGGGCCGTTTTCCGGCGTCGAGTCGCCCCCTCCTGACGCCTGACGGCGTCTGTCCTCCCCATTCGCCTTCGCGAACGGGGAGGTGAGTCCCGGCCGCCTACTTGTTCGGCGTATCCTTGGCCTCGAGTTCCTGAGCCTTCAGTTCTTCCTCAATCACCGTCACGAGTGGTTCAGGCAGAACCGGCGGCGTGCTGTCCGCGTAGGTCAGGTAGTCGCTCCATATGTCGTGCGTCCGCTGCCGTGCCGCCGTCGTCATGCACCACATGTAACCGAGGCCGCCCATGGTGCCGCCGCTGGTTTCCTCGCGCACGCCAGCGCAGCGAACACCAGCATAGGCCTTCCATGCTTGATGCGACTCGACCAGATAAGCTGCCTGACGCGTGCGAGGGCCGTATTTGACTGAACCCTCATCGCCCGCTCGCGCCCGAGACATCGCAGCCTCGAAATAGCGCTGCATTCGCGCCTCTTCCTTCGCCATATCGTCCCGAGCGCAGGTCTTGATTTCGGGCATGGAGCCGTCGCGTACGCAGGTGAAGGGTGACTCGGGCGGCGCCGCCTCCTTGGAGTTGGGCTCACACGCGACAACCCCGATGGAGAGTAAAACGGCAGCGAGGACGATGTGGGATTTCATGGACCATGCTCCGACGAGGATCACACCCTATTGTGTGCGCCCGAGCCGTCCAGCCTACTTCTTCGGCGCGTGCTTCTGGCCCGTCCGCACCCGGCCCGAGCGCGACACCTGCCTCGCCCCGCCGCGCGCGCCTTTTTGCACCGCGACGGAGGAGCCGGCTTTCTTGGACGAGCTGGATTTCAGGCCGCTGAGAGGCTTCTTCGCCTTCACGCCGGACTTCTTCTGCTCCATCGCCTTGCCGGGCAGGTTCGACAGCGATTCAGCCGCGGCCTCGGCCTTGCGCACCCGGCGCGGGGCGGTCTTGGCGTCGCCCTTGTAGCGTTCCGGACCCGACTTGGACCCGCCCTCGGCATAGGGGTTGGGCGAGTTCGACTTGATCGTCAGCCGCAGCGGCGTGCCCGGCAGGTCGAAGCTCTCGCGCAGCGAGTTGGTCAGGTAGCGGATGTAGTGTTCGGGCAGTGACGCCGCCCGGCTGGCGAACAGCACGAAGGTCGGCGGGCGCGCCTTGGTCTGGGCCATGTATTTGGTCTTGATGCGCTTTCCGTCCACGGCGGGCGGCGGGTGCCTCTGGGTCGCCAGGGCCAGCCAGTCGTTGAGGTCCTTGGTCTTGACCTTCACCGACCAGGTCGCGTGCGCGGCCAGCACCGCCGGCATCAGGCGATCGACGCCGCGCCCGCTATGCGCCGACAAGGCCACGAACGGCGACCCCTTCAGCTGCGGCAGCTTGTCCTCGGCCAGCCGCTTCAGCTCGGCCATCTTGGCCTGGGGTTCCTCCTCAAGGTCCCACTTGGCGGCGACATAGACCAACGCCCGGCCCTCGCGCTCGACCAGATCGGCCAGCTGGAGGTCCTGCACGTCGAAGGCGTTGTCCTTGTCCATCACCAACACGACCACCTCGGCGAAGGTGATGGCGCGGATGGTGTCGGCGACCGACAACTTCTCCAGCTTCTCCTGCACCCGCGCCTTGCGGCGCATCCCGGCGGTGTCCACCAGGCGGATGTTCTGGCCCTCGTATTCCCAGTCGACCGAGATCGAGTCGCGGGTGATCCCGGCCTCGGGGCCGGTAAGCAGACGGTCCTCGCCGATCAGGCGGTTGATCAGGGTCGATTTGCCGGCGTTCGGGCGGCCGATGATGGCGATGCGGATCGGCTTGTCCGGCTCGTCCACCTCTTCGATCCACATGCCGGCCGAAGCCGCCACGAGCGCCGCATACAGGTCGGCCATGCCCTCGCCGTGCTCGGCCGAGATGGCGACCGGCTCGCCGAAGCCCAGTGAATAGGCCTCGCCGATGCCGCCGCCGCTCTCGCGGCTCTCGGACTTGTTGGCCAGCAGGATGACGGGCTTGTGCTGCTTGCGCAGACGGTCGGCGAAGATGCGGTCCAGCGAGGTCACCCCCTCGCGCGCGTCCATCATGAACAGGATGACGTCGCCGTCCTCCAGCGCCGCCTCGGTCTGCTCGCGCATGCGCGATTCGAGGCTGTCGTCGTCTATGTCCTCGTAACCCGCCGTGTCGATCAGCGTCAGGTCCATGTCGCCGATGTTGCCGTCCGCATAGCGGCGGTCACGGGTCACGCCCGGGCGGTCATCGACCAGCGCCAGGCGCTTGCCCACTAGGCGGTTGAACAGGGTCGACTTGCCCACATTGGGGCGGCCGACGATGGCGACTTTCAATGCCATGACGGCCTTCTAACGCAGATTTGGTCGATCCGTCAGCGGATAGCGACCAGCTCACCCTTGTCGGTCAGGACATAGAGCATGCCGTTGTAGGCGGCGGGAGCGATATAGGCCGCCGCGCCCAGCTTCAGCGTCGACAGCAGCTCGCCGGTCTTCGGGTTGAAGGCCACGGCCTCGCCGTCCGAGTTGACCAGAATCAGGCGGTTCGACGCCAGGATCGGGCCAGACCAGCTGGGGCGCACGGTGCGGTCGAAGAAGCCCAGGAAGCCGCCCTCCTGACGGATGCGGCCATCGTTGAGATCCTTGGACCAGTAGATCTGGCCCGACTGGCGATTCACGACGACGAGTTCGCCGTCCTTGGACACCACATAGACCACGTCGCCGACGGGCAGCGGAGCGTTGATGCCGGCGACCGGGATGGTGAGCGGCGTGTTGCCCGCGCGCCAGACCGGCTCGCCCGAACGGACCTCCATGGCCGACAGGACGCCGGCGTGGCTGATGGCGTAGACGACGCCGCGGCTGACAACCGGACGACCCGCGATGTCGCGGATTTCCGACAGGGCGCTCGTGCGGCTGGTGCGCGACAGGGTCTGTTGCCACAGGGCCTGACCGGTCGAGGCGCGAACGGCGATGACTTCGCCCGAGCTGAAGGGCGCGATGACCGTGTCGCCGGTGACGGCGGGGCTGGACGCGCGCATGACGCGAGCCGGCTCGGCGATGCCGCGGTAGGACCAGTCCTGCTGGCCGTTGGCGACGTTGAAGGCGATCAGCTGGTTGTCGACGTCGATGACATAAACGCGCGAGCCCGACACCGTCGGCGCGCCGTGGATCGGGGCATCGACCGTGACCTGCCACAGGACCGCGCCCGTGTTCTGGTCCAGCGCGGTCATGGTGCGATAGCCCGATGCCACGAACACCTTGCCGCCGCCGACCGTCAGGCCGCCGCCGAAACCGCCGCGCTCACGGCCCTCGGGGCGCACATTGGCCTCCCAGGCGGGCGAGCCCGTCGTGGCGTCCAGCGCGGTCACCCGCGATTCGCCGTCCATGACGAAGACCTTGCCGCTGTCGGCGACGATCGGGGACATGACCTGGCGGGTCTTGCCGGAGCCTGCGCCGATGTTGCGGCGCCAGCCGATGGCGAACTCCGGCGCGGCGATGACGTGCTCGACCGAGTTCTCCGCCGTGCCGCCGGGATTGGGCCAGCTGACCGCGGCCTGGGGGCCCGGAATGAAGAAGTCCTGACCCGACAGGGCGGCCGACGGCGTCAGCTGCTGTTCGAACTCCAGCACCGAAATGCGCTGGCCTTGCGAAGCGATCGACTGGGCGTCGTGGGTGCGGCCCAGGTTGAAAGGCAGCATCTCGCGGACGGTGCCGCACGAGGCCATCGTCACGGCGGCGCCGCAGACCAGGGCCGTTTTCAGCACGCGGTTCATGGAGGACATCCTGACCTGAAGCATCACTGGCCGGCCGCGGGCGCGGCGGCGGCGGAGGGAGCGCCCTGGGCGGCAGGCGCCGTCGGAGCGGGAATACTGGCGGCGGCCTTGCGGATGCCGGGCAGGTTGGCGATCGTGCCGGCGTCGATCTGGGCGATCGTGGCCTGGGCCTGTTCGCGGATCGAGTCGGGCACGTCCTGGCCGAGTTGCAGCTGCACCAGGATTTCACGGGCCTGCTGGAACTGCCCGAACTGGACGCGGGCCATGGCCTGGGCCTGCTGGGCGAAGGCGCGATAGGGACGGCCTTCCTTCACCAGCGGAGCCAGACGCGCTTCGATGTCGGCCAGCGGGGCCTCGGTGTCCATCACCAGCCACGCGGCCTTCAGCGCGGCCACGTCGGACAGGATCGGATCGCCCCCGGCCTTGGCGGCCTGGTCGAACAGTTCGATGGCGCGGGCCGTCTCGCCCTTGGTGACTGCCAAACCGGCCTGCTGCTGCAGGGCCATGGCCTTGTAGGCGCCGTTGCCCTTTTCACCGGCCTCGGTGAAGGCGGCCAGCGCCCCGGCGTCGTTGCCGGCCTGCAGGGCCTCGATGCCGCGGTCATAGGCGGCGGACGCCTGGTTGGCGCGGCCGGTCTGCCAGCTGTCCCAGCCCCAGAAGGCCAGGGCGGCGATCAGCGCGACACCCAGAACGGCGCCCGCAACAGGCAGCCAGGTGCGGGCCAGCCGCTTGTATCGATCGGAGCGAAGCTCCTCCTCGACCTGCTCGAAGACATCAGACACGAATAAGTCGCCCCAAAACCGCTATTCAGCAAACCGGCGCGACCCTAGAGGGTCCACCCCGCCCCCGCAACGCTATGAAGCTAAGAGGCGACCGGCTTTTTCGAGAAGTAGGTCTCGACTTCGGCAGGAAAGCGGCGGGCTTTCACGTCATTGGCGTAACTGGCGACCGCCTGGTCGATTTCGCCGCGCAGATTGGCGTATTTGCGCACGAACTTGGGGGTCCAGTCGAACAGGCCCAGCATGTCCGGCGTGACCAGGATCTGGCCGTCGCACGACGCCGAGGCGCCGATGCCGATGGTGGGCTTGTCGATGGCGCGGGTGATCTCGGCCGCCAGCCCCTCGGCCACGCCCTCGATGACAACGGCGAAGGCGCCGGCGTCGGCGGTGGCCTCGGCCTCGGCCATGACGCGGAACCGTTCCTCTTCCGTCCGTCCCTTGGCCTTGAACGCCCCGTCGGTCAGCACCGCCTGCGGCCGCAGGCCCACGTGGCCCATCACCGGGATGCCGCGCTGGACCAGATAGGCGATGGTCTCGGCGACGGTGGGGCCGCTTTCCAGCTTCACCCCCTGTGCGCCCGTTTCCTTCATCACGCGGGCGCAGTTCTCGTAGGCCTGTTCCTTGCCGCCCTCATAGCTGCCGAAGGGCATGTCGATGACGACCATCGCCCGCTTCGCGCCCCGCATGACAGCCTGACCGTGCAGGATCATCATCTCCAGCGTCACGCCGACGGTGTTGGGCATGCCGTGCACCACCATGCCGACGCTGTCGCCAACCAGCAGCAGGTCGCAGTGGTCGTCCAGAATGGCGGCCGTGGGCGCGTCATAGGCCGTCAGGCATACGATCGGCTCGCCGCCCTTGCGGGCCAGAATGTCCGGCGCGGCGATGCGGCGAACGGTTTCCTGCTTCTGGCTGGACATCAGCCCTCCTGGGACAGCTTCACAACTCCGGCGGCGGCGACGGCGATCAACGCCCCGGCGGCCACCCAGAATAGCTGCATCGCCCCCATGGAGCCAAACTCCATTCCCGAGACGCCCAACTGGTCGAGGCCCGACTGAACCGCCCCTTGCGTCGCCTGGCTCATAGCGTTGACGCCTTGGCCGATGGCGCGTCCGGCCACCAGCCCTTCGCCGCCGACGTCCAGATTGATGTTCATGGTCTCGCGCACCGCCACCACGCCGCCGACCAGACCGGCCAGCGTCAAGGCCAGGGTACGAACCCGGTTGCCCGAGGCCAGCCGCGTCTCCACCGTCGCCGCGAACAGCTGGGCGTCCGGCATGACGGGCGGCTGGTTGAACAGTCGCTCGACGAAGGGATCGAACTCGTCAGCCGACATTGGCGGCCCTCCCCAGGGCTTGCGGTTCCGGCTGGAGCCGGGCGCGGAGTTTATCCAGACCACGTTTGACATGAGACTTCACCGTGCCGAGCGGCAGATTTAGGGCGGTCGCGATCTCGGGATGCGACAACCCGGCTCCGTGACAGAGCGAAACGCACAGCCGCTCGGGCTCGCTGAGCGTCTTCAAGGCTTCGTCCAGATCCACGCGGCCGACATGATCGACGCCCGGCGTGGCTTCGTCCGTGGCGGCCGCTTCATCGACGTAGCGGGCGTCCTTGGCCCGCCGCTTGATGTAGAGCCTGGCCGCGATCCGCTTGACCCAGGATGCGAAGGTGCCTTCGCCCCGGAACTCGGCGCACCGCTGGAACGCCTGGATGAAGGCGTCCTGGGCGATGTCGTCGGCGGTCGCGCCTTCGGCCCCCATCCGGCGCAGCAGGCCGCGGACGGCGGAGCCGTGCCGTCGGACCAGCTCGCCGAACTCGCGCCGTCCGCCCGCCGCCGCGAGGGCGGCGAGCTCGACGTCGTGTCGGTCGATTAGGGCCTGGGCCATCACGCGTTTCCCCTGTCAGACCGCGCTCAGTCCTTGTTCTTGTTGAAGAAGCTCAGGACAAGATAGGCCAGGCCGATGGTGATCGGGATGGCGGCGAAGCCGAGCAGGGGGCCGCCGGCGAAGGGCGCATCGCTGCTGAAGGGGCCGTCATTCTGGTTCCAGGTGGCATCGCTGATTGCCGAGAAGGCGGCGATGCCGACGCCGGTAGCCAGCCAGATCACGCCGCGACGGATGTCACGGGTGCGCGACGGCAGGTTCTTGGTGACGTCCTTGCTCATCGCCTCGATGACTTCGGGCGGCAGCGCCTGGCCCTTGTCGATGGCGCGGCGCACGGTTTCCTGCACCTCCCGGCGCTCCTTCGACTTCAGATAGGTCGGGCCGAAGAAAATGGCGGTGATGGTGCCGAAGATCGACAGTACGGCGACCAGCGGGATGAAATCTTCCATGTGGGTGTCCCCTCTTCTCTAAGGACCGGAGCCTGATGCCCCGGCCTTCTGAGAACAAGAGGCTGCCACGCGGTCAGACAGATGCGAAACGCGACGTGAAATGTTCGTAATGCCGCGTCGAGGATCAGTCGGTCGGCGGGCACGGTGAAATTGCAGTGAGTCTTCCTTCTCCCCTCCGGGGGAGAAGGTGGGCCGCGTCAGCGGCTCGGATGAGGGGGATGCCGGACTACAGGCTGACCTTCCGGCGATGAGCGCGCTTACAAAGCCCCCTCATCCGTCTCGCTCCGCGAGCCACCTTCTCCCCCGAGGGGAGAAGGATTATCGGCGAATCCCGACCCGGCCCCGGGTCCGCGCCAGCCACAGGGCGGCCACCGCCGTCGCGCCGGCGACCAGCAGCGTCCCCGCCACGGTCGGCAGGAAGACATTCAGGCTGTCCCTCAGCGGCTCGACGACCGGCTGCAGCGCCCACAGGCAGGCCATCGCCGCGATGGCCCACGGCGCGGTGGCCAGAACCGTCAGCCAGGCCCGGCGCACCGCCATCTTCTGCGCCACCGCCGCCTGGAACACATAGTCCGGCGTCCGGGGCCGCTCGGCGGCGAACAGGGCGTTGAGTTTGTCCTCAGGCGTCATCTGAACCTCCGAGCGCCTTCAAAAGCCGCGCCCGACCACGCGTTACATGGGACTTCACCGTGCCCAATGGCAAGCCCAGCGCCACCGCCGCCTCAGGATGCGACAGGCCCTCGGCGAGACACAGGGCGACACAGGCCCGCACGTCGGGCGCCAGTTCCGCCATCGCCTGGGCCATCGCCAGCCGGTCCTCGGCCGAGATCCCCGCCGGCGTCTCACTTGCCTCCAGCCAGACATGGTCCCGGGCCGCGTGACGCCGGGCGCTGCGGATACGGTCCTGGGCCTTGCGCCAGGCGATGCCCAGCAGCCAGGCCCTGAACCCCGCCGGCTCCTTCAGCGACCTCAGAGACCGCCACGCCGCCAGGAACGCCTCCTGCGCCAGATCGTCCGCCTCGGCCCAGCCGCTGGCCAGCATGCGCCGCATGAAGCCTCGCACCGCCGCCTGATGCCGTGACACCAGCCCGGCGAAAGCGGCGTCCGAGCCGGTGAGCGCGCGGCTCACCAGCTCGGCGTCGGTCAGAAGCCCCCCCATGGTCCTGATCCCCGTGGCGCGGCGTCAGCCTTTGCGGTTGCCCCGCATCAGAGCCTGCACCAGACAAGCCGCCGACAGGGCGCCCAGGACGAAGGTCACGATCAGGAAGGCTTCGCCCGCCCCGTACATGTCCGTGTAGTAGGCATAGCCGAAACCGCAGGCCATCAGGCCGAACAGCACCACCGAGAACCATGTCCCCTCGGTTCCGCGGCGGTCGGAATAGGACCGGTGCTCGTTGTCGGCGTCGATCGGGCGGTCCAGCACCTTCAGCAGCGCCTCGGGCGGCTCCTGCCCCTTCTCGGCATAGGTCTGGATCAGCTTCAGCGTGTCCTTCTGCCGCTTGTAGTTCAGCAGGCTGGAGAAGCCGCCGGCGATCATCCAGCCGAGCGGAAAGATCAGCCACCAGTACGAACGGAACAGGTCTTCCATGGTCTTCACCCCGATGCGCGGCGACGATCGCCCCTTGCGCTTTCATAGGGTAGTCGTCGCCGGTTGCGCCACCGGATGCAGGGCCTGCGATTTTTCTTCCCGCCGGGCGCGGGGCCGTCCAAGGTGGCGCGTCAGCCTCAGGAGCGCCCATGACCCACATCGTCTACCGTATCGTCGAGCATGACGGGGGCTGGGCCTACAAGCTGGGCGACAGCTTCTCCGAGACCTTCGCCAGCCACGACGCCGCCCGCGCCGCCGCCGTCGCCGCATCGCGCGAGCAGCGGGTGCCGGACCAGACGGCGATGATCGAATACGCCGACCGCGACGGAAACTGGGTCACCGAACGCGCCGACGGCCACGACCGCCCCGACGCCGAGGTGGTCGGCTAGACCCCGAACGCGGCCTCATAGACCGCCGGCTTGAAGCCCACGATGCGGCGGTCGCCCAGGTCCAGCATCGGCCGCTTGATCATGCCCGGCTGGGCCAGCATCAGCTCGACCGCCTTGGCCGCGTCCAGGTCAGCCTTGGCCGCGTCGGGCAGCGCCCGGAACGTCGTCCCCGACCGGTTCAGGATGGCCTCCCAGCCATGCTCGGCGACCCAGCCCTCCAGCCGACCCTTGTCCACGCCCGCCTTGCGGTAGTCATGGAACACATGCTCGACCCCGTGCCGGTCCAGCCAGACCCGGGCCTTCTTCATCGTGTCGCAGTTGGGGATGCCGTATATGGTGACGGGCATTCTATCTCTCAATCAATGTCCGCTTTGCGGAGCGATGCCGATGTCCGCTGTCGACCCATTGCGGACGTTTAGTTGGACTCACGTTCGTAGATGTCGAGGTCCAAAACGAGTCCGCGCTCACCGATCATTCGCAATGTCTCGGGACGCAGCGTGAGCCCGTCGTTGAAGGACTCCAAAAACAGGCCGCAGAAGATGCGGCCACGAAACCGCTGAGCAATAGCGTTCCATTCGGCGAGGTCGTCAGTGAGGCCCGAAAATAGCGGTGCGATCTGGCTGTCGAGGTCGCCAGGGCAACGCTTGTCGGCCACCCGTCGCCATGAGCCCATCTTGGCGACCTTCTGGACGCCCAATGCCGTCAGCCAAGTCTCACCTTTGGCAACGCAGATGGTCGGAACGCCCCCGAGGCGAGTGGTGATTTCGAGTGGGTCTAGTTCATCGCCGTAGAAGCCCAACGACGCTTGAGACGAATGCAGTTTGCCCATCGCAACACCGTATCAGTTCGAAGTCCGCTTTCCAGCCGAAGCATCGCGTCCGCTATCGACCCATAGCGGACGTCAGCTCGCGATCCGCCTGTTCCGTTTGGGCAGCCCGTATCCGATTGCCGCAAGCAACACTATGCCCGGGAACCAGATCGAAAAGATGCTCGCTTCCCAGAAGCGATACTGGCCAAACTCCTCGGCAGTGTGTGATTGCCCCTGCTTGCCGCAGTAACCGTTGGGGTGGCTTGGATAGAAATAATCGGCTTCGGCACTGCAAAGGTGAATGGGCGCGTCTGGGAATTTGATCATGCCCCACGCGAACCACGAGCCCATGATTGCCATAACCACATAGGTGAGAAGCTGCCGGACCAGCACCGCCTCTGGCGAGTTCCACTTGCGCCCTAGAGACACGGTTTGATCTCCCCTGTGCGCCAATATCTAGGGCTGGCAAGTGTCGCTGACCAGCGCCATTTGAAGGCAGCTAGCCGTCCGAAAGGTTCTGTCCGCTTTCGACCCATAGCGGACCTCCCGCGAGGTGATAGGGTTCGGATTAATCGACCCAGAGCATCGATATGCGCCATCCATTGATCGCCTTAGCAACCCTTGTCGTGGGCTTCACCGCGTTCTCGCCGCATGCCTCGGCATGTCGGCAGCGAGTGCCAACCACCGCTCAGTTCGCGGAATTCGAAGTAGCCGTCTTAGCCCAGGTGACAGGAGCGGAACGACTTGAGTCACCCGGTTGGAATACGTGGCGCGTTAGCGCGGATCGCATCTCAGAAAGCGACAACTGGACCGGGCCAACGAGCTACACCTTCAACGTGACACTCAGCAGCGACGGATGCGGGCGGACGGAGCTTCCGCCAGTTGGCGAGGTCTGGGTTTTGTTCTTTGCCGAACCTGGATCGGGCGAGGTCCAAGACGCTTTGCCGCGCGACTATCTCGACGAGTTTGAAGTGGTTCTACCTGAGGTCCGATAAGTGCGGCGGAGTCACCGTCCGCTATCGACCCATTGCGGACCTTTAGTCGGTGTCGGTCCGCCCACGTGCACCCGGAACGGTGATAAGCCAGAACAGCACACCGGCACCTGCACCAAAGAGGCCGATCCAGCCTGTGAAGACGAACAGGCCGATAAGACCCAAAAGGGTCATGTGGCCGTTCTGATGAGTGACGTGGCCGTTGCTGTAGGCGTAGTCCGGCGACGAGAGCAGCCCCAGAAGCAGCCAAGGGAGCGCTGCAGTTACCGCACCAACCGCTGCGCAGTTAAGAACCGTGGGCCGCAGTCGTTTCCTGAACAGGAAATAAGCGGGCACACCGAGGACCAGAGCTGCAGGATAGGCGCCGAAAACCGCGTTCATCAAAGCTGTTCGGAAAACTCGGTCCCAGAAGTCGGGCAGCCCACCATAAGCGGGGGACTGGATCGCCATCGCTAGCGCTGCAGCGCCCGGGACGACGATGAAGGCGAGTGCCAGACGCCAGAATGGCGGACGAACGATGCGCTGTTCCATTCGGTCACGCTAACACGTTGCCCTGCCCTCATGTCCGCTTTCCCCCCAAAGCGGACATTGGGAACGTCCGCTTCACGGCTGATCGGCGCACTGCATTCCTGTCTGCGGAGGGCGGTCATTGCTCGCAGTTCGCGATGCCGCCGAGGGTGACCACGCCGGAACGCTCTGACTGTCTGCGCCGCCGATAGCCGCCGTCATGCATTCAGGACCAGAGCCCCTCGCCTGAAAAAATGTCGGATCAGCCGGGAGCTCTTCGTCCTTTGGCTGAACCCACCGATCCGCAAAGGAGAACCGCCGTGACGAAACCCAAGATCACCCCGTGCCTGTGGTTCGACGGAAACGCCGAGGAGGCCGCGCGCTTCTACGCCACCGTCCTGCCTGACGTGACCATCGACAACATCGTCAGGGCGCCGTCCGACAATCCCGGCGGCGGCAAGGAGGGCCAGGTCCTGATCGTCGAGTTCACCATCGCCGGCCAGAAATTCACCGGCCTGAACGGCGGGCCGTTCTTCAAGTTCAACGAGGCCGTGTCGTTCCAGATCGACGTGCTGGATCAAGCTGAATACGACCGCCTGACCGAGGCCCTGTCCGCGGTGCCCGAGGCCGAACAGTGCGGCTGGCTGAAAGACAAATTCGGCCTGTCCTGGCAGCTGGTCCCTCGCGCCCTGATCGAGATGATGTCCTCCGACAACCCTGCCAAGGCCCGCGCCGCGTCTCTGGCCATGATGGAGATGAAGCGCCTCGACATCGCCGCCATCCGCCGCGCCTTCGACGCCGCCTGACCGTCGGGCGATGCCCGGCTTGCCGGAGTCGCCGTCCCGCGGTTCCGCGGCAAGCGCCTCATGACCGCATTATCCGGCGCCTCCTAATGTGACTGCAAACTGCCGGCCGGCCCGCCCCCCGAGCGTTCACGACACGCCTAAGCAGGCGCTTACGGCGGTGGCGGTAAGCGCCGCCGCAATGGCGGCCCGGCATCGCCGGTGTGACGGAAACGGCCAGTCTGACCACAGGAGCCGATCATGCAGTCACATCAGTCCCGGCGATGGGATCCCCTCGTGCGATTGACCCACTGGGGCGTCGCAGCCGGGATAGTTGCGAATGGGGTGTTCACCGATGAGGGTTCCGGACTCCATCAGTGGATAGGCTACGGCGTCGGCGCCCTGCTGGTTCTGCGGTTGCTGTGGGGCCTCGTGGGCTCGCCAGAGGCGCGGTTTTCGGCCTTCCCCCCCAGCCCCGGCAAAGCCGTGGCGCATGTTCGCCAGATCATCCGCGGAGAAAAGACCCCGCACCGGTCGCACAACCCCCTTGGCGCGCTGATGGTCTATGCCCTTTGGGCGACTCTCGCCGTCGTCATCGGTTCCGGGATCGCCATGGCCGGCATCCCGGGCGCCTCGACATCTTCCCCTGAGGCGGCGTCTACTGCACAGGAAGCGGGGTCGGGGGCCGATGCGGACGAGGATGCTCGCGAGAGTGGAGGGTACGGCGTCGAGGAAGCCGAAGGCGACGAGAACGAGGGCGATGAAGTGATTGAGGAAGTCCACGAAACGGCGGCGAACCTGCTCTTCATTCTGGCTGCCTTGCATGTGCTTGGCGTCGTTTTCGAGACGCGACGCAGCGGTCTCGGCATCCTGATGTCGATGATGCCTGGGGGACGCAGCCGCCGGCGGCGGGAATGAGCCGTCGTCCGCCGTTCGGGGTTGAGCACCACGCCGGCTTCGTCGCCGGCGTGGTGGTGTTGCAGTCCGTGGCAGTCGTCTTCTTTATCGCCGATGCGGCTGGCGATCTGGCGACTGAAGGCCTCAGCACCCATGTCGCGATCGAGGCGTTTGCTGCGCTAGGCCTTCTGGCCGGGGTCGCGATGGGCTTGCACCAACTTGCTGGCCTTCTCGCAGCGGATCGCAGAAAAAGCGCGGCATTGGCGGTCGCGGCGGGCGCCCTCGGCGAGGTGATTGCGACACGGGCCAGGGAGTGGGCGCTCACTCCGGCGGAAACCGACGTAGCCATCTTCGCGCTCAAGGGATGCGACATCGCTGAGATCGCCAGGATCCGAAAGGCGGCGCCTGGAACGGTGCGGGCGCAACTTGCGCGCGTCTACCAGAAGGCAGGGGTCAGATCGCGCTCGGAGCTGGGGAGCCTGTTCCTCGATGAGTTGATCTCGGATCCTCTCATCGGCACGGGCGCGCAAGGCGCCGCTGAACGGTGACGACTCCCGCTCGATCGTCCGGGTCGCCTGGACGTCACGTCATCGACCACGCCGAATACGACCGCACTGACCGTCAGGCGGCGCCCGGCATGCCGTCTCGAGCCTGGGCGCGATAGGCGCGAGGCGTCATGCCGACCTCGGCCTTGAAGGCGCGGTTGAACGGCCCCACGGATCCGAAACCGCAATCGAAAGCCACGTCCAGGATCGACTGCGGCCCATCGGCAGCGGCCAGCAGCCGCTTCGCCCGCTCGATGCGGTGATGATTGATCAGCCGGTTGAAGTTGGCGAAGCCCAGCACCACGCTGATGCACTGTGAGACCTTGTGCTCGGGCGCGCCGAGCCGCGCGGCGACATCACCGATCCTGAGCTCGGGATCGATGTCGATGTCTTCCTCCCGGATCAGCCGCAGCAGACGCTCCGCAAGGCCCCTGTCCTCGACCGTCGGGGCGCGGCGCGCGCCTCGGGACCGCGCCTCCACTGGAAGCGGATGACGAAGGCGGAAGCGCACGGCGGCCAGCGCCGCCCCCAGCCCGACGACCGCACAGACGCCCCGGACCAGATCATCCCACGTCCTTGTCTCGGCCGCCCCGATCGCTAGGACTGAAACGGCCACCAGCAAGGCGTAGCCCGCCAGAAAGCTGAACCGGAACCGCCTCTCGGCCGCCGGCAGATCCCGCCGATAGCCGTTGAACGGCTCGACAAACGTCAACATCAGGGTCGCCGACCCGCCCAGGGCATAGGCGCTGTCCGCGATGCGTCCGACGAGGCCTGTCGTGGCCAGAACGGAGACCGCGCCCGTCGTTACGACGATCAGGGCGAAAACCCGCGGCCACCAGGCGTCATGCCTGGCCGGATCGAACAGCGCGCGCGCCAGCAGCCACGACCAGCCGCAGGCGCCGACGCCGATCACGGCGAACAGGACCGATGCGCCGCCGTCGATCAGCCGGTCGAAAATGTAGCAGGCGAAGGAAAGCGCCGCGATCGCCGCATAGGTCTGCAACCGCCCGCCGGGCCGGGTCAGCAGGCCTCGCATCCTCGTCCCGGCTGAGCCGAACGCCGCTGTCATCGCCATGGGCTCCCTTCCCTCAAAAGCCTGACCCGCGCCCTTCCCGGTGTCCAGCCGCCTGACAGCACGGCGCAAAAAGAAAATCTGGCCGAATTCCAAATCGACGAGACCGCACGCCCGGGCCGCCCCATCCATCCGGACAGTCAAGTTTCACGCCGTCTGGAGATCCCATGCCGCAATCGCCTTCATCGCCCCGGCATCGGGGCGCCGCCGCCGGAATGCTGCGCTGGGCCGGCGTCATCTGGTTCATCGTCGCCGCCGTCGGCCAGGCGGCGTTCATAGGCTTCATCCTCGCCTTCTACGGCGTGCGGACGGCACAGGGGAACTTCCCGGCCTGGAACGACAAGCCGCTGATCGACGGCTATGTCGCAGGCGACCACACGGGCAACGTCGTCTTCGCCGCCCATGTGCTTCTGGCCTCGGTCGTGACGCTGGCGGGTCTGATGCAGCTGACCCCCGCGCTCCGCCGCGCCCTGCCCGGGCTGCACCGCTGGACCGGACGGACCTTCATCGTCATCGGTGTTTTCATGGCGCTCAGCGGGGCCTGGCTGACCCTCGTGCGGGGCACGTCCCTGTCAGCGGTCTCGTCCGCGGCCGTCTTGCTGAACGGCGTCCTGATCCTGATTTTCGCCGGCATGGCCTGGCGGCACGCGATCAAGCGGCGTTTCGAACAGCACCGCCTGTGGGCCATGCGCACCTTCATGGTGATCAGCGGCGTGTGGTTCCTCAGGGTCGGAATCATGGGCTGGGTGCTGGTGAACCAGGGTCCCGTCGGCATGACCGACAGCCTGTCCGGGCCGGCGGACATCGTGCTGACGTTCGGCAGTTATCTGATCCCGCTGGCCCTGCTTGAGCTCTATTTCGCCGCCGGCCGCAGCGCGAACGGCGTCCTGAAGTTCATCACCGCCGCCGTGGTGGTCGCAGCCGCCGCCTTTACAGCTGTCGGGGTCTTCGGAACCATCGCCATCATGTGGATGCCCTACCTTTAGGGGATCACTCCCACTCGATCGTCCCGGGCGGCTTGGACGTCACGTCATAGACCACGCGGTTGACGCCGCGGACCTCGTTGACGATGCGCGTGGCGCAGCGGCCCAGCACATCCCACGGGAACTCGAAGAAGTCCGCCGTCATGCCGTCGGTGGAGGTGACGGCCCTCAGCGCCAGCACCTTCTCATAGGTCCGGGCATCGCCCATCACGCCGACCGTCTTCACCGGCAGCAACACCGCGAAGGCCTGCCAGATCCTGTCGTACAGACCCGCCTTGCGGATTTCGTCCAGATAGATTGCGTCGGCCTGTTGCAGGGTCTCGACCGCGTCCGGCGTGATCTCGCCGGGGATGCGGATGGCGAGGCCCGGCCCCGGGAACGGATGGCGCCCCACGAAGGCGTCGCTGAGGCCCAGCTCGCGGCCCAGCGCCCGCACCTCGTCCTTGAACAACTCGCGCAGCGGCTCGACCAGCTTCAGCTTCATGTAGTCCGGCAGACCGCCGACATTGTGGTGGCTCTTGATGACGTGGGCCTTGCCGCTCGACGAGGACACGCTCTCGATCACGTCGGGATACAGCGTCCCCTGGGCCAGGAATTCGGCGCCCTCGATCTTGTGCGCCTCACGGTCGAACACCTCGATGAACACCCGGCCGATGATCTTGCGCTTGGTCTCCGGGTCGGACTGGCCTGCCAGCGCGCCGAGGAATTCTCTCGATGCATCAACATGTATCAGCGGGATGTTATAGTGCTCGCGGAACAGCTGGGTGACCTGCGTCGCCTCGTCCTTGCGCAGCAGGCCGGTGTCCACGAACACGCAGGTCAGCTGGTCGCCGATGGCCTCGTGGATCAGCACCGCCGCCACCGAGCTGTCGACACCGCCGGACAGGCCGCAGATGACCTTGGCCGATCCCACCTGTTCCCGGATCTTGGCGATCTGCTCGTCGCGATAGGCCGCCATGGTCCAGTCGCCCTTCAGCCCGGCGATGCCGTGGGTGAAGTTCTTCAGCATCGTCGCGCCGCGCGGGGTGTGCATCACCTCCGGGTGGAACTGCACGCCATAGAAGCGCCGCGCCTCGTCGGCGATCACGGCGTAGGGCGAGCCTTCCGAAGTGGCGACGACGTCGAAGCCCTCGGGGATGGCGACGATCTTGTCGCCGTGGCTCATCCACACGCTCTCGTCCTCGCCCACGGCGGCCAGTCCGGCCAGCAGGGGCGACGACTTCTGCACCGTGATCCCGGCGCGGCCGAACTCGCGAGTGTGGCCGCCCTCGACCTTGCCGCCCAGCTGCTCGCACATGGTCATCTCGCCGTAGCAGATGCCCAGCACCGGCACCCCGGCTTCGAACACCGCCTGGGGCGCGCGTGGGCTGCCCTCCTCGTGCACGCTCTCCGGCCCGCCCGACAGGATGATCGCCGCGGGCTTCATGGCCGCCAGTGCGGCCTCCGCCTTCGCATAGGGATGGATCTCGCAATAGACGCTCGCCTCGCGCAGCCGCCGCGCGATCAGCTGCGTCACCTGACTGCCGAAATCGACGATCAGGACCTTCTGGTGCCCAGATGCGGAGAGGTTGGCGGCGGCGGTCATGAAGGCTCCGGCGAGAGGTCTGAGGGGGCGGCGGTCAACCGCGTGAGTTCGCTTTCCAGCAGGTCCAGCGCCTCCGCCAGACCCTGATCGATGACGCCCAGCGTGCCGGTCCAGTCCTCCAGCACGGTCAGGTCGGCTTTGCCGTCCGAAACCCCACGCACGCCGATCACGGGCAGGCCGAACCGGGCGGCGGCGCGCACGACGGCGTATGTCTCCATGTCCACCATGTCGGCGTCGATGACGTCATAGCCCTCGCCCGAAACCACCGAGGCGCCCGTCGCCAGCCGCGCATAGGGCTGCCCCTGCGGCCCGCTGGCCAGGGTGATGCTGGCGGGCTCGCCGAGGAACGGCGTCACGCCGGCTGGAAAGCCCAACGCCGTGGCGTCCATGTCGCGATACGCGACCTCGTCGATCCAGTAGATGCGCCCGTGATCCAGCGTCTGCGACCCGCCCGAGCCCAGCGAGATCACAAGGTCCGGCAGGGCGTCCGCCTGGGCCAGTTGCGCCAGGGCCGCCGTCGTCTCGACCGCCGCCTCCACCGGGCCGACCCCGGTGATCAGCGGCCTGATCCGCGTCCGCAGCGCCGGGCCGTATTCATGGTCGGTCGCCATGACGCACAGGGCCGTGACAGGCCCGAGGCGTGTCACGCTCCACCCCTCGCTCATGCCGCCCGCTCGTACAGGGCGACGAAGAAGCCGTCGGTGTTGGTCGTCCCCGGCGACATCCGCAGGCGGTGGCCGTCGGCGAGCTCGGTCAAGCGCACGCGCGCCGCATCGGTCAGGGTCTCGGTCTGCACCGCCTGCGCGACCGGCAGCGGCTGGAACTGCGGATTGGCCGCCTCGAACGCCGCCGTTGTCGCCTCGTTCTCGGCGCTCAGCATCGAGCAGGTGACATAGACCAGACGACCGCCCGGCTTCACCAGCTGCGCCGCCTGCCCCAGAATCCGCAGTTGCAGCCCATGCAGCCGCTCGACCTCGTCGGGCTTCAGCCTCCAGGCGTCCTCGGGCCGACGCCGCCAGGTGCCGGAGCCGCTGCACGGGGCATCGACGAAGACCAGATCGGCCTTGCCGTTGAATTCCTCGACCCCGCCGCCGTTCTGGCCGATCAGACGCAGGTCGGCGGCGACCCCGGCGCGTTGCAGGCGCGGGCGGATGTTGTCGAGCCGCTTCTGCACCACGTCGCAGGCGATGAGATTGGCGCCCTTCTCCCCTTGCGGGAGAAGGTGGGCCGCGGAGCGGCTCGGATGAGGGGTTGCGCCGTCCTCAACCAACAGATTGTCAGAGCCCGCCGGCGACCAGCCGCGCGACCCCTCATCCGTCGGCCTGCGGCCGCCACCTTCTCCCGCAGGGGGAGAAGGAGACATCAGTTGCGCCAGCGCCAGCGTCTTGCCCCCGCCCCCGGCGCAATAGTCGATGACGATGCTGTCAGGCGTGAAGTCCAGCCCGGCGCCCGCCAGCCAGGTCACGATCTGGCTGCCTTCGTCCTGAATCTCGATCCGCCCGGCCTTGAAGGCCTCCAGCGCCTGCACGTTCGGTGGCGGCTCGCTGGCCAGACGCAGGCCGGCGGCCGACCACGGCGTGGGCTCGGGCGTCAGACCGGCGGCGGCCAGTTCAGCCAGCACGGCCTCTACCGGCGCCTTGGCCGTATTGACCCGCAGATCGATCGGCGCACGCGGCGCCATCAGCTCGCGCGCCTCCTCGCTCCAGCGGTCGCCGAAGATCGTCTTGAAGTCCTCGACCACGAACTCCGGCAAACCGGCGGCGACCCAGCCGGGCAGTTCGCCCTCGCCCGCCGTGATCCGCGCCCGCTCCTGCTTCGACAGGGGCCTCGGCCCGTAGCCGTCGCCGCTGTGCAGGGCCTCGATCTCCTCCAGCGACAGGCCGTCGATCAGGCTCAGCGAGCCGATCACCAGCGCCCGCCCGTCCTCGCGCCCGCCCATGGCCCAGACCAGCCGCCCACGCGCCCTCAGGACGCGATACACGCGGTCGGCCACGGCCCGGCGGTCCTTGGATCCGGCGTAGCGGTTGGCCGCCCCCCAGGCCTTCAGCACGACTTCGGCCTGGGCGCGCCCTTGGGCGATGGAGTCCAGAACGGACGCGGCGGCGGCGAGACGGGCTGAAGGGGTCAAGTCAGGCTTTCAAACGAACAGGGCGGCGATGACCATCACCAGGCCGGCCAGGGACGCGATCCAGGCCAGCGAACGGAGATAGGAGACGCCGAGGGCGTAGAGCGGCAGGTAGATCAGCCGCCCGAACAGATACAGGTGCGTGCCGACGAGGGTCAGCATCACGCCGTCCTTGTCCGTAATTTGCGCCATGATGACGGCGGCGGCGAAGATGGGCAGGGTTTCGAACAGATTGGCCTGGGCCCGGATCAGGCGGCCCGCCAGCTTGCCCGGCGGCGGCGTTTCGCCGTCGCGCGGTCCGGCGTTCCATTTCAGCCCCAGCTCGCCTGTCCGCGCGGCCGCGGCCCATCCGATCTGGACCAGCGCCAGGATCAGGGTGAACGCCAACACCTGCATTTCGATCGGCATATCCATGGTTTGAGCCTCCCCGCTCAGCCTTGACGATAGTTCGGCGCCTCACGCGTGATCATCACGTCATGGACATGGCTTTCACGCAGGCCCGCCCCGGTGATGCGGACGAACCGCGCCCGTTCCTGGAAATCGGCGATGGTGGCGGCGCCGACATAGCCCATGGCCGCGCGCAGGCCGCCGATCATCTGGTGCAGCACCGGACCGATCGGTCCCTTGTAAGGGGTCTGGCCCTCGATGCCCTCGGGCACCAGCTTCTGGGTGTCCTCGACTTCCTTCTGGAAGTAGCGGTCGGCGCTGCCCGCGCCCATCGCCCCGACCGAGCCCATGCCGCGGTACGACTTGTAGCTGCGGCCCTGGTACAGGAAGACCTCGCCCGGACTTTCGTCCGTGCCGGCGAACATCGAACCCATCATGGCGACGGATGCGCCCGCCGCGATGGCCTTGGCCAGGTCGCCCGAATATTTGATGCCGCCGTCGGCGATGATCGGAGCGCCCGAGTCCTTCGCCGCCCGCACCGCCTCCATGATCGCCGTCAGCTGCGGCACGCCCACGCCCGCGACGATGCGGGTGGTGCAGATGCTGCCCGGGCCGATGCCGACCTTCACCGCATCCGCGCCCGCGTCGATCAGGGCGCGAGCCGCGTCATAGGTCGCCACGTTGCCGGCGATGATCTGCAGCCGGTTCGACTCCTTCTTGATCCGCTCGACCGCGCGGGCGACCTGGATCGAGTGGCCATGGGCGGTGTCGATCACCACCACGTCGGCGCCCGCGTCGGCCAGCGCCATCGATCGCTCATAGCCCGCGTCGCCCACGCTGGACGCCGCCCCGACCAGCAGCCGGCCCTGGTCGTCCTTGGCCGCATGCGGATGGGCCTGGGCCTTCTCGATGTCCTTCATCGTGATCAGGCCGGTGGCGCGATAGTCGTCGTCGACCACGATGACCCGCTCGATCTTGCGGGTGCGCAGCAGCTCGCGCGCCTCCTCCCGCCCGGCGCCCTCGCGCACGGTGATCAGCTCGCCGGTCGTCATCAGCTCGGCGGCCTTGCGGTTCGGATCGGTGTCGAAACGCATGTCGCGGTTGGTCAGGATGCCGACCAGCCGCCCCGTCGCCTTGTCCACCACCGGGAAGCCCGAGATCTTCTTGCCCGCCACGATGGCCCGGATCTCGCCCAGCGTCGTCTCCGGGTGGATGGTCACCGGGTTGATGACCATGCCGCTTTCATAGCGTTTGACCGCGCGGACCTGATCGGCCTGCTCGGTCACCGACATGTTGCGGTGAAGCACGCCCAGACCGCCCGCCTGCGCCATCGCAATGGCCAGCCGGCTTTCGGTCACGGTATCCATCGCCGACGAGGTCAGCGGGATGTTCAGTCGGATGTCGCGTGTCAGCTTCGTCGAGACGTCCGCGTCGGCGGGCATGATCTCTGACGGGCCGGGTTCAAGCAAAACATCGTCGAAGGTGAGCCCTTCGCGAATCTCCATCTGGAGCCTCCGTTTTGCGGGCCGCGTATAACCGTGTGGATGGCGGAACCGCAAGGGCAAGCGGGGCCTATATCACCGATAAGAACAAATGACTTGCGGTCATGGCCGCTCAGACCCATTTAGTTGAGAATGGTTCGCATAATCGTCGATACAGCTCGTCGCATGGCGCTCAAGATCGCCAGCTACGGTCTCATGCACCTGGTGGTCGCCATCCTGGTGGCCTTCGCCATCACGCACGACTGGCGGCTGGCTCTGGCGGTCGGGGTGGTCGAGCCCTTCTTCCAGACCATCGCCTATTCGGTCCACGACCGCATCTGGCACCGCATCGAGGACCGCCGCCGGCTGTCCAGCGTCGAGGAAGCGGCCGAGGCCGTCACCGCCCGGCTGGAGGTCATGACGCCGGAAGAGCAGACTCGCGTCCATGACGGCCACGGCCATTCCCACGCCCTGCCCCGCTCGCTGAAGCAGGTCGCCGCCAAGACCGTCACATACGGCCTGATGCACTTCACCGTGGCCGTGCTGGTCGCCTTCGCCCTGACGCGGGACATCGGCCTGGCGCTGGCCATCGGCACGATCGAGCCACTGGTCCAGACCCTGTTCTTCACCCTGCACGACCGCATCTGGTCGCGGATCGAGGCGCGGAAACAGGTGGCCGCCGCCTAGCGCTTGTTCATCGCCACCAGGAAGACCTCGGCGCTGTCCTTGCGGCTCGATTCCGGCTTCACGTACTTCACTGTCTCAAACTCCTCGCGCAGGCGCGCCAGCACCCCACCCGCGTCGCCGCCCTGGAAGTTCTTGGACACGAAATGCCCGCCCGGCTTCAGGGTGCGGATGGCGAAGTCGGCGGCGACCTCGATCAGGGCGATGATCTTCAGGTGGTCCGTCTGGCGATGCCCCACCGTGTTGTGCGCCATGTCCGACAGGACCAGGTCCGGCGCGCCCCCCAGCAGGTCCATCATCTGCTGGTCGACACCGGGGTGGGTGAAATCGGCCTGGATCAGCTCGGCCCCCGGGATCGGCTCGATCATCAGCAGGTCGACGCCGACCACGGATTTCGCCCCGCGCTTCAGCGCCAGCTGAACCCAGCCGCCGGGCGCGGCGCCCAGATCGATCACCCGGCTGCCGGACTTGATCAGCCGGAACCGGTCGTCGATCTCCATCAGCTTGAACACCGCGCGCGAGCGCCAGCCTTCGGCCCGCGCCTTCTCGGACCATTTGTCCGACAGCTGGCGCTTGATCCACTGCTGGCTCGACATCGACTTGGTGTCGGCCGTCTTCATCTTCGTGCCCATGCCGCGCCCTGCGGCGGTCCCGCCCTGGGGCGGTTTGACCATGCGGCGGCGTTCAGGAACCTTTTCGTCGTCACTCATGCTTCTCACATAGCCGGGACCGTCTTCACCCGCTATGACCCCGCCACATTCTGTAAGGAGCGCGCCGATGGCCGACGAAACCCTGACCTTCACCCTCGACACCGGCGATGTCGTCATCAAGCTGCGCCCCGACCTGGCCCCCGGCCACGTCGCCCGCATCACCGAGCTGGCGAAAGAGGGCTTCTACGACGGCGTCGTCTTCCACCGCGTGATCCCCGGCTTCATGGCCCAGGGCGGCGACCCGACCGGCACCGGGACGTCGGGCTCCAAGAAGCCGAACCTGAAGGCCGAGTTCAGCAGCGAACCGCATGTGCGCGGCGTCTGCTCCATGGCCCGCACGTCCGATCCGAACAGCGCCAACAGCCAGTTCTTCATCTGCCTGGACGACGCCACCTTCCTCGACCGCCAGTACACTGTCTGGGGCGAAGTGATCGAAGGCATGGACCACGTCGACGCCCTGCCCAAGGGCGAACCGCCCCGCGCGCCGGGCAAGATCGTCAAGGCGACGGTCGCCTGATGTTGTGGCGGTGAGGCTCGCGCTCAGCCTGATCGCCGCCCTCATCGCCCTGCCGGCGCAGGCCCAGACACGCCTGCCGCCTGAAACCTTCGACGTCATCCCGCCGGAAAGCCGCGTCGAAGGCCGTCCGGGCCAGATGTATGTGGTCCAGCGCCAGTGCCGGCGCGGGCCGACCGCCTGGGCGCGCCGTCGCATCGTCGATGTGGCGGTTCAGGAATGGGCCGTGTTCGGATTCCAGACCATCGACGCCCGCCCGGTCGAGACGCGGCGTCTGCCTGACGGGGTGATCCCGGACGCCCTGAACCCCGAGCGCCCTGCGCCGAGGCTGGCCCGCCACATGCTGCGCTTCGGCGGTTGGGAAGACGAGCGCCGGCTCTACCCCCTCGTCGCCGGCTACTGGTCCGCCACGCCAGACGGCGAAGAGATCATTGCCCGCCAGAACCATCAGTGGAACGCCGCCGAGGGCGAGGTGAACTGGGTCGAGCCGTGGTCCGCCGCCTTCGTCAGCTGGGTCATGTGCGAGGGCGGTCTCGGCGATCCGGCCCAGTTCCGCCGCGACATCGCCCACCGCGTCTATATCGACCAGGCCATCAAGGCTCGAGACGGAGAGGCCGAGGGCGCGGCCTATGTCGCCTGGGATCCCGGCGAGGCCGAGATCGCGCCGGGCGACCTGATCTGCAATGCGCGCGGCGGCGTCACCTATCGCACCCTCGCCGACCGCCGCGCCGACATGGGGCGCGCCGTCGGAACCCACTGCGACATCGTCGTGCGCGTGGCCGACGACCGCATCAACGTCATCGGCGGCAACGTCATAAACGGCGTCAGCCTGACCATCCTGCCCATGATGCGCGAGGACGGCGCCGCCTTCGCCCGCCCCTTGTCCGTCGATGACATGGACGGCGCCCGCACCATCTTCGCCCACCTGAAACTTCAGGCCGACCCGGTCGAGCCCGAGGCCATGGACAACTCGCCGACCATTCGGGCGCTGGCCGGGTCTTGAAGGCCGGGCGGCGAACGCCCAACTGCGAAGCCTTCCCCGGAACCGACAGGAGACCGCCCATGAAGACGCGCAAACTGGGCCTGAACGGCCCCGAGGTCTCCGCCATCGGCCTGGGCTGCATGGGCATGGCCGCCTTCTACGGCCAACCGTCGGACGAGGGTCAGGCGGCGGCGGTGATCCACCGCGCGCTCGATCTCGGCCTCAACTTCTTCGACACGGCCGAGATGTACGGCCCGCACACCAACGAGATCCAGGTCGGCAAGGCGCTGGCCGGCCGCCGTGACCGGGCCTTCGTCGCCACCAAATTCGGCATCGGCTACAACGCCGACCGCACGGCGCTGAAGGTCGACGGCTCGCCCGCCAACGTCCGCCGCGCCATCGAGGGCAGCCTGAAGCGGCTGAACATGGACCACGTCGACCTCTACTATCTGCACCGCGTCGATGCCGACACGCCGATCGAGGAGACGGTCGGGGCCATGGCCGAGCTGGTGACCGAGGGCAAGGTCCGCTTCCTCGGTCTGTCCGAAGCCGCGCCCGCGACCCTGCGCAAGGCCCACGCGACCCATCCGATCACGGCGTTGCAGACCGAATACTCCCTCTGGAGCCGCGAGCCGGAGGACGAAATCCTGGCGACCTGCGAAGAGCTCGGCGTCGGCTTCGTGCCCTACAGTCCGCTGGGCCGGGGCTTCCTCTCCGGCGAGATCAAGTCCATCGACGACCTCGCCCCCGACGACTTCCGCCGCTCCAACCCGCGTTTCCAGGGCGAGAATTTCCAGAAGAACATCGACCTCGTCACCGCCGTATCCGCCATCGCCGCCGACAAGAGCGTGACGGCGGCGCAACTGGCCCTGGCCTGGGTGTTGGCGCAGGGGCCGCACCTGGTCCCGATCCCCGGCACCCGCCGCATCGCGACGCTCGAGGACAACATCGCCGCCGCCGATATCACCCTGACCCCCGAAGACCTCGCCCGCATCGACGCGGTATTCCCCAAGGGCGCGGCGTCAGGGCACCGGTATGCGGAGGCGGCGCGGAGCGCGTTGAACCGGTAGCGTCTCCTCCCCGCCCCTTTTCGCTTCTCCTTCCCCCATTTCGGGGGAAGGATGATGCGCCCAGCCGCTCAACTGTGTGCGTCGAGCCATTCAAGGCGCTGTAATTCCACGCCTTCGTCTTTTCTCGAGCCGCTGAACGCGCCCGGGTCGCCAAGTCCCTTATGTTCAACCCGTCCCGTCGCAGGGAGGGCTCGCTCGGCCGGCGACCGATCGGCGATGGGAGCGGACGGAGCGGGGTGGAGGCTTTCAGCCTCCAGCCGGTGGACACCCGAGGAGGGAGTCCGGCCAGGGTCGAGGGGGATACTCGGACCGTTCCAGGACAGTCTCGCCATGGGACTGCCTGCCCGCCGGGGGCGCTGCGGTAAGGCGATAACACCGCCACCCGACGCAAGCTTCCGGATAACCGCCCGCGCGGAGCGTCTGCCTTCGTCGAAACGGTAAACCAACAGAACTCCGGGCGATGGCCCGGCGCTCCGCCAAGCCTTCCCATCACCGACCGGATACCGGGCGGGGCTTCAGCCTGCGCTCAAGCAGCGAGGCTCCGCGAGCCGAGCGATAGCGCCAGAATCATGCGCTCAAGCAGCGAGCCGCCGCGCGGCGAGCGGTAGCGCCAGCAACCTGCCCTCAAGCAGCGAGCCGCCGCGCGGCGAGCGATAGCGCCAGAATCATGCGCTCAACCGATCAGCGCCAGCCACGCGTCCTCGGTCAGGACCGTGACACCGTGCTTCTGGGCCTCGGCCAGCTTGGATCCGGCGCCGGGGCCGGCGACGAGATAGTCGGTCTTCTTCGACACCGACCCCGAAACCTTGGCGCCCAGGCTCTCGGCCCGCGCCTTGGCCTCGTCGCGGGTGAAGCGCTCCAGGGCGCCGGTGAAGACAACCGTCTTGCCGGCCACGGCGGTGTCGGTCTTTGGCCGCTCGGCGTCCTCGATGGTCGTCAGCTCGGCGACCAGTGCGTCGACGACCGTGCGGTTGTGCGGCTCATGGAAGAACTCCGCCACGGCGCGGGCAGCGACCGGTCCGACGCCCGCGATGCCGGCGATCTCGCCCAGTGTCACTGACGGGCCTTCCTCGCGGGCGATCCGGCTCAGCCGCACCACGGCGGGCCAGTCCCGCGCCAGCACGGCCAACGCCCGGCGGGCCGGGGCGGCGACGCCCGGGAAGGCCAGCGCCAGCTTCTGGTCGATCGGCGCCTCTGGCCACGGATCGGCGTCCGACAGCCGGGCCTCGGCCATGACCGACAGGGTGCGGGGCGAGACGCCGTGGCCCTCGGCCAGCCGGGTCCAGTCGGCCGACGGGATGCCCGCCGCGGCCTCCAGCGCCGCCGCATGTAAGCTCTTCCAGTCGCCGAAGTGGCGGGCCAGCAGCAGCGATGTCTGCTCGCCGATGTCACGGATTCCGAGGCCGAAAATCAGGCGGTCGAGCGCGATCACCCGCCGCGCGTCGATCCCCTCGATCAGGTTGCGGACGCTGGTCTCGCCATAACCGTCCTCCGCGCGCAGGGCGTCGAGCTTCTCCGCATCGCGGGCCAGGCGGAAGATGTCGGCGGGTTCGTTCAGCCAGCCGCGCTCGTGAAAGGCGATCAGCTGCTTCTCGCCCAGGCCTTCGATGTCGAAAGCCCGGCGGCCTACAAAATGCTTCAGCCGCTCAACCAGCTGCGCCTCGCAGATCAGGCCGCCTGTGCAGCGCCGGCGCACCTCGCCCTCGGGCCGCACGGCCTCCGATCCGCAGACCGGGCAGTGGGTCGGGAAGACATAGGGGACCGCATCCGCCGGGCGCTTGTCCGCCACCACGCTGACGATCTGGGGGATCACATCGCCGGCGCGTTGCAGCACGACGGTGTCGCCGATGCGCACGTCCTTGCGGGCGATCTCGTCCTCGTTGTGCAGGGTGGCGTTGCGCACCACCACGCCGCCGACCGTGACGGGATGCAGCCGCGCGACGGGGGTCAGGGATCCGGTGCGGCCGACCTGGATGTCGATGCCCTCCAGCACCGTCTGGGCCTGCTGGGCCGGAAACTTGTGGGCAATGGCCCAGCGGGGGCTGCGCGAGACGAAGCCCAGCCGCTCCTGCCAGTCCAGCCGGTCAACCTTGTAGACCACGCCGTCGATGTCGTAGCCCAGCGCCGCCCGGTCGGTCTCCAGCCCACGGTAGAGCGCGATCAGGCCGGCGGCGTCCTCGACCCGCTGCGACCGCGCATTGACGCTGAAGCCCCAGTCGTGAAGCCGTTCCAGCGCCTCGTGCTGCGTCTCCGCGAACGGCTCCGAGACCTCGCCCCAGGCATAGGCGAAGAAGCGCAGGGGCCGCGTCGCCGTGATCGCCGCATCCTTCTGGCGCAGGGACCCGGCGGCGAAGTTGCGGGGGTTGGCGTAGGTGCGGGCTCCGGCGGCCTCGGCGGCGGCATTGAAGGCGTCAAAGGCGTCGTTGGGGGCGTAAACCTCGCCCCGCACCTCGATCAGGTCAGGCCAGCCCGAGCCCGACAGGTGGTGCGGAATGTCGGCGATGGTGCGCAGATTGGCGGTGACGTCCTCGCCGGTGCGGCCGTCGCCGCGGGTCGCGCCCTGAACCAGCACGCCGTGCTCGTATCGCAGATTGGCGCTGAGGCCGTCGATCTTGGGCTCGGCGGTGAAGGCCACGGCCTCGTCGGCGGGCAGCTTCAGGAAGCGCCGGATGCGGGCGACGAAGTCGCCGACCTCGCCGTCGTCGAAAGCGTTGTCGAGCGACAGCATCGGCACGCCGTGACGCACGGGCGCAAACTGAGTGGACGCAGCAGCGCCCACCACCTGCGACGGCGAACTGGCCGACGTCAGATCGGGATACGCCTCCTCGATCTCCAGCGCGCGGCGCTTCAGGGCGTCGTAGTCAGCGTCCGAAATCTCGGGCGCATCGGCGCCGTGATAGAGCGCGTCGTGGCGGGCGAGCTCGGTCGACAGCCGGTCCAGTTCGGCGCGGGCCTGGTCTTCGGAAAGCTGGTCGACGGGCGTCAGGGCCATGGGACTCGCGCGGTGAATCGATGCCGTAAGGGGCCTTGATACCCCAACGGTTCCCGGCCAACGAGGCTGCGGTGCGATGACAGGAAGTTAATCTGACGCGGACGGTCGGGAGGGCTAGCCTGCGCGCCAAACGCCCCAGGAGTCTCCATGCGTCCGTTCCGCCGTTCCCTCGTCGCCCTCGGGCCGATCGCCGCCGCTCTGATGCTGGCGAGCTGCAACCTGTTCGGTGGAACGGCGACGGCGCCGACGACACCGGTCGATCCTACCGCGGCCTACACCCAGCTTCTGGACGACGTACGCATCCTGGCGGCGGACGACATGGAAGGGCGCGGCACGGGCACGCCGGGAGGCGAGCGGGCGCGGAACTACATCGTCGGGCGGCTGGATGCGCTCGGCGTCGCGGCGCCGATGATGGGCCGGCTGCAGCCCTGGGAGACGCAGGGACGCACCCGCGAGGGGGCCAGGACCTTCAACGGCGTCAATATCCTCGGCGTCATTCCCGGCACGCGCCGGGCAGACCGCTACATCGTGGTCAGCGCCCATTACGACCACGTCGGGACCAACGACGGCCAGATCTTCAACGGCGCCGACGACAATGCCTCGGGCGTGGCGACCATGCTGGAGATCGCGGCGCGGCTGAAGCGCGAGGCGCCGGAGCACAGCGTGATCTTCGTCGCCTTCGACGGCGAGGAGCGCGGCCTGCTGGGGGCCAGGCATTTCGTCGAGGCGCCGCCGGTGCCGCTCGAATCCATCGCCATGAACCTGAATTTCGACATGACCGCGCGGGCCGAGACCGACGGCAAGCTGTGGGTCACGGGCACCTATCAGCACCCATCGTTCCGTCCCATTCTGGAAGGCATCCCGGCGAACGGCGCGGTCAGCCTGGCCTTCGGCAAGGACACGCCGCAGGACACGGGCGAGGACAACTGGGTCGAGGCGTCGGATCAGGGCGCCTTCTTCAACGCCCAGGTGCCGTTCCTCTATCTGGGGGTGAACTACCACCCCGACTATCACCGCCCGACCGACGATTTCGAGCGCATAACCCCGTCGGTGTTCATCAGTGCGACCGAGCTGTCATGGGCGTCTTTCCGCGCTCTGGACCGCGCGCTGGATCGATAATTCCGCGACCGATTTTCGCTCGCAAAGACAGGACTTGAATTGACCTCCGGCAAGGCGTTCCGTCACCGAAACGGAGACGAATTGCCATGACGACCGCGCCCCTGGACCTGCATATCGTCCAGCGGATCAGAAAGGTCGCCGTCCTGGCGGCGCTGATCGCCCTGATCGCCCTGTCCGTCGTCACCCAGTCCATCGGCGGGGTGGACGGGCCGTGGCACGAATGGATCGAGCGCGTGGGGCTGGCGGCGATCGTCATTTCGATCGTCGGCCGCGCCTGGTGTTCGCTCTACATCGGCGGACGCAAGAAGGCCGAAATCGTGGACCGGGGGCCGTATTCCGTCAGCCGCAATCCGCTCTATGTCTTCAGCTTCATCGGGGCCTTCGGCATCGGAGCCCAGACCGGCAGCGTGACAGTGGCCCTGCTGTTCGTGGCGGCGGCTGTGTGGATCTTCACCCAGACCGTGCGGCGCGAGGAGGGCTTCCTCGGTCGGGAATTCGGCGAAGTCTATGCCCGCTATGTCGCCCGCACGCCGCGTTTCGGCCCGGACTTCCGCCTGTGGCGGGATGAGCCGGAGCTGACAGTGCGGCCAGAGTTCTTCCTGACCACCATTCGTGACGGCCTGATGCTGCTGGTCGCCCTGCCCGTTTTCGAACTGATCGACCAGGGCCAGGCTTCCGGCTGGCTGACAGTGCTGGCGCACCTGCCGTAAGGCTGGACAGCGGGCGGCGTCCGTGGTCGCTAGGGTCCAACGATTGGGAGCCCCGCCATGCGCAAGACCACTTTCGCCCTGACCCTGACCCTCGGCGCCGTGATGGCGCTGGCCGGCTGCGACAAGCCGAAGGAGGCGGCGCCGGCGTCGGAACCCGCCGCGCCAGCGGCCGCGGCGTTCAGCCATGAGCTGACGGTGGACGCCTCGGGCTTCTACATGCCGATCACGGCGCCGAGCTTCGGCAAGTGGATGCTGCGCGACATCGCGGTGGGTCAGGCGACCGACTTCGCCGCCTGGGAGGCCGGCAACCGCAGCACGACCTGGGGCCCGATCATGGTCGAGTTCGAGGACGCGACCAGCCCCATGGTCGAGACCGAACTGGGTGAGGCCCGTTCGGGACAGGCGCGGGTGCTGCCGACGTCATATGTGGTGACCGACACGACGGTCAGCTTCACCGGCACGTCGCCTGAACTGGGCGAGGTGAAGTTCGATGGCGTGCTGAGCCCCGACGCCCTGGCGACCTCTCGCCGCAACCTCGGTGACGAGGGACCGGTGCTGACCGGCTCACTGACGGCCGGCGGCGTCACCATCGGCATGGTCAGCCTGCGCTGGTGGGGCGGGGACTGACCGCAAGGCCGGACGACCCGGCGTCACCTTAAAGCGACGCGCATTGGACCTCGGCCCAGGCCCGCACCTCGGCGCTCAGCAGCGGACCGACCTTGGCCAGCGTCTCGGCGTGATAGGCGTCGACATAGGCGCGCTCGTCCCGCGTCAGAAGCGGCACATCGATCAGGCGGCGGTCCAGCGGCGCGAAAGTCAGCTGCTCGAAGCCATGCATGGGCCGCTCGCCGCCCGGGATGGGCGTCGGCGGCGTGACGACCTGCAAGGTCTCGATGCGGATGCCCCAGTGGCCCTCGCGGTAGTAGCCGGGCTCGTTGGACAGGATCATACCGGTCAGCAGGGCTTGCGTGTTCACGCCCTTGGCGATGCGCTGCGGCCCCTCGTGGACGCCCAGATAGCTGCCGACGCCGTGACCGGTGCCGTGGTCATAATCCAGGCCCGCCATCCACATGGGCAGGCGCGCCAGGGCGTCGAGCTGATGACCCGTGGTGCCCGCCGGGAAACGCACGGTCGCCATGGCGATGTGGCCCTTGAGAACAAGCGTGAACATGCGGCGCTGGTCTGCTGACGGCTCGCCGATGGCCATGGTGCGGGTCACGTCGGTGGTGCCGTCCAGATACTGGCCGCCGCCGTCCACCAGAAGCAGCGAGCCCTTCTCGATGCGGCGTAGCGTGCGGGTCACGGGCTTGTAGTGCGGCAGGGCGCCGTTCGGGCCGGCGCCGGCGATGGTGTCGAACGACAGGTCCTTCAGCGCGCCGGTCGCCTCGCGGAAGCCCTCCAGCGCCTCGGCGATCTCGCGCTCGGTCGGCAGGGTGTTCTGGGCCACCGTATCGACCCAGTGCAGGAAGGTGGTCAGGGCCGCGCCGTCGCGGATGTGGGCCTGGCGCGTCCCCTCGATTTCGACCGGGTTCTTGGCCGCGCGCGGCAGGGTGCAGGGGTCCATGCCGCGAACCACGCTCGCACCCGCCGCCGTCAGTCGGTCGAAATACCAGGCCGAGGACTGGCCCGGATCGACCATCACGGATTGGCCCGCCAGCGCATCGAGCGCGGACGGCAGGGCCGACGGGTTCTCCAGCGTCACAGCGTCGCCGAGCCAGCCGGGCAGTTCGTTGGTGACCTTGGCCGGATCGAGGAACAGCTTCGCCGAGCCGTCTGATTTCACGATGGCCTGAGCAAGCGGCAGCGGCGTGCGGATCACATCGCCGCCGCGGATGTTGAACAGCCAGGCGATCGAGGCCGGGGCAGTGATGACCGCCGCGTCGGCGCCCGCCGCGCTCACCGCCGCAGCGATGCGCGCGCGTTTGGAGGCAGCGTTCTCGCCGGTGTAGCGGTCCTCGTGCGGGACCACGGGCGCGGTGGGCTGCGCCGGGCGGGCGTCGCCCCAGGCCAGGTCCAGCGGATTGGGCTCGACCGGCTTCAGCTGGGCGCCGGCCTTTTCCGCCGCGCGCTTCAGGGTCGCTAGCGCATCGGGACTGTGCAGGCGCGGGTCATAGCCGATGACGGCGCCCTTGGGCGCGCGCTCAAGATAGGCGGGCACCCCGCCTTCGACCAGGTCGAGGATCTCGAATTGGCCGGCGTCGACCTGGGCCTTCACCTGAACAGTGTAGCGGCCGTCGGCGAAGACGGCGGCCCGATCCTTCAGCACCACCCCGGCTCCGGCCGAGCCGGTGAACCCGCTGATCCAGGCGAGACGGTCGTTGGCCTCGGGCAGATACTCGTTCTGGTGCTCGTCCTCGTGCGGGACCAACAGCCCGTCGAGGCCCTGCTCGGCCATGCGGGCGCGAACGAGTGGAAGGTGCCTGGCCCCGAAGGACGGATCGGTGGTTTCGTCGAAGGACTGGCGCATGGAGAGCGATATAGCTCCCCAACCCCGTGATGGGGAGAGGCGGATCAGTTCTGCGGCGACGTGGGGGTGATGACCGCCGGGCCGGGCGCGGGGACCTCGCGTTCGATCACGACAGGGGTCGAAGCGCGGGCCTCTGCGGCGCGGGCTTCAGCTTGGGCGCGCGTGGCCTCGGCCTGCGAGCGGGCGGCGTCGGAACGGGCGATGTCGACGCTGGCCTGGGCCCCGGCGACCTGGCTCGAAATCAGGGCCTGATCCGCCTGCGCCTGCGCCGCCACCGCGTCGGCCTGGGCCTGCAGCAGGGCGTCATCGACCGGCGCGGTGTCGTTGCGCGTGGACAGGATGAAGATCACGGCCAGCAGCACAAGCCCGGCCAAGATGCCGGCGATCCACCAGCCGGTGTTGGACTCGCGCACCACCACGGTCTCGACCGTCTCGGTGTAGACGGGCGGCTGGGGCGCGTTCGGATCGTTGGGATTCTGAAAGGTCACGGCGAAATCTCCACTCTGCCGAACCTAAGGCGCGGCGCGGGTGGAGGTTCCGGTGTTAACCCACCCGCCTCAGCACCAGGCAGCTCCAGGCGTCGCGGTGGATGCGCTTCTCCAGCACGAAGCCGCGGGAGAGATAGGCCGCCGACACGCGCCGCTCCTGGGTCCGCAGCAGGCCAGACAGGATGGCCACGCCGTTCAGTTTCAGCGCGCCCTTGATGTCCTGAGCCAGCGCCACGAGCGGCGGGGCCAGGATGTTGGCGAACACCAGATCATAGGGGCCGTGCTCACGGATCTTCACGTCGTTCAGACCCGAGGCGTGGACGAAGCTGGCCTTGGCGCCGTTGATGGCGGCGTTCTCGTTGGAGATGCGAACAGAGGGCTCGTCGATGTCGGTGCCGACGGCGATGCGGCTGCCGGTCTTGGCCGCCGCGATGGCCAGAACGCCGGTGCCGGCGCCGACGTCGAGCACGCGCTCGAAGCTCTCACGCTTCAGCAACTCGTCAAAGGCCATCAGGCAGCCGACGGTCGTGCCGTGGTGCCCCGTGCCGAAGGCGGCGCCGGCGTCGATCTTCAACGCCACGCGGTTCGGCGGCACGCGGCCCTGGTCATGGGCGCCGTAGACGAAGAAGCGTCCCGCCTCGACCGGCGGCAGTCCCGACAGAGACATGGCCAGCCAGTCGGCGTCAGCCAGCTTTTCGACCGTGACCTTCAGGCCGGTGTGTTCGGACAGGCGCGCCTCGATGCCCGCGGCCTCTTCGGCCGTGGTCGGGAAGGCGTCGATGCGCCAGATGCCCCGGTCCTCGTCCTCCTCGAGAATCGAGTAGGTTGCGCCCTCCAGCATGGGGTCGGCGTCGAGGGCCTCGGCGGCCGCTTCAGCGACGTTCCGCGAACCGTGTGCAATTATCTGTAATGCGGACTCGGACATTTCTCAGACGTCGCTATCATGTCGAATCGAGACACGCGCTGGCGTGCGCTCTAACGCCAGCAATAACCGAGGGGTCGGGTCGTCCATGGCCAAAGCACCATCCAAGTCGAGTTCAGCCGCTTCCAAGCCCAAACCGGCCGCGAAGTCGAGCACCGTTTCCAAACCTGCCGCCAAGGCGCCGGCGGCGAAGAAGCCCGCGACCAAGCCGGCCGTGGCTCCCAAGCCCGTCGCCGCCAAGGCTCCGGTCGTGAAAAAGGCCGCTGCGCCCAAGGCCGCCGCCAAGCCGAAGGCCGCTGCGAAACCCGCCGCCGCCAAGAAGACTGCGGTCGCCAGGAAGCCCGCCGCGCCCAAGGCCGCTGCGAAACCGAAGGCCGCCGCCAAACCTGCAACCGCCAACAAGCCGGCGACTGTGAAGAAGCCTGCCGCGGCCAAGAAGCCGGCCGCCAGCAAGGCCGCCGCTCCCAAGGCTGCGGCTCCCAAGCCCGCCGTCTCGCCGAAGCCGGTCGCTGCTGCTGCGGCGCCCGCCGCTGCGCCCAAGCCTGCCGCCGCTGCTCCGGCCCCCGCGCCGAAGCCCGCCGCGCCCGCCAAGCCCAAGGGCTTCTTCGAAGGCCTGATGGACGTGATCTTCGGCAAGCGCTGATTTCAACGGACTGAAATGAGAAAGCCCCGGACGGTCGAACCGTCCGGGGCTCTTTCTTGGCCGCTTGATGTGCGTCAGACGGGCGGCAGGTCTTCGCCCAGGATGGCCATCTCGAACATGAAGCTGCCGTCGCCGTCCTCGTCCTCGAAGACCACGCCGATGAACTCGTCATCGACATAGACCTCGGCCGAGTCGGCCTGCTTGCGCGACTTCACCTGGATGCCGCCGTGGTTGAACGTGCGCTTCAGGTGCGTCTCGAGGCGCTTGATGTCGGTGTCTTTCACGGGGGAGCCTCAGGCGGTTTCGGATTGGCGCGGACCCTAGAGAAGCGGCCTCGCCGTGGGAACCCTAGATCACGAAGTCATACACAACGTCGGCCAGTGTGTGGTCCATGGTGCGGGCGGGCGCGGCCTCCGTCGGGCAGTTGACCAGCCGAGCGGGCACGCCGGCGACGGTGCAGCCGGGCGGCACGGGCTTCAGCACCACCGAGCCCGAGGCCACCTTGGCGTAGTCGCCGATGACGATGTTGCCCAGGACCTTGGCCCCCGCGCCCAGCAGGACGCCGCGGCCGATCTTCGGATGGCGGTCGCCACGCTCCGCCCCGGTGCCGCCCAGGGTCACGCCATGCAGCATCGACACCTCGTCGCCGACCACGGCGGTCTCGCCGATCACCACGCCGGTGCCGTGGTCGATGAAGACGCCCGCGCCGACTTTCGCCGCCGGGTGGATGTCGACCTGGAACAGCTCGGACATGCGGCTCTGGAAATGGAAGGCCAGAGTGTCCCGCCCTTTGCCCCACAGCCAGTGGGCCACGCGCCATGCCTGCAGGGCCTGATAGCCCTTGAAGTAGAGGAACGGCTGCAGCAGCGACTTGATCGCAGGGTCGCGCTCCAGCACCGCCTGCAGATCGGCCTCGGCGGCCGCGACGATGGCGGGATCGTCCTTGAACGCCTCCATGCACACCTCGCGCACGGTCATGGCGCCGAGTTCGGCGTCGCCAAGCTTGCGCGCGATCTGGAAGCTGAGCGCCCCCGCGAGATCGCTGTGGGACAGGATCACCGCATTCAGCTGCGACGCCAGATGCGGCTCGTCGCGCACGGCCTCCTGCGCCGAGGCGCGCAGGCGCGACCACAAATCCGGTTCGTTCGGCACGATTTCGAGCTTGGCCATGGATGCTCCGTTCGCCCCTATCCTACCGTCCCAGCATGGCCTTCGCCAGCGCGGGCGGTAGCTGCCCCTCGACCGCCATATGGTAAGCCTTGTAGGCGGTCGCCACCGTCATTGCGTCCCGGATCGAGCCACGCCCGATTTCGGCAAGCAGGTCGCGGAACGGCACGCGGGCGACGGTGATGATCTCTGTCGGGTCCGGGTCGGTCGGTACGGGTGTCAGACCCCAGGCGATCCAGGTCACGGCGCGCTCGTCGGTGATGGAGTTCGACAGCTCCATGTCCAGCGCCTGAACCCAGTGCGCGGCCTCCAGCCCCGCCTCCTCGGCCAGCTCTCGGCGCACGCCGTCGAAGGGATCTTCGTCCTTGGGCGCGCCACCCTCGGGTATCTCCCAGGAATAGTTCATCAGGGCGAAGCGCTGCTGGCCCACCATCACCACCGTGCCGTCGTCGTGGATCGGCAGAACGCCCGTGCCGATGTTCGTAGGCCGGAACACGACATAGTCGGCAGCCATCCCCGTCGGCGCAATCGCCGGGTGCCGGGTCAGGGTCATCCACGGGTTTTCGAACACCACGCTGTCGCCATGGCTTTGCCACGGCGGCGGCTTGGGCAGGCCCTCGGCCCAGGCGGGTTCCAGGTCTTTGTTGGGGCTGGTCATGGGCGCGGTATGGCGCAAACGGGCCGCCGCGCCTAGCTAGAGGCCATGTCCGAAGACGCCCTGCCCCTCCCCGTCCCCTCCGCCGAACTGCGTCACCGGCTGGCGACCCGCCGCTCCGCGCCCGCCCAGGCGCTGGCCGCGCCCGGCCCGTCACCGGACCAGATCACCGACATCCTTCAGATCAGCGCCCGCACGCCGGACCACGGCAAGCTGTTCCCCTGGCGGTTCGTGGTGCTGGGGCCGCAGACGCGGGCCGGGATCGCCGCACGCCTCGACCCGCTCGCCGACCACCAGCCCGACCCGAAGAAGGCGCGCGCGGTCCTGGCCAAGCTGGCCAATCCGCCGGCGACGATTCTGGTGATCTCGGCCCCGACGCCGGGGCACAAGGTGCCGGTCTGGGAACAGGAGCTTTCCGCCGGCGCCGTCTGCATGAACCTGTCCCACGCGGCCAATGCGCTGGGCTTCGCTACGAACTGGATCACCGACTGGTACGCCTATGACCCCGACGCCCTGGCGATGTTCGGCGTCGGCGCGGGCGAGAAGATCGCGGGCTTCATCCACATCGGAACCGCCGCCGAGCCGCCGCTGGAACGGCCCCGCCCGGACATGGCGCAGAAGGTGACGACCCTGCCCTGACGGTTGCAGCTTTCGCGAAGCCATGCTTGCCTTTGCACATGAAAATCCTCTCCGCCCTGCTCGCCCTCGCCCTGCCCGCCGCCGCCCTGGCCCAGGACGCCGCCTTTGATCCCAAGGGGGCGTGGCTGTTCCGCACGGACGAGGTCCAGAACGGCCGGCCCGTGTGCACGGAAACCTGGACCTTCGGCGAAGACGGCAGGATGTCGGTCGAAAGCGGCGCCGAGCGTGTCGAGAAACGGTATCGCATCGAGGAAGACCGCGACGGAACCTGGATCGTGTCCGAGGCCCTGTCGACCAATCACCAGCCGGACTGCATGGGCTATGTCACCGCGGCGATCGAGCCCGGCGAGAACCGCACCCTGATCCTGCGTTTTAACAATGGGACCGTTCTGACCTGCCCGCCGCCGGGGCATACGGCCGACGGCATACCCATCATCGGCAGTTGCTACGGCCGAATCATTCCGATGGATCAGGTGGGCTGAGGCGCGGCTCTTCCTCCGGCTTGTGGACCAGCGACACCAGCACGATCGAGATCATCATCAGCAGGAACCACGCGCCGACCTTGTGGATCGACACCGGGTGCCAGCCCGCCTCTTGTGACGGATAAACCCACGCCCGGGCGAAGGTGCCGAGGTTTTCGGCCAGCCAGATGAACACCGCGACCAGACCGAACCCCAGCAGGAACGGCATCGACCGCCGCGTCCGGTGGGCGGTGAAATAGAACCAGCCGCGCCCGAACAGCACCGCCGTCAGCACGAACAGGCCGATGCGGATGTCCGGCAGCCAGTGGTGGGCGAAGAAGTTGACATAGATCGCCGCCGCCAGAACCCACGTCGTCCACAGCGGCGGATAATGGCGAAAGCGGATGTCGAAGATGCGCCAGATGCGGGCGATGTAGCTGCCCACCGCCGAATACATGAAGCCCGAGAACAGCGGCACCATGCCGATGCGCAGCAAGCTGTCCTCGGGATATATCCATGACCCGTGCGCGGTCTTGAACAACTCCATCACCGTGCCGACGATGTGGAAGATCAGGATGACCCGCGCCTCCTCCCAGGTCTCCAGCTTGAGGATCAACATCCCCGCCTGGATCGCCAGCGCCGCAAGCACCAGGAAGTCGTACCGAGCGATCGGCGCATTGTCGGGCCACAGCAGGTGCGACCCCACCAGCAGCGCCAGCATCAGCCCCCCGAACACACAGGCCCAGGCCTGCTTCAGTACGAACAGCAGAAATTCGAAGGCGTAGCGCCGCCATTTGGCCTTGTCCGCCCACGCTTGAGCCTGCTCCAGCCAACGCCAGCCCCAGGTTTCGAGCGGGAGGTAGGGTTCGGTCATCCCCGCCCGCGATAGGTCGGCACGCCCTGGTCGGGCAGCCACAGGCCTTCAGGCGCCAAACCCGTCTGCCAGAAGACGTCGATGGGGATGCCGCCGCGGGGATACCAGTAGCCGCCGATGCGCAGCCATTTCGGCTGCAGCAGGTCGATCAGCTTCCTGCCGATAGCGACCGTGCAGTCCTCGTGGAAGGCGCCGTGGTTGCGGAAAGCCGTCAGGTAGAGCTTCAGAGACTTGGACTCCACCAGCCACGCGCCCGGCGCATAGTCGATGACGATGTGAGCGAAGTCCGGCTGGCCCGTCACGGGACACAGGCTGGTGAACTCCGGCACGGTGAACCGCGCCAGATACAGTGTGTCCGGATGCGGATTGGGCACGCGCTCCAGCACCGCCGTTTCGGGCGAAGCGGGCTGCGCCGTCTGGGCGCCGAGTTGGGACAGGCCGGATGTGTCTGTGGTCATGGGCGTCTCCTAGCGCACGCCATTGGTATCGTCATCTGCCCGCGACGTTGCCATGCGAAGCCGGGCGCGGCTAAGGATCGTTGGTGGATTTTCCGTGCAGGTTCAGTCGATGCTTTTGAAATACGGGGCGGCTTCCCTTGTGGCTGTCTGGGCCTGCGCCCTCGCCCCCGCCGTCGCGGCGCAGGAGCAGACCCAGCCTCCCATCGCCGTGCCTCCGGTCATCGCACCGCCACACGTCATGCCGTCGGCCCCGCCCCGGCCCGGCGTCATCACACCCCCGCGCTGGCTGCGTCAGCCCACGACCGAGTTCCCCGAACGGGCCCAGTCACGCGGCATCGAGTCCGGGCGGGCGCGTCTGGAGTGCATCGTCAGCGTCGAAAGCCGCCTGACTGAGTGCATCGTCCTGCTGGAGACGCCCGAAGGCGCAGGCTTCGCCCAAGCGGCGCTGGCCGGCGTCCCATCGGCCCGGGTCGCACCCCGGACGGTCAACGGCGTCGCCGAGCCGGCGCGCGTGACCTTCAACGTCGATTTCAGGCTGGAAGACCCTCTACCGCCTCCGCCCGAGACGCCGAAGTCGAAGCCCTGATTTGCCTTCCCCCGCGACAGCCCGCTATCCGTAGCGAAAGACAACCGAGGGGATCGTCATGGCCATTCCGGCATCGCTGCAAAAGGGACTGAAGCTGCCGGTGATCGCGGCGCCGATGTTCCTGTGTTCCGGCCCCGACCTGGTGGTCGAGACGTGCAACGCGGGCCTGATCGGAACCTTCCCGTCGCTGAACCAGCGCACGGCCGAGGGCTATCGGGAGTGGCTGCACGAGATCAAGGGACGGCTGAACCCCGACGCCGCAGCCTTCGGCGTCAACCACATCGTCCACCCGACCAATCCGCGCCTGATGGCTGACATGATGATCTCGGTCGAGGAGAAGGTGCCGCTGATCATCACCTCGCTGGGCGCCGTGCGCGACGTGGTGGATGCGGTGCACGGCTACGGCGGCGTGGTCTTCCATGACATCGCCAACGTCCGCCATGCGCGGAAAGCCGCCGAGGCGGGTGTCGACGGCCTGATCCTGGTCGCCAACGGCGCGGGCGGGCATGCGGGAGTCGTGAACCCCTTCGCCCTGGTGGCCGAGGTGAAGACCTTCTTCAAGGGCACGATCATCCTGTCGGGCTGCCTGTCGTCCGGGTCCGACGCGGCGGCGGCGCGCATGATGGGCGCCGACTTCGCCTATATGGGCACCCGCTTCATCAACACGACCGAGGCGCTGGCCCCCGACGCTTACAAGCAGATGATCGTGGATTCGGGCGCGACCGACATCACCTACACCCCGGCCGTTTCGGGCATCCCGGCCAACTTCATGACCAAGTCGCTGCTGGACAACGGCATCGACCCGAAATCCCTGCCCGAACACAAGCTGGACATGGGCGATGAGGCCAAGGCCTGGAAGACCGTCTGGTCCGCCGGCCAGGGCGCGGGGGCCATTCATGACGTGCTGCCGACTGCCGAGCTGTGCGCCAGATTGAAGGCCGAGTACCGTCAGGCTGCGGAGCAATTCGCCAACGCGAAGGACTTCGGCTAGGAACCGCCACGTTTGCAACGCGTATTGGCGGCCATGATTCTTCGCACCCTGCCCCTCATCGCGGCCCTCGCCGTCGCCACCCCGGTTTTCGCTCAGGAAGCGCCGCGCGACGCCTGGTCGTTCTCGGCTAGCGCCGGCACCGATAACCGGTCCAAGGGCATTTCGAAAACCGAGGGCGAGGGCTTTGTCGGCTTCTCGGCCGAATGGACCAGCGTGTCCGGGCTGTTCTACGCCGGCCCCGGCGCCGAGACGATCAAGAGTTCGATCCACTCCGAGCTGGAGGTCGAACTGGGCGCGGGCATGCGGCCTGAGTTCATGGGCTTCGACCTCGACCTGAACGCCACGCACAAGTGGCAGGTCGATGCTGATCCCGCCGCCGACAACACCGCCTGGGAATTCACCGGCGATGTAAAGCGCTCCATCGGCCCGGCTTCGGCGCGTCTGCGCCTGCAATATTCGCCGGACGGTTTCGGCGCGACCGAAGCCTGGACCTGGGTCGAGGGGCGCATCGGCTGGGAGTTCAGTGACAGGCTGAAGGGCACGGCCGCCGTCGGCCGCCGCGAGCAGGACAACAGCGTCGACTACTCGGCCTGGAACGCCGGTGTCACCTGGGATCTGACCGAGGATCTGGAGCTCGACCTGCGCTGGTATGACACCGACGCGGGCGTGCCGACCGAGACCTATGACTCCGCCCTGGTCGCCGCGATCAACGTATACTTCTGATTTTTCCTCGCTTTTGCGGTGACGCTTCCTATCTAGGAAGCATGACCCATCGACCCACGACCATCGAACGCGCCTATGAACTGGCGCGCAGCGGCGAATGCCGCACCCTCAGCGACGTCAAACAACGCCTCAGCGCGGACGGCCACGACCGCATCCAGGAGCACCTCTACGGCTCCACGGTTTCGGCCGCCCTGCGCAAGCTGTGCCAGGCCCACTATGTTCCGAAGCCGGACGAAGACGCGAAGCCCGCGGTCGAGGAAGACGACGACGAATGACGCTCTGAGCGGCGCCCATATGACCCAGCAGGTCTTGCAATCGCCGAAAAGCCCGTTCATGAGGGCGGACGTCGATCTCTCTGCGTCACGCTCTGCACCCTCTGCATTCGCACCGAGGTCTAAGGCCGATCCATTCAGACCCGACAGGCTTCAGGGACATTCCCCTGGGGCCAACGCCAAAAGGAGGTCTCATAATGGCTACCGGCACCGTTAAGTGGTTCAACTCGACCAAGGGCTACGGCTTCATCCAGCCCGACAACGGCGGCAAGGACGTGTTCGTGCACATCTCCGCCGTCGAAGCGGCCGGCCTGCGCGGCCTGGACGAGAACCAGAAGGTTTCCTACGAAATCGAAACCGACCGCCGCTCGGGCAAAGAGTCGGCTGGTCAACTGAAGACCGAAGGCTAAATCCCGGCCTTACGGCCTGTGATTTCGAACGGCGGCGACGGCTTCGGCCCTCGCCGCCGTTTTCGTTTCTGCGGTAACGCTTGCTATTGTCGCCCAAAGCGCCCACTTGGGTGTTGTCGATCTCTTCTTGCGAAACGCTGCTGCCCCTTTGCATCGCGCAACCGAGGTCCACGCCGATCCCATTCAGACCCGACAGGCCGACCAGGGAAACTCCCCTGCGGTCAACGCCTAACGGAGGTCTCAAAATGGCTACCGGCACTGTGAAATGGTACAACTCGACCAAGGGCTATGGTTTCATCCAGCCCGATGACGGCGGCAAGGACGTTTTCGTCCACGTCTCCGCAGTCGAAACTTCGGAATTCAATGGCCTGAACGAAGGCCAGAAGATCTCGTACGAAGTCGAACGCGACGCCCGCTCGGGCAAGGAATCGGCCGGCCGCCTCAAGGCTGCTGAATAGTTCGAATTCCGCTCGCCGGGTTACGCCCGGTGAACAGGAAGGGCCGGCGCCACGCGCGTCGGCCCTTTTGTTTTTCCAAAGGATGACCCGATGACACCGCTCGCTGAAATGCTGCCGACCATGACCGATGGCGACCTGACCTCGCTGCGCGCCAACGCCCAGCGCCTGTCGGCCTCCAACTCGGCTGTCCAGGCCGCGACCGCCGCCGAGGTCATGCCCCTGATCGACGCCGAACTGGCCCACCGCGCCGCCAACAAGCCGGTCGCCGTCAAGAAGCCCCGCGTCGCCGTCAAGAAGGTGCTGCCCGTGACCGGTCACCAGACGGCGCTGGATACGTCGGCGGCCTGACGACAGTTTCCCCCGCGCGGACGATGTGCGAGCCTTGGCTTCACATCTAGTCGCCGGGTATCTCCATGTTTTTCGCTGCACTGCTCAGCCTGGCCCTGTCCGGACCTGCCGAGACCGATCCCCTCGCCCCTGCGCGCGAGGGGATGGCGCAGTGCTACACGCCGAACAAGGCGGCCCGCACGTGCCGGGCATTGGCGAACTATGAGTTTCACGCTGACGGCACCATCACAAATTACGCAGTGGTCTTGGTGAACCCGACTCCGCTGATCGTCATGAGAGCCGAAACGATGGTCCATATCAGCCACGGCGCAGTGTGCGGCACCTCGTCTGACAGTGATATTCGCGGCTTCGTAATCGACGGCCAGACCTTAGCGGGACCGCTGGACCAGCAGTTGCGAGACGCAAGTGCTGCTATGCGGGCAGCAGGCCCGCAAGGTGAAACGTGCACAACATATATCGCCGGACCTGACGGCGCCTTGGCCTATTCCGTATCTGTCGGTGGACAGTCTCAGCCCGACACGGGCGACACGGTGTTGTGGGTCAACCCCAACGAAGGTTGGAAGGTCGCGCCCTAACCCAACGCCTGATCCAGATCGGCGATCAGGTCGTCGATGTCCTCGACGCCGACGGACAGGCGGATCAGGCTGTCGGTGACGCCGCCCGCCTCGCGCACATCCTTCGGCACGCTGGCGTGGGTCATGATGGCCGGGTGGTTGACCAGGCTTTCGACACCACCCAGCGACTCCGCCAGGGTGAAGACCTGCACCCGCTCCAGCACCCGCTTGGTCCGCTCCAGATCGCCGTCGATGACGGCCGTGACCATGCCGCCGAAGGCGCCGTTCATCTGGCGCTTCGCCAGTTCGTGCTGCGGATGGCTGGCCAGGCCCGGATAGATCACCTTCGCCACCCCTGCCCGGCCCTCCAGCCAGCGCGCCACGGCCATGGCGTTCTCGTTGTGGGCCTTCATGCGGATGCCGAGCGTCTTCAGCCCCCGGTTGGCCAGGAAGGCGTCGAAGGGCCCCATGACGCCGCCGATCGAGTTCTGCAGGAACTTGATCTCCTTGGCGAGGTCGGGGTCCGCCGTCACCAGCACGCCGCCGATGATGTCGGAGTGGCCGTTCAGATATTTGGTCGCCGAGTGCATGACGATGTCGGCGCCCAGCGACAGCGGCCGCTGCGACCACGGCGTGGCGAAGGTGTTGTCGACCACCAGCTTCAGCCCGTGCGCCTTCGCGATCTTCGACAGGCCTGCGATGTCGGCCAGCTTCATCAGCGGATTGGTGGGCGTCTCGGCCCAGATCATCTTCGTCTTCGGCGTGATGGCCGCCTCGACCGCGCTCAGGTCGCTCAGATCGATATAGGCGAAGTCCAGCCCCATAGAGCGCCGCCGCACCCGCTCGAACAGCCGCCATGAGCCGCCGTACAGGTCATCGCCCGTGACGATGTGCGAGCCGGCGTCCAGCAGTTCCAGCGCCGTCGCGGTCGCCGCCATGCCGCTGGCGAAACCGAAACCTTGAACCCCGCCCTCAAGATCAGCGATGCAGGCCTCGAACGCCTCGCGCGTCGGGTTCTTGCCCCGCGCATACTCATAGCCCTTGTTCACACCCGGGCTTTCCTGGGCGTAGGTCGAGGTGGCGTAGATCGGCGTCATCACCGCGCCCGTGGTCGGGTCGGGCCGTTGCCCGGCGTGGATCGCGCGGGTCGAGAAGCCCTGGCTGTTCTTAATCGAGGCCATTCGAAAATCCTGAAAGTTACGAGGCACGGGCGATGGTGTTGCCGAAGAAGGCCACCGAACGGCGGCTGACCTCGGCCCACTGGGCGCTGTTCATCAGATGGGGCGCGCCGCGGATGGTTTGAACCCTGACCGATGCATCGTGTTCCACCAGGAACTGACGCCAGCGTTCCGTGCTTGAGGGGCGCACATGGGTATCCCGCTCGGCCCGGATGATCAGCACCGGAATCCGCCGCGCGGGAACCCGGGGAATATACACGTCCCAGCCGCCCGCGACCCCGATGGCGGCGGCCGCGCGGCTATTCCCCAGCGCCCCGTCCACGGCGATGTAGGAGCCCAGAGAATAGCCGACGATGCCGGTCCGCCCGCGGTCCACGCCCTGGGCGATCAGCCACTCCACGGCGTCGGACCCGCAGTCGCGCCAGGCGTCCATGATGCGTTCGGCGCGGATGCCGTCGTCTTCGGCCGCATCCACATAGGTGGGCGCCACGGCGATGTAGCCGGCCTCGGCGAACCTACGCGCGAAGGTCAGCTGGATCCCGCCGATGCCGCCCGAGCCGTGCATGTAGACGACGCCCGCGCCGTTCGCATTGGCGCCGGGGCGGAACACCGCCGCCCGGATCGTCTTGCCCCGGCTCTGATAGGTGATGAGCTCGGTCGTCACGCCGTCAGTCGGCGCATCCTGGGCCAGGGCCGGACCGCCCAGGACCAGACCGCCCGCGGCGGCCAGCAGGTCGCGCCGCCTCATGAACGCCCACCCAGCTCACGCCGCAGGAAGCGATGGGCGATGTCGAAGATGTTGCGCCACTCGTTCGGCTCAGGAACATGGTGGTCGGCGTCCAGCACCTCGGTCTCAACACGGACCCCGGCCTCCTTCAGGGTCCGTTCCCAGCGGCGTGTCGCCGCCGGCTCCACCAGCGGATCGGCGTCGGCGTAGATTAGCAGGGTCGGCGGGCGGCGCGTGATCTGGTCGGGGCGTCGCGAACCGCCGGAAGCGATGCTGACCACAGCCGCGACCTCGCCGTCGCTGACGGCGACCTCCGAGGCGATATAGCCGCCGCGCGAGAAGCCCATGGTCGCGATCCGCGCCGGATCGACTCCGGGTTGCGCCGCCAGCCATGTCAGGCCGTCGAGCACAGCCTGTCGCTGGATCGCTGCACGTCCACGCTCGCGGCCCTGGGCGTCATTGCCGAACCATGCGGGGAAAGCCACCACATAGCCCCGCGCCGCCATGCGCACCGCATGCTCATACCAGCGCGACAACTCCAGCGGCGCGCCGCCGCCGCCATGCAGCAACAGGATTGCCGCACCGGCCATGGGCAGGTCGGCCTCGGGCGGGCTGAACAGCACCACCGTGATGTCCTCGTCGCCGCTGGCGTAGGTTCCGACCGAAACCCGTTCCCCAGCGTCCTGCGCCACCGCAGGTGACCCGGCCAAGGCCGCCGAGACGCCCGCGCCCAACCAGCCCAGATTTTCACGGCGGGTCAGACCGCTCATGGCGATTACCGGTTCAGGCTCAGGTGGTTGATCAGGTCGGTCCGGGTGATCAGGCCGACGAACTTTTCGCCGTCCAGCACGATGGCAACCCGGTCGCGGTCAAACAGCGGGATCAGGGCGTCGAGGCTTTCCGACGCCTGCACCGTGTCGAGATCGCGGGTCATGACCTCGCCGACCGACTTCTTGAAGCGGGCCTCGCGGGTGATCTCGTCGGTGTCCATGACGTGGACGATGTCGCTTTCGTCCAGGATGCCGACCAGCCGGCCGTCCTGGATGACCGGCAGTTGGGACACGTCGGCGCCGCGCATGCGCTTGAAGGCGGTGTCCAGCGTGTCGTCTGGTCCGGCCACGACCACGGCGCCGTCTTCGTATTTGCGGGTGATCAGGTCCGACAGGTCACCGTGAAGCGTCCGCTCGGTCAGGCCCTGATCCGCCAGCCAGGCGTCGTTATAGACCTTGGACAGATATTTCGCCCCCGTGTCGCAGACGAAGGTGACGCAGGTCTTGGGCTCAGTCTGTTCGCGGCACCAGCGCAGGGCAGCGGCGATCAGCGTCCCCGACGACGAGCCGGCCAGCACGCCCTCCTTCAGCAGCAGGTCGCGCACCGTGGCGATGGCCTCCGCATCCGGGATCGAATAGGCGCGGTCGATCAGGTCGATGTCGGCGGTGTCAGGCACGAAATTCTGGCCGATGCCCTCGACGGTGTAGCTGCCCTCCGGTCCCGGCACGCCCTCGTTGACGATGCCCGCCAGGGTCGAGCCGACCGGGTCGGCCAGGATGATCTCGGCCTTCGACCCTACGCTCTTCAGATACCGCGCCGTGCCGGTGATGGTGCCGCCCGAGCCGATGCCGGCCACGAAGGCGTCGATCTTGCCGCCCGTCTGCTGCCAGATTTCCGGGCCGGTGGTGTCGAAATGCGCCTGGGAGTTCGCATCGTTGGCGAACTGGTTGACGTAGAAGCCGCCGGGGATCTGCTGCGCCAGCCGCTCGGCCATGTCGGTGTAGTATTCAGGATGCCCATGCGGCACATCCGAACGCGTCAGGCGAACATCCGCGCCCATCGCCCTGAGATGCTGGATCTTTTCCTTGGACATCTTGTCGGGGATGACCAGCAGAACGCGATAGCCCTTGGCCTGGCCCACCAGCGTCAGGGCGAGGCCCGTATTTCCCGCCGTGGCCTCCACGATCGTGCCGCCGGGCTTGAGGAAGCCCTCCTTCTCGGCCGCCGCAATCATTGACAGGGCGATGCGGTCCTTGATCGAGCCGCCGGGGTTCTGGCTCTCCAGCTTCAGCAGCAGCCGGCATGGCCCCGTGTCCATCTTCGTGACCTCGACCATGGGCGTGGCGCCGATCAGGTCGAGCAGCGATCCGGTGGGCATGGGCAGGGACATGGAGACTCCGACAATGTTTCGCGGCGGAAGCTGAGCGTCCGCCGCGAACCGGTCAAGCGGAGTGTCGCCTAAATCGCATCCATGTACCGGGCGAGGCAGGGATCGAGCTCGCGGTTCATGGTCGCCTGGGCGTTTTCGAGATTGGCCTGAATCCAGCCCTGAAGGATTTCACCGCTGCGCTCGACCGCGATGCCCTCGCGGCCGGCGGCGGCCAGCCGGTCGGCGTCGGCGGCCTTCATCAGCCGGCCCGCGGCCTCGGCGCTTTCGTTGTTCTCAGTGGACGGGTTCTGCTCCACCTGCTGGGCCATCATCACATTGGCGAACAGGAACACGCCTGTGCATGTGACGGCCTGATCGTGGGTCGGAGGCGGGGTCTGCGGCCCGGCGAGGACCAGCGACAGGGCGAAGGCGGCGGCGATCATGTGCGGCTCCATGGCGAACGCCGCATCCTGCAACCGATGGCGCCGGGTCACAATCCGATGAAAGCTGACGACTTCACGCCGCGAAGCACGTTATCAAGCGACCATGAGCAAGCCCCCCAAACCCCCTGCCCCGGGCCTTCCGGACAAGGAGACCCTGGTCCGCTTCCTGCGTGAGGCGGGCGAGGCGGCCAAGGCCGACATCGCCCGCGAGTTCGGCCTGAAGGGCGCCGAGCGTCGGGCCTTGCGTGAAATGCTGGCCGAGCTGGAGGCCGAGGGTCGTCTGGGCCGCCGTGGCCGTCGCGGCTTCACCGAGGCCGGCGCCCTGCCCCCGGTCGGGGTGGTGGACGTGGTCGACCGCGACGTGGACGGCGAGTTCTACGTCCAGCTGGTCAAGGGCGGAGAGGATGCGCCCCGAGCCGTGCTGATGCCCGACAGCAAGGGACCGCGCGGCCCGGCGCCGGGAATCGGCGACCGTCTGCTGGTCAAGTTCTCGCGCGGTCTGGACGGCTGGGAGGCCCGGCTGGTCAAGAAGCTGGACAGCGAAACCGGCCGCGTCCTGGGCGTCATCCGCAAGAGCGCGCGCGAGGTGCGGATCGAGCCGGTGGATCGGCGCTCCAAGGACGTGCTGCTGGTCGCGCCGGCCCAGGCCGAGGGGCTGAAGGACGGCGATCTGGTGCTGGCCGTGATCGAGAAGGGCGACCAGCGCTACGGCCCCAAGCGCGGCAAGATCATCGAGACCATCGGCCGCGAGGATGATCCCCGCGCCGCCTCCCTGATCGCCATCCACGCCCACAGCGTGCCGACCGGCTTCTCCGACATGGTCGAGACCGAGGCCGAGCAGCAGGAACTGCCGTCGCTGAAGGGCCGCGAGGACCTGCGCGACATCCCACTGATCACCATCGATCCCGTGGACGCCCGCGACCACGATGACGCCGTCTATGCCATGCGCGACGAGGATCCGAAGAACCCGGACGGCTGGATCGTCTGGGTCGCCATCGCCGACGTGGCCGCCTATGTGCGCCCCGGCACGGCGCTGGACCGCGAGGCGCGGGCCAAGGGCAACTCGACCTACTTCCCTGACCGGGTCGAGCCGATGCTGCCCGAGCGGCTGTCCAACGGCCTGTGCAGCCTGAAGGCCGGCGAGAACCGCGCCTGCATGGCCGTACGCATGGTGTTCGACAAAGACGGACGGAAGACGGGCCACAAGTTCGTGCGCGGCCTGATGCGGTCCCACGCCAAGCTAAGCTACGAACAGGCGCAAGCCGCCATCGACGGGCAGACAGACGACACGACCGGCCCCATCATGGAGGCCATCCTCTATCCCCTGTGGAACGCCTACCGCACCATGCTGAAGGGCCGGCTGAAGCGCAGCCCGCTGGCGATCGAGAGCCCCGAGCGGCGCATCAAGATGACGCCTGACGGCCAGATCGCCTCTATCGAACCGCGCGTCAGCCTTGAGGCCCACCGGCTGATCGAGGAGATGATGATCCAGGCCAACGTCTCGGCCGCCGAGACGCTTGAGAAGCAGCGCACGCCCCTGATCTACCGCGTCCACGACACGCCCAGCCAGGAGAAGACCTTCAACCTGGCCGACTTCCTGTCGACCATCGGCAAACCCTGGAACAAGGGCGAGGCGCCGACGACGAAGCGCCTGAACAAGCTGCTGGACGAGACCCGCGACACCCCCCACGCCGAGGTGGTCAACGAGGTCGTCCTGCGCAGCCAGATGCAGGCCATTTACACCCCCGACAACATCGGTCACTTCGGGCTGAACCTGGACCGCTACGCCCACTTCACCTCGCCGATCCGGCGCTATGCCGACCTGATCGTGCACCGGGGGCTGATCCGGGCGCTGAAGTTCGGTCCCGACGGCCTGACGGATCGCGAGATCACCGAACTGCCCGCCATCGCCGAGCATGTGGTCATGACCGAGCGCCGCTCCATGGCCGCCGAACGCGACGCCATGGACCGCTATATCGCAGCATTCCTGGAAGACCGGGTCGGCGCGACCTTCACCGGTCGGATCACCGGCGTCACCCGCTTCGGCCTGTTTGTTCGGCTGGACGAGACCGGCGCGGACGGACTGGTTCCTGTGTCCTCTCTGGGCGGCGAGTATTTCCACCACGACGACCGCGCCCACGCCCTGGTCGGCGAACGCAGCGGTGGACGCTGGACCCTGGGCCGGGTGGTCGAGGTTAAACTGCGCGAGGCCACGCCGGTCACCGGCGGCCTGCTGTTCGAGATGCTCAGCGAGCCCGCGCCGCGCGATCCCAATGCGCCCGCGCCCCGTCTGGGAGCGCGCGGGCGCGGCCCCGGCGGCGACGGCTTCCCCAAGCGCGGCGGCGGGCGGCCCGGCGGACCGAAGCCGCCCAGAGGGGGGCGTCCCTCAGGCGGGCTGAAAGGCGTGCGCAAGGGCAAGCGGCGCTGAGGGCGCCCGTCAGGTTACGGCGCCTATCGACCCATAAGCTGATCGGCTAACGTCGCTCTCTGGACCGAGGGCTGGTGATGAAACGTTTGGCGATACTTCTGGCGGCCGTGGGCTGTCTGACCCTGAACGCACCAGCCTCCGCCAACGACAGCACTGCGTCGATGCGCGCCGGCGGTCTGGTGCTGGAACGCACCGACGGCATCGCCATGCTGTCCGAGGATCTCTACGTTTCGGCGCGAGAAATCCGGGTCAAATACCAGTTCCGCAACATCACCGATCAACCGATCGAAACGATCGTCGCCTTCCCCATGCCTGACATCACGGGTGGGCAGGATGGGGACTTCGGCGGATTCACTACCGATCCCGCGCGGCTGCTGCCGTTCATCACATGGGTCGATGACTATGCGGTCCATACCGAGGTTGAGCAGAAGGCCGTGCTGAACGACGTCGACGTCAGCGGGCTGCTGCGCCAGTACGGCATTCCGCTGGAACCGCAGTTGGAGAGCACTGCGGCGGCGTTGACGGCGGCGCCGGGCGCAGTGATCGAGGCGCTGGTCGCGGCGGGACTGGTTGAACTCAGCTGGTATCCCGGTGTGAACGGGGTGCTGACGCCGGAGTTCACGCCATTATGGACCCTGAAGACCACACACTACTGGACCCAGTATTTCGCACCGGGCGAAATCGTCGAGATCGAGCATCTGTACGCCCCGGCAATCGGCGGATCGGCCGGATCAATGATCGGCGACCCGGATTTCCAGAATGACGAGTACGACGCCCGCAACATCGAGACCTACTGCACCGATGCCCCCTTCATCGCAGCCGCCGCGCGCAAACGGGCGAGCGGGCAATATCTCAGCGAGACCTGGATCGACTATGTGCTGATCACCGGCGCCAACTGGGCCCAGCCGATCGGCGATTTCCGTCTGGTCGTGGACAAGGGCGATCCGAACAAGCTGGTCAGCTTCTGCGGAGACGGCGTCAGGCAGATCAGCCCGACCCAGTTTGAAATCCGGCGCCAGAATTTCACCCCCACGCGCGACCTGTCGGTGCTAATCCTGACCGGTGCCCGCCTCTCCGACTGAGCCCTTCGACTCTAAACAGGACTTCCTCGACGCCCCGCGCGTGGGGGGCGTCCAGCGCCCCAAGGACGCCGCGACCCTGATCCTGCTGCGGCCGGGCAAGGGCGGCGACGAGGTGCTGATGGGTCGGCGCGCGGGTGGGCACGTGTTCATGGCGGCAAAGTGGGTTTTCCCCGGTGGACGCATTGATCGGTCCGACTTCACCGCCGCCTCGGCCACTGACCTGTCGGAGGAGACGTCATCCTTGTTGTCGCGTGAGGTTCCAGCGCGCCGCGCCCGCGCGCTGGCCCTGGCCGCCGTGAGGGAAACGTTCGAGGAGACGGGGTTGATCCTGGGCGAGCCGGCCCCCGCCGCCTCCGTCGCCGGGCCGTGGCGTGAGTTTCGTCAGGCGGGCGCCCTGCCCGACCTCGGCGCCCTGACCTATGTGGCCCGCGCCATCACGCCACCGGGTCGGACGCGGCGGTTCGACGCGCGGTTCTTCATGGCCTCGTCGGACGCCCTGCTGCACCCGGAGCCGACCGCCGGGTCGGGCGAGCTTGACGAGATCGCCTGGCTGCCGCTGAGCGAGGCGCGGGCGCTCGATCTGCCCGCCATCACCCGCTTCGTGCTGGGCGAGATCGCCGAACGCGAGGCCGGCCTGCCGTTCGTGCGCATGGTGCGGGGCCAGCACCGCATCGAGCGGCTTTGACCCGACCCCCGCAGGCCGTTATCCCGATCCCATGAAACTGCACCGCCCCTTCATCAAGCTGCCGTTCCGGTTCGACGCGGCCCGGCTTCAGGAAGAAATCGCGGCCATTCCGGCCGAGGCCTGGGCGAAGCATCCCAACAACATCCCCGGCAACAGCGCCCTGCGCCTGATCACCGTCGGCGGGACCGAGAACGACGACGTCGCGGGCGCCATGGCCCCGACGCCGCACCTGCTGGCCTCGCCCTACCTGCAGCAGGTGCTGTCGCACTTCGGCGTGGTGTGGAGCCGCTCGCGGCTGATGAAGCTGGGGCCCGGATCGACGGTTCCGGCGCACACCGACGTCAACTATCACTGGTTCCACCGCGTGCGGCTGCACATCCCGGTCGTGACCACCCCGGACGTGAAGTTCTTCTGCGACGACGAAGTCGTGCACATGGCCCAGGGCGACGCCTGGATCTTCGACAACTGGCGAATCCACCGGGTCGAGAACCATTCCGATATCGAGCGCATCCACCTGGTCGCCGATACGACCGGCAACGCGCGCTTCTGGGACATGGCGCATGCGGCGGCAGCCGGCCCCCTGCCGGAGCAGATGATCCCTTATCGGCCGGGCGCGCCGACGACGATCGCGACCGAGCGGTTCAATATCTACAAGGTCATGCCGCCGTCCGAGATCGACGAGCTGCTGACCGATCTGGTGTCCGAGACCGTGTCGATGAAGCCGGGCGCAGAAGGCGCGGCGGAGTTCGAGCGCTTCCAGCGGCTGATCTACGGCTTCCGTCAGGACTGGCGTCAGCTGTGGTCGCTGTTCGCTGACACCGACCGGGGCGCGCCTCATTACCGCAAGCGGCTGGAGCTGCTGCTGCAACAGGTCAACGCCTTGGGCGACGACCTGCGGGTGGGCTCCAATCACCTGCCGGTCCTGAAGGTGATCGGCCAGCGCGTCGGCACCTATGCGGTCAATGACGGCGTGGCCGGCATGGGCGGATCTGGCTCGGCTCCCGCCGCTGGGGCCCCGGCCCCGGTGCTGCAGACCCCGACCTACGACCGTCCCGTCATCATCGTGGCGGCGCCGCGGTCGGGCTCCACCGCCCTGTTCGAGACCCTGGCCGTCACGCCACAGTTCATGACAGTGGGCGGCGAAGCTCACTGGCTGGTCGAGGGGTTCAAACCGCTGGTCCCGTTCGGCTCGCCCAATGTGGATTCCAACCGCCTGACCGCTGCCCACCTGCCGCCCCAGCTGGCGGTGGCGATGCAGGCCCGGCTGGCGGAGAAGCTGCGCGACGGCGCCGGCAAGCCCTTCGCCAACGAGGACTCGGTCCGGCTGTTGGAGAAGACGCCCAAGAACGCCCTGCGCATCCCCTTCTTCGCCAAACTGTTCCCCGACGCCCGCTTCGTCTTCCTGTGGCGTGAGCCGGAGGAGAACATCTCGTCGATCATCGACGCCTGGCGGAATGGCGGCTGGGTCACCTATCCGCAGTTGCCGGGTTGGGACGGCCCGTGGTCGCTGCTGCTGCCGCCGGGCTGGCAGGCGCTGAAGGGCAAGCCTTTGCCCGAGGTCGCCGCCTATCAGTGGAGCGAGACCAACCGCGTCATTCTCGACGATCTGGAGGCCCTGCCCGCCGACCGCCGCCACGTGGTGCGTTATGACGACTTCATCGCCGACCCGGCGCGGGTGATCCGCGAGGTCGCCGCCTTCGCCGACATCGCCTTTGACCCGGCGCTGGAAGAACGGACTGCGGGCCAGCTGCCCAACTCGCGCTACACGCTCGAGGCGCCCAAGCCCGACAAGTGGAAGAAGAACGCCGCCGAGATCGAGCCGCTGATCCCGGGGCTGGAGGCGATGCGAGCGCGGCTGCGGGCGTTCCGCTAATCCGCCACCGGGCGGCTGAGGTCGAACTCCACCCGGAAATGCCGGTTCGCCCGGCGCAGTTCATAGGCGAAGGTCCGGCCCGGATGGACCTCGACGGCCCAGACGTTGGTGTTCGACACCGCGCGATTCTCGCGGGTGAACAGGGCCTGTGAAAAGGCGTCTACCGGGAACTCCTGACGCTCCGCCGTGCCAGCATCGATCGTGTCGCCGCCGTACTGACTGACGGCGTCCTCCGTCCCGTCCTCATGACGGTGGTCATGCTTCAGGCGCAGGCCCGTCTCAGTCCGCGTGACGACCCAGGTCCGCGAATGGTCCTCGCCCACCCAGAAGGGGATCCGCACCTCGTCCGCAGAACAATCGCGCACATGCATCAGCAGCCGAGCGTTGGCGAAGGCCGCGTCGGCGGGGTCGGTGGTCGCCACCCGCCCCTCGAACCGCTGGCCGCACACAGCGCTGAGGTTGGCGAAAAAGGCGTCCTGTGGCGAGGCGGGTTCGGGCGCGGTGGCGCAGGCGCCGAGGGCCAGCAGTGCGAGGGTTGCGATGCGTTTCATGTCGGCAACCTAGCCCTCGCCGCCAAGCCCGCATAGCCTCCCCCCATGCCAGACACCGTGACCCTTCGCCTGACCATCACCGATCCGGTTCCGGGTGTGCGCTACAGCCTGCAGAAGGACGACATGCCGTATGAGCCTGTGACTGCCGGCGACGGGCCGCTGTCGCTGGATGCGTGGATCACGGTGCATCCAGACGGCCGCATGACCGGGCCGTTCGTGCGGCGCGAGGGGCCGATCCGGCGCTTCGTCTACATCCGTATCGGCACCTCGGCGGGCGACCATTCCAGCCCCTTGAGCCGCCGCGCCAAGATCGACATCCACGAGATTCCGAAGGCCCTGCTGACGCCCGGCGCCATGCTGGAAGTCAGGCTGCCGGGCCGCGCCAAGGACGGTTCGCCGGCCTGCGCCACCGTGCGGCCGACTGAGGGCTGGCGCAAAGTCTGATCCGGCGTTGACTTCGCGGCGCGCCTGAGTATGTTCCGCGCCTCTCATTTCCAGCGGCTTTCGCCGTCGCAAAGGTTCCTCCGATGGCCAAGCCCGCCTCAATCAAGATTCGCCTGAACTCCACCGCCGACACCGGCTTCTTCTACGTCACCAAGAAGAATGCCCGCACGATGACCGAAAAGATGGTCGTCAAGAAGTACGACCCGGTCGTGCGCAAGCACGTCGAGTTCAAGGAAGGCAAGATCAAGTAAGATCCTGCTTCAGAACGATTTCTGAAACGCCCGGTCGAAAGGCCGGGCGTTTTCAATTCCGCCGGGCTTGGCCGTGCTAGGTATGCGGAATGAGCGATCCTGATGATGCCGGCCCTGAGGGCGAGACCCCCGTCCAGCGCGCCCTGCGCCTGAAACAGGCGGCCATCGACGCCCGGCCAAAGGCGCCGCGCGGGGGCCGCTTCCAGCGCGAACAGGCCGCGAAGATCGCGACGGGCAAGTCCAAGCCGTGGATGAGTCGGTAGGAAAGCGGCTCAGGCCGCCCGGGCGATGACCCGGTTGCGGCCCCGCCTCTTGGCCTCATAGACGCCTTCGTCCGCCCGCTTCAGAAGGGCCTCGGGCGTGTCGTCGGGCAGCGAGGCGGCAACGCCGATGGAGATGGTCACGGTCAGGTGCTCGCGGCCACCCATGACCGCGAACGGAGCCTCTGCGACGTCGCGGCGGATGCGTTCGGCGATGCGCAGCGCGTCCTCCATGGCCGTGTCGGGCATGACGATGACGAATTCCTCGCCGCCCAGCCGGCACGGCAGGTCGATGGCGCGAACATTGGTGGCCATGCGAACCGCGAACTCGCGCAGCACCTCGTCGCCGGCGTCGTGTCCAAAGCCGTCGTTGACGGCCTTGAAGTGATCAATGTCGAGCACCAGCACGGCCACGCCGGGCCCCGAGTGGTTGGCGCGGCCTACCAATGCCTGCAACTGCCCGGCCATGTAGCGGCGGTTGTGCAGGCCCGTCAGGGCGTCGGTGACGGCCATCTCGAGGCTGTAGTCCAGCTTCTGGCGCAGGAAGTCGGCGTAGCGCTTGCGCCGGATCTGCGTCCGCGCGCGCGCGGCCAGCTCCTCGGTGTCCACCGGGCGCAGCAGGATGTCGTTGGCGCCCAGCTCCAACGCCTTGACCAGCCGGGGCCGGTCGGACGGATCGACCACCGCCAGAACCGGCACGCGCCGGGTGGCCTCGGTCGAGCGCAGCTGCGCGATCTGCCTCAGCCCGTCGAAGCCTTCGGACGCCACATTGACGATCACCAGATCCACAGGCCCGCGCGCGGCGATCAGCGCCGCGGCCGGATCGGTCTCCACCGTCGGACGATGCTCCTGCAACAGTTGCTCGGCGATCTTCGTCGCCTGGCGCTCGTTGTCGTCCAGCACCAGCACCCGCCCGCCCGCAGCGCGCAGCCGCCCGGCGGCGTCGGTGTCGACGCCCAGCTTGCGTCCGCTCTCCTCGCGCTCGCGCAACTCGTCCATCACGGATTTCAGCCGCACCAGCGAGCGCACGCGCGCCATCAGGATCACGTCGTCGATGGGCTTGGTGACGAAGTCGTCGGCGCCGGCGCTCAGACCCTTGATACGCTCCTCGCGCCCGTCCAGCGCGGTGACCAGCACCACCGGGATGTGCCGAGTGACCGGATCGGCCTTCAGCCGGCGGCAGGTCTCGAACCCGTCCATGCCGGGCATCATGACGTCCAGCAGGATGATGTCGGGCTGTTCCTCGGCCGCGAGGCGCAAGGCCGTCGGCCCGTCATGGCCGGTCACGACCTCATAGTATTCGAGCGTCAGCTTGGCCTCGAGAAGCCGGACGTTGGCTTCGACATCGTCGATGACGAGGATGCGCGCGGTCATGGCCTATCCCAGATGCGTGCGGACGACGTCGAGGAAATGCATCACCGAGATCGGCTTGGAGATGTAGGCCTCGCAGCCGCCCTGACGGATGCGCTCCTCGTCCCCCTTCATGGCGAAGGCTGTGACGGCGATGATCGGAATGTGGCTCAGCTCCTCGTCGTCCTTGAGCCACTTGGTGACCTCCAGGCCGCTGATTTCCGGCAGCTGGATGTCCATCAGGATCAGATCGGGCATGTGTGCGCGCGCCAGAGCCATCGCCTGCAGGCCCTCGCGGGTCTGCAGGGTCTCGTAGCCCTGCGAGTCGAGCAGATCATGAAACAGCTTCATGTTCAGCTCGTTATCCTCGACGATGAGGACTTTCTTGGACATCATCACCCTGGCCTGTCGCCTCTAGGAGAATCGAGGCTTTCCGCCTTCTTCCCGTGCACTGTGACCCAGCGGGTCTTAAGTTGGGGTGAAGCGGGAATCTGAAGCTTGGCCATTCGGGCGATCTGTCGCGACTGTCTGTGGACCGCCGACCGTAAGGTCGCGGTTTGCGACGCCTGCGGTTCGCGCCGGGTCATCGCCCATGACGAACTGGACCAGCTGAGCATCGCCCATCTGGACTGCGACGCCTTCTACGCCTCGGTGGAGAAGCGCGACCGGCCCGAGCTGCGCGACCTGCCGGTCATCATCGGCGGCGGCAAGCGTGGCGTGGTCTCAACCGCCTGCTATGTCGCACGCCTGTACGGCGTCGGATCGGCCATGCCGATGTACAAGGCGCTGAAGGCCTGTCCCGAGGCGGTGGTTATCAAGCCCAGCTTCGGCAAATACGTGCCGGAGAGCGAGCGCATCTTCGGCTTCGTCGGCGAACTGACGCCGCTGGTGCAGACCCTCTCGCTGGACGAGGCGTGGATCGACCTTTCGGGCACCGAGCGGCTGAACGGCGGCCCGCCGGCGCTGCAGCTTGTCCGCCTTCAGAAGCGCATCGAGGACGAGACCGGCCTTACCGTCTCCATCGGCCTGGCGCCCAACCGGTTCCTGGCCAAGGTGGCGTCCGAGCTGGACAAGCCGCGTGGGTTCTCGATCATCGGGTCCGAGGCCCAGGCCCTGCTGGCGCCAAAGCCGGTCGGCATCCTGCCCGGCGTCGGGCCGGTGTTCCGGAAGACCCTGCAAAGCGATGGCTACGCCACGGTCGGCGACCTCGCCGCCGCCGATGTGCGCGATCTGGTCAGGAAATACGGCGAATGGGGCCTGCGCCTGCACGAGATCAGCCACGGCCGCGACGCCCGCACTGTCAATCCAGGCCACGAACGCAAGGGCATGAGCGCCGAGACCACCTTCAACGAAGACCTGACCACCGCCGCCGATCTGGAGGCCGAGCTGTGGCCCCTGTGCGAGAAGCTGGCGGGCAAGGCCCGGCGCGACGGGGTCGCCAGCCGGGTCATGGTGCTGAAGCTGCGGCGCACCGATTTCAGGATCATCACGCGGCGGGTGACCCTGCCCGAGCCTGTGCAAACGGCGCGGGCACTGTTCGCCGCCGGGCGGGCGTTGCTGAAGCCCGAGCTGGGTATCCCATACCGCCTGATCGGCATTGGCATGGCCGATGTGGTCGAGGCCGACGACGCCGGCCCGGCCCTGTTCGAAACCGCGGAGGCGCGCACGCTGAAGACCGAAACCGCCATCGACAAGCTGCGCGCCAAGTTCGGCGCCGGGGCTGTGGTGGCGGGACGGGCCCTGAAGCGTTGAAGACGGTCCAGTCAGCGTCTAAGACCGCGCCCAGCACAGGAGCCCGCCCATGACCGTCGCCGCCCGTCTCGCCGAACTCGGCATCAAACTGCCGGAACCCGCCAAGGCGGTGGCCAACTATGTGCCGTTGGTGCGCAGCGGCAATCTGGTCCACATCTCGGGCCAGCTGTCGAACGACGCGAATGGCGGGATCAAGGGCACCGTCGGCGCCGACGTATCGCCGGAAGCGGCAAAGGACGCCGCCCGCATGTGCGGCGTCAACTTGCTGGCCCAGATGTCAGCCGCGCTGGACGGCGATCTGGAGCGCGTGGTGCGGGTGGTGAAGCTGGGCGGCTTCGTCCAGGCCGCCGGCGACTTTGAGGCCATTCCCGCCGTCATCAACGGCTGCTCGGACCTGATGGTCGAGGTGTTCGGCGACGCCGGCCGCCATGCCCGTTCGGCCGTCGGCGTCTACAGGCTGCCGCTCGGCTTCGCCGTCGAGGTGGACGCCATCGTCGAGGTGCGGTGAGCTTCACCCTCCACGTCCACGACAGCATCGCCGACATCGGCCGGGACGCGTGGGACGCCTGCGCGGCCCCGACCGGCGATCCCTTCGTCAGCTATGACTTCCTGCACGCCTGCGAGGCGTCGGGCAGCGCCGCGCCGCGTCAGGGCTGGGCGCCCCGGCACCTGTCGCTGTGGGATACGGAAGGTCAGGTGCTTGGCGTCATGCCGCTGTATCTCAAGGGAAACAGCCAGGGCGAATACGTCTTCGATCACAGCTGGGCCGACGCCTATGAGAAGGCCGGCGGGCGGTATTATCCCAAGCTTCTGGGGGCCGTGCCCTTCACGCCGGCGACTGGCCCGAGGTTCCTGACCCACCCCGACGGCGACCCCGCGACCGTGCGAGTGGCCCTGTTGCAGGGCGCGCTGACGCTGGTCGAGCGACTCGGCGTCTCATCCCTGCACGTCAACTTCCCCATCGAGCCCGAATGGCGGGCCATGGGCGAGGCCGGGCTGCTGCGACGTCAGGACATCCAGTACGTCTGGCGCAACGACGGCTATCAGACCTTCGACGACTTCCTCACCGCCCTGTCGTCGAACCGGCGCAAGACCATCCGTCGCGAACGCCGCGAGGCGCAGGCGGGCCTCGATATCCGCGTCCTGACTGGCGCTGACATCACGGAAGCCCACTGGGACGCCTTCTTCGCCTTCTACATGGACACCGGGTCGCGGAAGTGGGGACGGCCCTATCTGACGCGGGACTTTTTCAGCCGGGTCGGCGCGACCATGGCCGACCGCATCGCCCTGGTCATGGCGTTCCGCGACGGCCAGCCCATCGCCGGCGCCCTGAACTTCATCGGCCGAGACGCCCTCTACGGCCGCCAGTGGGGCGCACTGGACGAGGTCCCGTTCCTGCATTTCGAACTCTGCTACTATCAGGCCATCGAGTTCGCCATTTCGCGCGGCCTGTCCCGCGTCGAGGCGGGGGCGCAAGGGGACCACAAGATCGCGCGCGGCTATCTGCCCAGCCCCGTCTATTCCGCCCACCACATCGCCGACCCAGCCCTGCGCGAGCCCGTGGCCCGCTATCTGGACAGCGAGCGCCCGGCCATCGAGGCCGAGATCGCCGCCATGACCGCCGACCTGTCGCCTTTCCGTCGCGACTGATCGCTGTTAACCCGGTCACAGAACAACGGAGCCAACCGGATGAAGCCGACCGATCGGTTCGAGGGCACCTCGAACTACATCGCCACCGACGACCTGAAGATCGCGGTCAACGCCGCCGTGGCGCTGGAGCGCCCGCTGCTGATCAAGGGCGAGCCCGGCACCGGCAAGACCGTGCTGGCCTACGAGATGGCCGAGGCGCTGAAGGCGCCGCTGATCACCTGGCACATCAAGTCGACGACCAAGGCCCACAACGGCCTCTATGAATACGACGCCGTCAGCCGCCTGCGCGACTCGCAGTTGGGCGACGAGCGCGTCCACGACGTCCGCAACTACCTGAAGCCCGGCAAGCTGTGGGAGGCCTTTACCGCTCCCGTCCGTCCCGTCCTGCTGATCGACGAGATCGACAAGGCCGACATCGAGTTCCCCAACGACCTGCTGCAGGAACTCGACCGCATGGAGTTCTACGTCCAGGAGACGGACGAGACGATCCGCGCCGCCGTGCGCCCGGTCGTGGTCATCACCTCGAACAACGAGAAGGAGCTGCCCGACGCCTTCCTGCGCCGCTGCTTCTTCCACTACATCCGCTTCCCCGACGCGGAGACGATGCAGGCCATCGTCGAGGTCCATTTCCCCGGCATCAAGCCGCGCCTGGTCGCCGCCGCCCTGAAGACCTTCTACGAGATCCGCGACACGCCGGGCCTGAAGAAGAAGCCGTCGACGTCGGAACTGCTGGACTGGCTGAAGCTGCTGCTGGTCGACGATATCGACATCCAGACCCTGCGCGAGCAGTCGCCGAACAAGCTGATCCCGCCCCTGCACGGCGCCCTGCTGAAGAACGAGCAGGACGTGCATCTGTTCGAGCGACTGGCCTTCCTGAACCGGCGCGAGGGCGCGCGGCCGGGAACGTGATCCGGACACCGGATCGAACGGGTTTCGTCATGCCTATTACCGCGATTTCACTGGTTTCACGGGCCATGGCGCCCAAGGATGGAGCCGAAAGAGGAGTCCGCTCCATGCGTGCCGCCGTCGCTACGATCTGCGCCCTGTCCGCCCTGCTCGCCGCCTGTGACGGCGACGGCGTGCGCATCACCACCACCTCGAGGCCGGACCATGACGGCAAGAAGGGCGTGCTGAAGGTCATCGACACCCTGCAATGCCCTCAGACGATGGGGGTTCTGACCCGCAAGGGTTCGGCCCAGGCCGGGGGCACCATCTGCACCTATGTGGGCCCGCGCGGCGCCGAGGTGACCCTGCATCTGATCGCACTCGAAGCCGGCGATGATGTCGATGACGTGCTGAAGCTGTTCGAGGACCGCCTGACCCGCGACATGCCCTCCGCCGCCGAGGCCATCGCCAACGGTCAGCGGGAGGCCGCCCGCGCCGAGGCCGAATCCGCCCGGGCCGAAGCCCACGCTGAACAGGCCGACGCCGAGGCCGCAAAAGCCGATGCCCAGGCTGCGCGCGCCGAAGCTTCCGCCAGCCAGAGCAAGTCCGCCGGCGACACCGCCCACGTCCGGCTGCCGGGCCTTTCCGTCGACGCCCAGGGCGACAAGGCCAATGTCCGCATCGGCCCGATCCACATCCGCGCCGACGATTCCGACGCCAATGTGAACATCAGCGGCGATGGCGAGACCGTGAACATCCAGGCCCACGACGACGGCGCCGAGATCCGCACCCGCGAGTCGGGCGGCGCGACCCGGGCGACCTGGCTGCTCACCGACGGCCGTCGGTCGCAGGACGGCTGGCGCTCGGTCGGTTATCAGGCGCGCGGCCCCGAAGGCGGCCCCATCGTGCTGGTCACCGTTCGCACCAAGGAGCGCAACCACGACCGCGTCTTCGACGCCGCCGGGGATCTGATCAGCCTCAACGTCGGGGACTGACCGCCTTCGGGGGTTGATCCGGCCGCCGGGATGGGTCACCTCACCGGGCCGTCCTCAAGGATCGTCCGTTGGCCCAGTCGCCCCGCAGAACACCGAAGCCCCCGCGCGCCTGGCAGCGCATGCTGTCCGGCCGCCGCCTCGACCTGCTTGATCCCTCGCCGTTCGACATCGAGATCGAGGACATCGCCCACGGCCTGGCCCGCGTCGCCCGCTGGAACGGTCAGACGATCGGCGAGCACGCCTTCTCGGTGGCCCAGCACTCCTGCGTGGTCGAGGAGATCGCGGCCCACATCCACCCGGGGCTGGAGCCGAAATGGCGCCTCGCCGCCCTGCTGCACGACGCTTCGGAATACGTGATCGGCGACATGATCTCGCCGTTCAAGGCCGCGCTGGGCGTCAGCTACAAGCATTTCGAGGCGCGGCTGGAGCACGCCATCCACGTGCGCTTCGGCCTGCCGCCCAGGACACCGCCGGCGATCAAGGTGCTGCTGAAGAAGGCCGACAAGGCCTGCGCCTTCTTCGAGGCGACCCAGCTGGCGGGTTTCAGCACCAAGGAATCGCTCGGCTTTTTCGGGGCCCCGCCCCAGGGCTACGACCTGGTCATAGATCCCCTGCCCGCGCCGCTGGCGCAGGCGCGGTATATCGAGCGCTACCGCATCCTCTCAGAGGCCATCGGCGTCCTTCCGGGCCCCGACGCCTTCCACACGGAATAGCGGCGTGGGGGCGGACGGCGATACAGGCGTGCGCATCGGCCTTTCGGCCGTCGTCATCGCCCTTCGCGACCGTCAGGCCGTGGTTCTGACCACCCAGGACGCCGACGGCGCCGCCGCCCTGCCCTTCGGCCCTTTCGCCCCCGGCCGCGACCGCACCTTCGAACTGGCGCTGCGCGCCTTCGTGACAGCCCAGACGGGCTTTCGCCTCGGTTTTGTCGAACAGCTCTACACTTTCGGCGACGCGGGCCGCGAAAGTCCGCGCGCCACACCCGGCCCTGAAAAGGCGCGCGATGTCTCCGTCGGCTATCTGGCCCTGACCGCCGACGCGGCGGACGCCCCCGCCGCCGACGCTCGCTGGTCGCCGGTGCTGGACTTCTTCCCGTGGGAGGACTGGCGCAACGGCCGTCCGGCCGCCGCCGGGCCGCTGGCTGAAGCCCTGCTGAACTGGGCCGGCGCCGACGCCTCGCGCCGGGCCCGCGTCGATGCCCTGTTCGCCCTGCTCCCCGGCGGCCGCTGGAACGAGGGCCGGGTGCTGGAACGTTACGAACTGCTCTACGAGGCCGGTCTGGTCGCAGAGGCCGCCCGCGACCGGGGCCAGCCCGCACCCGCCCTCGCCGCCGGCCGCGCCATGGCGTCGGACCACCGCCGCATCCTGGCCACCGGCCTCGGCCGCCTGCGCAGCAAGCTGAAATACCGCCCCGTTCTGTTCGATCTGATGCCCGAGACCTTCACCCTCTCAGGCCTCCAGACCGCCGCAGAGGCCGTCGCCGGCATCGCCCTGCACAAGCAGAACTTCCGCCGCGGCGTCGAGCGCACCGGCCTGGTCGAGCCCACCGGCCAGCTGTCCGCCGCCACCGGCGGCCGCCCGGCCGAGCTGTTCCGCGTCACCGGCGCAGACCCCAGTGACGGCCAGGCCCCGGGCCTGCCCCTGCCCGTCCTGCGCTGACGCCTCTTTTTGCCCGTCAGGCTCTTGCGGGGCGGCCCGCGCGCCAGTAGAGACAGCCCCTCGCTCGACCAAGCGACTTCGGCCCCGCGGAGAGGTGGCAGAGTGGTCGAATGTACCGCACTCGAAATGCGGCGTGCCTTTACGGGTACCGTGGGTTCGAATCCCACCCTCTCCGCCACCGGCCATTGTTTTCACTGTTTATTTTCACAGTGAAGACGTTCCGTCCCACATAAGAACCCACAAACAAAACGGACGGCGGACTGCGTCTGCGTCCACTTCCACGTCGCGGTGTCTAGCGTGCTGGAACCAGCCGTGAGATAGTGCCTTCGTCGCGGGGAAGTTTAGCCACCAAGCCGCGATGCGCTGCTGCGCTCGAACACAGGTCCGCTCTGTCGGGCGGCCTGCTCAATACAATACCCTCGGGGAATAGGCAGGACGCGCCTTCCCTGTGTTCGCGCGTGGCTAACCGTCCCGGCAACCGCCGCGCGCAGACACGGGGACGACCTTGAACCGACACCTAATCGTGGCGGGCGCTTTCATGGCGCTTGGCCTCAACGCATGCGATCCGGCGACATCGAACCAGCCACCAACCACCGCCACGGCCACCCAACCCCAGCGGGTCGAAGATCTGCCTGGTTTCAAAGCCGGTTACGAAGGGGCCGCCGGCCATGCGATCGACGCGAGGCGGTTCACGAAGACTGAATTCTCCAACTACGCCTTCAACCGAACCAAGGCGCAGATACGCGCTGAGTTTGGATCACCCGATGTGGTCCAGGATAGCACTGACAGCTGGATGTACACTTCGCTCGCCGTGTTCGATGCGGATGCGGGGACGCGAGCACAGGTGGTGACCATTCAGTTCACTGGCTTACCGAGTCCGGATGATGTGGTGGCGGACGTGAGGTTCTAAGAAGGGGTCATCGGTCTGCTTCGCGCCAACAGCGGTCATTGGCGAAGTTCCGAGAACCAGACATGAGCTTTGGTTCGATGACCGAGCTTAACTGCGCCGATCCCGGCACCTCATTGTGCCGCGATGGCGATGGATGACAAATCGGACGCGGCGTCGACCGGAACGCCCTCCGCCTTTCGTTCGGAATACCGATCGACGAGCTGGACGGCGTGGGGCCGGACCAGAATGGTGAAGCGCACCAGTTCCTCCATCACGTCGACGATCCGCTCATAGTAGGCCGAGGGCTTCATCCGGCCGGCCCCGTCGAACTCCTGGAAGGCCTTGGCCACGCTCGACTGGTTGGGGATGGTGATCATCCGCATCCAGCGGCCCAGAAGGCGCAGGGTGTTGACGGCGTTGAAGCTCTGCGACCCGCCCGACACCTGCATGACGGCGAGGGTCCGGCCCTGCGTCGGGCGCATGCCGCCCTGGCTCAATGGCAGGTGATCGATCTGCAGCTTCATCAGCCCGGAGACCTGGCCGTGCCGTTCCGGACTGCACCAGACCATGCCCTCCGACCAGAAGGCGTGTTCGCGCAACTCGCGCACCGCCGGGTGGTCGTCGTCGCCGGGCGCGCCCGGCAGGGGGAGGTCGGAGGGGTCGAAGATGCGGGTCTCGCATCCCATGCGCTGCAGTAGGCGGGCCGCTTCCTCGACGCAGAGCCGCGAATACGACCGCTCGCGCAGCGATCCGTACAAGAGAAGGATCCGCGGCGCCGGGTCGGTCGAGCCCAATCCCCGGGCGGGCTCGGCGGACAGATAGGCCGCGTCCAGGACCGGCAGGTTATCCGGATCCGGCAGCGAACGCAGACGGATGAAGGTCATTCAAAGGTCCTTGGTCAAATAGACGGCAGACGCCGGGCAGAGGTCCGCGAACTCGCGAGTTTGCCGGATCGCGGGCGGCGCGGACTCACGATCGGCGGCTACAAAGCCGCGCCCGGTGAAGAAGCGCTCGGCCGTCGTGGTGAGCAGGTGCAGACGTGCAGCGCCCAGGTCGCCGGCGGTGGTCTCGGCGGCGGCCAGCACCCGACTTCCCAGGCCGCGGGCCTTCTGGTCGGCAAGTACGACCAGGGAGCGCAGCAGCAGGTCGCGCCGCTCCCCTTCCAGCCCGACGTAGCCGATGACCGCGCCGTAGTGGTCGGCGCTGAAGTATCGCCCGGTGCCCGGCTCAGGCAGGTTCTCGCCACGCAGGGCCGCGATCAGATCGACATCGGTCGAGTCGACCAAATGCAGACTGACCATCAGCCGGCGTCCTTCGGCGGGGCCGTGTCCGGGAACCAGCGTCGGCCCATCCAGAGCGCGACCGACACGAGCAGGATCAACACCGGCACCTCGACAAGGGGGCCGATGACGGCCGCGAAGGCGACCGGCGAGGTCAGGCCGAAGGCCGCGATGGCCACCGCGATGGCCAGTTCGAAATTGTTCGAGGCCGCGGTGAAGGCCAGGGCGGTGGTGCGCGGATAGTCGGCTTCGATCAGCTTGCCCATGAGGAAGCTCACCACGAACATGACGAGGAAGTAGATCGTCAGGGGAATGGCGATGCGCAGGGCGTCCAGCGGCAAAGCCACCACCTCCCCGCCCTTGAGGCTGAACATGACCACGATGGTGAACAGCAGAGCGATCAGGGTGATCGGCCCGATGCGCGGCAGGAAGCGCCGCTCGTACCAGTCGGCGCCGCGGCGAGCGATCAGGCTGCGTCGGGTCAGGAAGCCGGCTAGGAACGGTAGGCCAAGGTAGACGAGCACCGCGCCGGCGATGGTCCAGACGCTGACGTCCACCACGCTGCCCTGCAGGCCGAACAGGGGCGGCAGGACGGTGAGGAAGATCCAGGCATAAAGGCTGAAGAACAGGATCTGGAAGATCGAGTTGAAGGCTACGAGGCCGGCGACATACTGGTTGTCGCCCCGCGCCAGCTGGTTCCAGACCAGGACCATGGCGATACAGCGCGCCAGCCCGATCAGGATGACGCCGGTCATGTATTCCGGCTGATCACGCAGGAAGATCACCGCCAGGGCGAACATCAGCACCGGGCCCAGCACCCAGTTCTGGAACAAGGACAGGGCCAGGACCCGCTTGTCGGCGAAGACGCGCGGCAGTTCCTCGTACCGGACCTTGGCCAGCGGCGGGTACATCATCAGGATCAGACCGATGGCGATCGGGATATTGGTCGTGCCGATTGAGAGGCTGTCGACCCAGGTCGGCAGGCCCGGCGCCAGCGTCCCCATAGCCACGCCCAGGCCCATGGCCACGAAGATCCACAGCGTCAGCCAGCGGTCGAGGAAGGACAGGCGACGCGGCGCAGCGTCCTCCACGCGGGTGTCGATCATCGCTTCACCCGCTGGCCGGCGGCGTCGATGACGACCTCGCCGTCCTCCTTGGTGAAGGGCTTGAGATCATCGGCGGGCAGGAGGTCCAGAACGGCCTCGGACGGTCGGCACAGGCCGACGCCGAGCGGACTGACGACGATCGGGCGATTGAGCAGGATCGGATGGGCCTCGATCGCATCGAGCAACTGATCGTCCGTCAGGCCCGGGTCCCCTAGGCCCAGTTCGGCGAAGGGCGTGCCCTTCTCGCGCAACAGATTGCGCAGCGGCTTGCCGGCCCGTTCGGCCAGCCAAGCGACCATGGTCCGCGACGGCGGGGTCTTCAGATACTGCACGACATGCGGCTCGATGCCGACGTGGCGGATCAGCTCGAGCGCGTTGCGCGACGTCCCGCAGGCGGGGTTGTGATAGATGACGATGTCCACGGGATCCTTAGGGGCAACAGGGCGCGAGTTCAGCCAGCAGGGGTTCGCACAGGTCCGCCCTGCCCCCGCAGCAGTCCTTGAGCAGGAAGAGGACCAGGTCGCGAAGCCGATCCAGGTCGGCCCGGTAGATGATCGACCGGCTGCGCCGCTCCGACCTGATCAACCCCGCGCGCGTCAGGACGCCGAGATGGGACGACAGGGTGTTGGCCGGGATCACCAGATGGTTGGAGATGTCACCGGCCGGCAGACCATCGGGTTCGTGACGCACGAGGAGGCGAAACGCCTCCAGCCGCGTCGATTGCGCCAAGGCGGCGAGAGCGAGAATCGAAACTTCGGTTTCCATATTTCCAAATTAGTCGAAATATGGAAATGTTCAAGCCCGCTCGTCTGCGGGTGCGGCAGTTCAGGCATCGGTGACGACCTGATCTTTGACGACTGCCGCCTAAAAGATCGCAGAGTAGCGACAGCCGAGTTTAAGGGTCGCTGGGCTATACTCTCCGTCGAGACCATGGACTTTGGCCACGAGGTCGACAGTTGGCCGATTTCGCACGTCTGTCGGTCCGGACGCGGTGCGCTGATCTCGCGATCAGGCGGCGGGAGCCGCCGACGCTCCCTTCTGGGCGAGCCAGGCGTCGATCAGGGTGATTTCGCGCTCCTGCGCCGTGATCACCTCCTGGGCCAGGTTCCGCGCTTGGGCGTCCTTGCCTTGCGCGAGCTCCACACGGGCCATCGAGACGGCGGCGACGTGGTGACCTCGCATCTGCTTCATGAAGTCGATGTCCGCGTCCCCGGTGAAGGCGGGCATCGCCTCCATCATCGTGTTCATCGAGGCCTTGTAGCCTTGGGTGGCGACGGAGTCGCCGGGCGCAGGCGCAGCCATGCCGCCCTCCATTCCGCCATGGGCGTCCGCCGCTGCGGGGGCCTCAGGCGCGGCTACGGCGGGCTCTTCGGCTTGCGGGGAACAGGCCGTAGCCAAGGCGCAGGCGGCGAGGACGAGGCTGATGCGTTTCATGACGGCTCCTTGGGATCCCGACGTTAGCGACCAGGAGGGCCCATTCGTTCCGCCAACTCTACCGTCCGGCCCGCGCCAAGAGCTCGATCAGCTCGCCGGCCTTTGCCTTGCGATCCTCGGGATCGTCGCCGGTCATAGCGCCCATTACGCAGTGGTCGAGGTGATCCCGTAGCACTTCGGTCTCCACGCGATGGAGCGCGGCTCGAACGGCCTGAAGTTGGGTCAGCAAGTCGACGCAATACCGGTCATCTTCAACCATGCGGGAGATTCCCCGCACCTGGCCTTCGATCCGGCTGAGCCTGTTGAGGACTTTGGGTTTCGTGTCGGTTTGCATGCGGCCTGTCCTCCTGAGCACCCCCATATACCCCAGACGGGTATCTTGCGATATACCCCCCATGGGTATATGTTAGCTCTTCGGTCAGCCGGAGAGAGCGACATGTCCACGCATCCTCACAATCATGCCTCGGGTCACGCCTGCTGCGGGGCGAAGGCCTCGGATGGCGCGGCAACGGTCAAGGATCCCGTCTGCGGCATGTCGGTCGATCCGACGGCCACCGCTCACCGAGCCAGTCATGACGGTCAGGACTATTTCTTCTGCTCGGCGGGGTGCCGGACCAAATTCATCGGCGATCCGATGCGTTACCTGAACCCTCCCGTGGAGGCCGAGCCGGCCGTTCCCGGCGCCATCTACACCTGCCCGATGCACCCCGAGATCCGGCAGGAAGGCCCAGGCTCCTGCCCGATCTGCGGCATGGCGCTTGAGCCGGAGACGGTCACGGCGGAGGCCCCGCCCAACCACGAGCTGATCGACTTCACCAGACGCTTCTGGGTCGGTCTGGTCCTGACCCTGCCGGTCTTCGCCCTGGAAATGGGCGGACACCTGGCCAATCTCCACATGTTCATCCCGGGCCAGATGTCGAACTGGATCCAGTTCGCTTTGGCGACCCCCGTGGTTCTCTGGTGCGGCTGGCCCTTCTTCGAGCGCGGCTGGACATCGCTGCGCACCCGGCGGCTGAATATGTTCACCCTGATCGCCATGGGGGTCGGCGTGGCATGGCTTTACAGCGTCGTGGCCGTCGTCGCGCCAACCCTGTTCCCGCCCGCCTTCCTGAAGGCCGACGGCAGTGCGCCGGTGTATTTCGAGGCGGCGGCGGTCATCACCGTGCTGGTCCTCGTCGGGCAGATTCTGGAACTGCGCGCCCGCGAACAGACGTCGGGCGCGATCCGCGCCCTGCTGGACCTCACGCCCAAGACCGCGCGCCGAATCCGGGCGGACGGCATCGATGAAGATGTCTCGCTTGACCAGATCGCCGTCAGCGACCGCCTGCGGGTAAGGCCCGGAGAGAAGATCCCGGTCGATGGCGAACTCCTGGAGGGTCGGGTCGCTGTCGACGAATCCATGGTGACCGGCGAGTCCATGCCGGTGACCAAGGATGTCGGCGACCGCGTCGTGGCCGGCGCGCTCAACAAGACCGGATCCTTCATCATGCGCGCCGACAAGGTGGGCGCCGACACCCTGCTGGCGCAGATCGTCCAGATGGTGGCCCAGGCCCAGCGCAGTCGCGCCCCGATCCAGCGGCTGGCCGATACGGTCTCCGGATGGTTCGTTCCCACGGTGATCGCGATCGCCCTGCTCGCCGCCGTCGTCTGGGGCCTGGTCGGTCCCGAGCCCCGTTTGTCCTACGCCCTGGTCGCCGCCGTTTCGGTGCTCATCATCGCCTGTCCCTGTGCGTTGGGTCTGGCGACGCCGATCTCGATCATGGTCGGGGTGGGACGTGGCGCCCACGCCGGCGTCCTGATCAAGAACGCCGAGGCGCTCGAACGCTTCGAGAAGGTCGACACTCTCGTTCTGGACAAGACCGGCACCCTGACGGAGGGCCGTCCGTCGGTGACGGCGATCCTGCCCGCCCTCGGCTTCGTGGAAGCGGACATCCTGCGTCTTTCGGCCAGCCTCGAGCGGGGCAGCGAACATCCGTTGGCCGACGCAATCGTCCGGGCAGCCAAGGACCGGGACATCCCCCTTACCGAGGCCGCGGACTTCGACAGCCCGGTCGGTCGCGGCGTTCGCGGGACGATTGAGGGCCGCCAGGTCGCCCTGGGCAACACCCGTTTTCTCGGCGAGCTTTCGATCGACGTCTCCGCGCTGGAGCCGAAGGCGGAGGCCCTTCGCCACGACGGCGCCACCGCCATATTCGTGGCGATCGACGGAAAGGCGGCCGGGGTCATCGGCATCGCCGATCCCATCAAGGCCACCACGCCGGCTGCGATCCTCGCGCTGAAAGCGGCCGGTCTGCGGCTGGTGATGATGACCGGGGACAACCGGACGACGGCCGAAGCGGTCGCGCGGCGCCTCGGCATCGACGAAGTCCAGGCGGAGGTTTTGCCGCAGGATAAGGCGTCTGTGGTTCAACAGCTTCGTTCGCAGGGTCGGATCGTCGCCATGGCGGGGGATGGCGTCAACGATGCCCCTGCCCTCGCCGCAGCCGATGTCGGCGTCGCCATGGGGGCGGGTTCGGACGTCGCCATCGAAAGCGCCGGCGTCACCCTGCTGGGCGGAGATCTGCAAGGCATCGTGCGCGCACGGCGTCTGTCCCGCGCGGTGATGGGCAACATCCGCCAAAACCTCGTTTTCGCCTTCGGCTACAACGCCCTTGGCATCCCCGTGGCGGCTGGCCTGCTTTATCCCGTCTTCGGCTGGCTTCTCTCGCCTGCCCTTGCGGCGCTCGCAATGGCGCTCTCCTCGGTCAGCGTCATCGGCAATGCGCTGAGACTGCGCGCGGTGAGGCTTTAGCCAGGATAGGCAATCAACAGTCCGCCCACCCACCCAAGGGAGGAACCGGCTGTGACGGGCCGGATTGATTCAGACGCTGACCGCAGTCTCCAGGCTTTCGCAGCGGCAGGCGAAGACGAACTGAAATTTCTGAAGAGGATACGGACGATGTCTCATCAACAGATGGACCACGGCGGGCAAGGCAACGCTCGTGGACTCGGCCCTTATCGGAGCCTGTACCTCGAGTTGGCGCTCGATTTCGTCATCATGTACCTGGTCATGTACACGATGATCGCCACGCTCGGTCACTTCTATCTCAATTTGAACAACGTCTACATGACCCTGATGATGGTCGCGCCGATGGCGGTCCTCATGCTCGTCTTCATGCGGTCCATGTACCCGTCGCGCAAAACGAACCTGGTCATTGGAGCGGTCGCCGTCGTGATCTTCGTCGGCAGCTTCGTCGGCATGCGCACCCAGGCGTTCGTTGGCGACGACGAATTCCTGCGATCGATGATCCCGCACCATTCCGGGGCTGTGTTGATGTGCGAGCAAGCCTCCCTGACCGATCCGGAGATCATCGCCCTGTGCGACGGCATCGTGCGTGGTCAACAGGAGGAGATCGCCCAGATGCAGGCGCTCCTCGAGAAGCGTCGCCGCTGACCCCGGCGTGCGGGGGAAGGCCTCAGCCGCCCCCCGCTTCCTCTTCATGAGGGACGCGGTCGTGTGGCGCGTAGAGAAGCAGAAGGCCGGGACCGGCCAAACGTCTGGAGACTGAGTATGCGTTACTTCAACCCCGCACCCTTCATCGCCGTCGCGGCGGTCGTGGCCTTCGCCGCCGGACCGGCGGCGGCCCACGCTCGCCTGGTCAGCGCCACCCCGGCGCCCGACTCCACCGTGGCCGCGACCCGGACGCTGACCCTGACCTTCAGCGAACGCAGCGTTCCCGCCTTTTCCGGCTTCGACGTCGTCAATGCGGCGGAGGAGAAGATCGCGATCCGCACCTCGGTCGCCGAGGACGGCAGGACCCTCACGGGCGCGCTGGCTCGCCCGCTGGCCGCCGGCACCTACCGTGTCGACTGGCGTATCGCCTCGAGCGACGGCCACCGCATGACGGGATCCTACACCTTCACGGTGCGCTGACGCCGTGCTGGAAGTCGCGGTCATCGCGCTTCGTTGGCTTCAATACGGTGGCGGCGTCGTCCTTCTCGGCGCGCCGCTGTTCCTTCTCTACAGCTTTAAATACGCCGACGCGCCGAACCTGGAATGGTCGCGACCGACATTGCGCCTCGCGGCGATCATCGTCGCGCTCGGCTCGCTCGCCGCCCTGGTGGCCCAGACTGCCGTCATGGCGGGGTCGCTGAGCGAAGCCGTGAAACCCGCGTCTCTGTCCTTTATGGTCACCGGCACAGCCCTGGGCATGGCGATGGTCGTGCGGGCCGCCGCCGCCTTGCTTGGGCTTGTCGCCTTGGTCGCCCTGAAACCCGGTCGCGCGCTCTGGAGCGTGACGGCCGCCTTGGGTCTGATCGTGGCCGCCAGCTTCGCATGGACGGGTCACGGCGCGGCCACCGAGGGTCCGGGCGGGCCCATCCATCTTGTCGCCAACATCATTCACGCGGTGGCAGCGGCCTTGTGGCTGGGCGCCCTGGCGGCGTTGACGGCCCTGCTTCTGCGCCGAGCCGGTCCGGACGACTTTGCAATCCATCGCGCCCTGCATGGCTTCGCCGGCCTTGGAACGCTCGCGGTCCTGTTGCTGGTGCTGACCGGTCTCGTGAACAGCTGGTTCCTGATCGGTCCCGAGCGCGTGGCGTCGATCGCGGGCAACCTCTACGGCCAGCTTCTGGTCGCCAAGCTCGTCCTCTTCGGTTTGATGCTTGCGCTGGCGGCGAGCAACCGGTTCCGGCTGACGCCGACACTGGGCTATGCGCTGGAGACGGGCCAACCCTCCGTCGCCGCCATGAGCGCGCTCCGGCGCAGCCTGTTGATCGAAACGGGTCTGGGACTCGCCCTGATTGGCGTCGTGGCGGTCATGGGAACCCTGCCGCCCCCGGCGTCTCTGTAGGCTCGATTGCGATGATCAAAATGAGATCGTCGCTCCGCCGACCGTTGAAGTATGATCAGACAATGCCGTTCCTGCGTCATAACCTCCTCCGACTGACGACCGCGCTGCTCGCGGCGTTTGCCGTGCTGTTCGTGTCCACCGCTTCGATCGCCTGCGAAGCTCCGGTCGATCAGGATATGGCGTCCATGTCGATGAGCGGCGACGGCGTCCCGTGCGAGCCGAAGACCGTCAGGATCTCGTGCCATAAGGCGTGTCTGGCCATCTGCCAGGGCCTTGTCCCCCAAGGCGGTGAATCCACCCCCGCACGGGTCTATGCGTCTGTCCTCTATCCATCCCTTGATGCGCGGCATGCCGATTTCACCGTGGAGGCGGACGACCCGCCCCCACGACGCTGATCCTGTTGAAGATGACCGGACTCATTCAATCAAACAGAGATCAAAACCATGAAACGCACTCTCACCCTCGCAGCCCTGGTGCTGCTGGCTTCCGGTTCAGCCGCCTTCGCGGCCGCGCCGGACGCCGTGGCGCAGGCCGTATGCGCTTGCTGCGACGCTATCGCAGCCTGCGCGGAAGCCTGCACCTGCTGCTGATCGTATTATCGGGGACGCCCGCCCGCGAGGGCGGGCGTCTTCCCGATGTTCCTCACCGACGTCGCAGGGCCGGCGACCCGCTGGCGCGGGCCTGAGCGTCAGCCGGGCGCGCGCGACGACCAGTGAATGTGGTGGATGCGCCAGCCGTCGGCATGGCGTTTGAGGACCATGGTTTCGGTCGTCAGGCGGTCTACGGCGCGGCCGTTGAATTGGCCCGTGGTGCGGCCTTCGCTGGTGATCCAGGCGATGTCCCCGTCGGCCCATCCCGATCTGCGCGTCACCGTCGCTTCAGAGGCGGCGGCGAAGGCGGCGTCCGAGCCCAGGTGATGGGACGCATACTCGTCGCGCGATCGCTCCGCGCCACCCTCCTCGAAGATCATCACATCCGGCGCCATAATTGCCAGGGCGACGTTCGTGTCGCCGGCCTTCAGGGCGACGTGAAAGGCGTCGACGGCCGCCGCCGCGTCCGCAGCTTCCGCGGCGACCGAGCCGGCGGCTTGGGCATGCCCGTGGGCGTGGTCCTGGGCGAAGGCGGGTGTCGCCGAAAGAACGGCGAGCGACAGGACGAGGGCGAGAGAGGTGCGGGACATGGCGAACTCCGGATTGTGGGTGATCTGAACGGGCTGAGCGCGATCTGCGTCAGGCCGGCGGGTTGTGGCGGGCGAACACGCGGGTCGCGCCCGAGCGAAGCACCAGCAGGGTGTCGTAAGGCTCCTTGCGCCCCTGCGGCGTCTCCATGCCGGGCGAACCGAGCGGCATGCCCGGGACCGCGACGCCCACCGCCGCCGGTCTCTCGGTCAGCAGTCGAATGACGTCCGGGGCCGGCACATGACCCTCGACCAGATAGCCATCGATCAGACCGGTATGACAGGAGGCGAGCGCGTCCGGCATGCCCCGGCTGCTCCGGACCGATTGAAGGCTTGGAAGGACGGTGATGGTGGTGGTGAAGCCCGCCTGGCGCATGTGCGCGATCCAGGCGTCGCAGCAGGCGCAGGTGGGCGTCTTGAAGACCGTGAGGTTTCTGGACGGACGGGTCTGGGCGCAGGCGGACCCGCCCATGCCGATGAAGACGGCCGCGCCCATGAGTAGACGACGGTTCAGATTGGCGGGATTCAAAAGGGTTCTCCCTGATCGCTGTGGACGGATCGCTGCGCCTCGACAGGGTCGGCGCGCTGCGGCGCCAGCCGCGCCCGCAACCACCGTCGGCCAGGCTGCTCGACGAAGACATGGATGGCGGCCGCGGCGGCGAGCGTCAACACAAGCATGGCGGCCAGTTCGACCAGGCCCATTCGATAGTCCGCACCCCAGCCGGAGAACGCCTGCGCCGCATTGCGCCACACCATCAGGATGGGGATGTGGACGAGATAGAGGGCGAACGACGCTTCGCCGGCGAACAGAAGGACGGGGTGAGACAGGAAGGTCCGGACCGGAGCCTTGGCCAACAGGGCGAGCGACAGGATGAAGGGACCGGCCGCCGCCACGATGACCCGGTCGTCGGCGCCGATCTGCATGAGCGTCAGCAGCAGGGTCGTGGCGACCAGGGCGCCCATGAGGGACATTCGCGGCGAAGGCGTCCAGCGCTGACCGAGATAGTAGAGGCCAATGCCGTAGAGGAATTCGGGAATGATGCGCAGGATCCCGAGGCTGTCCTCGGCGCGAGGCAGCATCCGGCCGAACCAGGCGCGGTAGAAGGCGTCCAAAGCGACGAAAAACAGCATGGCGAGTGCAATCAGGACCCACGGCCTGGCCCGCAGCCGGAGCGCGAGGGCGGCATAGGCGGGGAAGGCCAGATAGGCGAACCACTCCGCCGACAGCGACCAGGCCGGTCCGTTCCAGAGCGCCATGCTCTCGCGCGGGAACCACGCCTGTACGAGCAGAAGGGTGCCCGCGAAGTCGACGGGATTAAACCGGCCAGGCTCCAGCCCGACGCCGAACACCGGCGCGATCAGCACCAGCCCAAGCATGGCCAGGAGGATGAACAGGTGAGCCGGATAGATCCGGGCCAGGCGCGCCGCCAGGAATCGACCGTAGTTCGGGGCCCGGTCTCCCTGCAGGTAGACGTGGGTCAGGATGAAGCCCGACAGGATGAAGAAGACATCCACGCCCAGGCGCGCGCGGTTCAACAAGCCCGCGCTCTCCGCCGGGAGGGTCCAGTAGAGCTGGAAGTGGAACAGCACGACGCCGAGGGCGAGAAAGAACCTCACGCCCGTGAGCGGATCGAGCACGTCGGGGAATGGAACCCGCCTGGGCCCTGCTCTGTCGCTCACGTCTTTTCCCCGGACGACAGGGCGCGTCCCGGTCGTCTCTGGTATCTACGCGGGCGACGGCTCGTCCCCTCGTGAGGGGACCGGAAGGCCGGCGCGTATGGCAAGTGGGGCGTGACGCAGGTGCGCAATGACTGACGACATGAATGAGTTGATCGCAGCGGTCGGGCCGGGCGACGCCGGCCGGCTGGTCGGCATGGAAGACGCGGTCTGGGTGCGGATCGGCGAACGCAGGGAGCGTGCCCGCATGGGTCAGGTTCGGGTCGCCGCCGTTGCGCTCGCTCTGGTGATTGGCGTCGCGAACGGAGGGCTGATGCTCATGGCTCCACGGCCGGAGCCGTCCGAGATGCGGATTTTCACGGTCTCGGCGGGCTTGTCGCCTCTCTCCGGCCTGGACGTTCGGGGATGAGGGCCGCCTGGAAGTCGATCGTTATCACGGCCATCCTGGCCGCGCTGGCCAGCGGCGCGGCGACCTGGGCGAGCGCGACCTGGGTCATGCGGGAGCGGCAGCCGCCAAGCCTGCACAGCGTCGTCCATGAGAAACTCGACCTGAGCCCTGAGCAGGATCGACGGCTCGACGTGGTCGAAGCCCGGTTCGCCGCTCAGCGGCCGGCGCTCGAAGCGGAAGTCCGCGCGGCCAATCGCGAACTGGCGGCCGCTATCGCCGCCAGTGACGGCGACACGCCCCAGGTCCAGGCCGCGGTCGATCATTTCCACGCGGCCATGGGCGATCTGCAGAAGGCGACGATCACCCACGTGTTCGAGATGCGATCCGTCCTGAGCCCGGCGCAGGCCGAGGTGTTCGACGCCGCCGTCGTCGAGGCCCTGCACGACGACGCCGGCTAAGCGGCGCGCGTGGGTGCCGAGCAGAGCATCGAGGCCCGTGCGGCGACCGGAGACCGGGCCGCCTTCACCGCCTTGATGGCCGCCACAAAGGCAGATCTCTACCGGTTCGTGCGCCGCTATGTCGGCGATGAGTCCGAAGCGCATGACGTGCTTCAGGAAAGCTATGCGTCCGCCTGGCTCGCCCTGCGGCGGTATGATCCGGCGCGGCCGTTCGACGTCTGGCTGCGCTCCATCGCTCTCAACAAATGTCGCGATTGGGGTCGGCGGCGCGCGGTGCGCCGGGTCGTGCGCGGCGTCATGGGCCTGGAAGCGCCCGAGGCGGCGGCGGTGGGCGACGATGCGCCCTCACCCGAGACCCGGCTGGACGATCAGCGCAGGGCCCAAGCTCTGCAACGCGCCTTGCGGGACCTTCCCGACGCCCTGAAGGGGCCGCTTCTGCTCGCCACGCTCGAGGGACGGTCTCACGCCGAGATCGCCTCGATCCTCGGCATTACGCCCAAGGCGGTCGAGACCCGCGTCGCCCGCGCCCGCAAGACCTTGACGGCGGCTCTGGGCCAGGCTTCCGGCGGAGACGCTTGACCTCGCCATGATGGGAAGGTGCGCAAGCTGCGAACCCGACGTCTGTGGCGTCCTGACGCAAGGGGTACGCCGCCCGGCTGCGTATCTGAACGAACGGCCGAATAGCCCGACCAAGGAATTTCTCGCCTATGTCCACGCTCCGCCTCGATCGCCGAACGCTTCTCCGTGGCGCAGCCGCCGGCGGCGGGCTGCTGGGCCTGCAGGGTTTGCTCCCCGCCTGGGCGCAAACAGGATCGGCGGGACTGCGGGCAGATCTTCCGACGCTGACGGGACCGAACATCGAACTGACCGTCGGACACACGCCCTTCACCGTGGGCAGCCGCACCGGCCATGCGGTGACCATCAACGGCGTTCTGCCGGCGCCGCTTCTACGCCTTAGGGAAGGTCAGAACGTCCGGCTATCAGTCGCCAACACCCTGGACGAGGACACCTCGATCCACTGGCACGGCCTGCTCGTCCCGTTCCAGATGGACGGCGTGCCCGGCATCAGCTTCCCCGGCATCCGGGCGCGTGAAACCTTCGTCTACGAGTTCCCGATCAAGCAGTCGGGCACCTTCTGGTATCACAGCCACTCCAACCTTCAGGAGGCGATGGGCCACTACGGTCCGATCGTCATCGACCCGGCGAGCGCCGATCCGGTCGCCTACGACCGCGAGCATGTGCTGGTCCTGTCGGACTGGAGTTTCATGCATCCGCACGAAATCCTGGCCAAGCTGAAGAAGAGCCCGGGCTACTTCAACCAGCAGCGCACCACGCTGGCGGGGCTCATGGACGGCAGCGACCGCATGAGCCTGGAGGAACGGCGCATGTGGGGCCAGATGCGGATGGACCCGCGCGACATCCTCGACGTCAGCGGATCGACCTACACCTATCTGATCAACGGCCATGGGCCGCAGGAGAACTGGACCGGCCTGTTCCGGCCCGGCGAGCGGGTGCGGCTGCGCATCATCAACGCCTCGGCCATGTCCATCTTCAACGTTCGCATCCCGGGCTTGCCGATGACCGTGGTGCAGGCCGACGGCGAGAACGTGCGCCCGGTCGAGACGGACGAGTTCCAGATTTCAGTCGCCGAGACCTACGACGTCATCGTCCAGCCGACCGAGGACCGCGCCTACACCATCGTCTCCGAAGCCATCGACCGGTCCGGCATGGGCCGGGCAACCCTGGCGCCGCGCCTGGGCATGACCGCCGAGGTCCCTCCCCTGCGCGAGGTCCCGAACCTCACCATGCGCGACATGGGCATGGGCGGAATGGATCACGGCGCGATGGGCGACATGTCCGGTATGGACCATGACGCGATGTCCGGCATGGACCACGCCGCTCCGACCCAGAACGCGCCCGCAGCCGGCGAGATGGCCGGGATGTCCATGTCGGGCATGAACATGCGCGATCCCGAGAACGCTCCGCCCGACATGGCGGTGGGCGTCGGCGTCGATGCGATCGCCATGGACCCCGCCAACCGTCTGGGTGAGCGTCCGATCGGTCTCACGACCGTCGATCATCGCGTCCTCGTCTACACCGACCTGGTGTCGCTCCAGCCGAACAAGGACCCGCGCCCCCCGTCTCGGACGATGGAGATCCACCTGACCGGCAACATGGAGCGGTTCATGTGGGGCTTCGACGGCCGAAAGTTCAGCGAACTGGTCGAACCGATCCGCTTCGAGCGCAACGAGCGGGTGCGGGTGACCCTGGTCAACGACACCATGATGGCCCACCCGATCCATCTGCATGGTCATTTCTTTGAACTGGTGACCGGCGGACCGGCCGGGCACCAGCCCCTCAAGCACACGGTCAACGTCGCGCCCGGCGGCAAGGTGACCTTCGATCTGACCGCCGACGCGCCCGGTGACTGGGCCTTCCACTGCCACATGCTGATGCACATGCACGCCGGCATGTTCAATGTTGTGACGGTGCGGCCCATGGACGGAGCTGCGTCATGAACCGCCTCGCCGTCGCCCTCGCCCCGCTGGTGCTCGCCGCCAGCGCCTTCAGCGCCCAGGCCCAGGACCCTCACGCGGGCCACACGATGCCGGCGACCGCGGCGCCGACGCGCCCCGCGCCAGCACCGCGGCCCACGCCACAGGCGCCGGCCCGACCGGCGCAGGATCCGCACGCCGGTCACGTCATGCCGCCCGCGCAGACGCCGCCCGCCGCGGATCCGCATGCAGGCCACCAGATGCCGGCGCAGCCCGCGCCCGTAGACCCGCACGCGGGACACGAGATGCCGGCGGCGACGCCCGGCCAGGCTGATCCGCACGCGGGCCACGACATGTCGGCCATGTCGCCCGCGCAGACCGACCCTCACGCCGGGCATGACATGTCGACCATGAGCATGGGGCCGCCCGATGTGGCGACCAGCTCCGACAATCCCGGCCGTCCTCCGGAGGACCCGCTCCCGGCCGCCGCCCTGGCCGGCCCTGCCCACGCCGCCGATCTCGTCTTCGGCGCCGAGGCCATGGCCGCCTCTCGCCGGACCCTGATTCACGAAAACGGCGACGTCCGCACCACGGCCGTCATTCTCGATCGCCTCGAAGCCGGCTTCGGCGACGACGGCGAGACCTACCTCTGGGACGTCCAGGGCTGGACGGGCGGCGACATCAATCGCTTCTGGTGGAAGTCCGAGGGCGAAGGCGACTTCGGCGGCGAGCTCGAGGAGGCTGAAGTCCAGGCGCTCTACAGCCGCGCGGTCACGCCCTTCTGGGACGTTCAGGCCGGCGTGCGTCAGGACTTCCGGCCCGACGGCGAGGACACCACGCATCTGGTCCTCGGCCTGCAGGGCCTGGCGCCCCATTGGTGGGAAGTCGACGCCGCCGCCTTCCTGTCGACCGACGGCGACCTGACCGCCCGCGTCGAGGCCGAATACGACCAGCGCATCACCCAGCGCCTGATCCTTCAGCCCCGCCTCGAAATCGACGCTTCAGCCAGCGACATTCCGGAACTGGAGATCGGTTCGGGCCTGTCCTCGATCGAGGCGGGCCTGCGACTGCGCTACGAATTCCGCAAGGAGTTCGCCCCCTATGTCGGCATCGAGTGGAGCCGCGCGTTCGGCGATACCGCCGACTACATCGAGGCCCGAGGCGGCGAGACCGACGACACCCGCTTCGTCGTCGGCCTCAAGGCCTGGTTCTAACCGAAGGAGAAAACCCCATGATGATCCGCACTCTCGTTGTCACCGCCGCCCTCGCGTTCGCCGGCGCCGCCGCCGCCCAGGACCCGCATGCGGGTCACGCTATGCCGGCCCAGGCCGCAGCGCCCCAATCCGGCATCACGACCGTTCCTGCGAATGGCGCGATGACCCAGGGTTCGCCCGAGCGGTTCAGCGTCACCTTCCCCCACGCCATGGTCCTCAAGACCGTCGCCCTCTCCGCCGAGGGGCAGGCTCCGGTCGACGTCACTGTCCCCGCCGCGCCGGCCGCCGCCACCGTCGGCGTGGCTCTTCCGCGCCTCGCGCCGGGCAACTACACGGCCGCCTGGACCGCCGAAGGCCCGGACGGCCACAAGATGTCCGGCTCCGTCAGCTTCATGGTTCACTAGGAGAACGACGATGAGGGTTTCCAACCTGCTGGCCGCCGCCGGCGCGATCCTGACCCTGAGCGCGGGCGCGGCTCTGGCGGCCGAAGGCTGCGATTGTTGCAAGGACATGGCTGCGGACGCGGCTATGACGTGCTGCGACGAGATGCAGGATGATGCGTCTTCGGCTCCCGCTCATTCACTGGCACCTGACAGCGCGCCTGCGAGGCCTTCGTCAGAGGCCGTGAACCACAATCAGCAGCGTTCACCAACCTAAGCGACACTTCTACGATTTCGGCAGGAACTCTCCGCCCAACCGCCGACGACCATCGGTCGAGCGCGCTAAGGTCGAGGCTGCAATGCCCCAGAACAAACTTTGGCTCACACCGGAAAGCGGACGCTCCCGGAGTCGCCAAAGAGTCAGAAGCGGACGTCCGTGCCGGGGCCTTCCGCCTAAGATATCTGCTGCGAAACGCGTTAACTCAGCGACGATCAGTCAAAGTTCGCCTGATGATCATGCAAGCCGTGTTTGGCGCGATAGTCCGCCGGACTAAGTCCCTTGCCAGTCAGATGCAGTTTGGGGCGCACAAGCGCCTCTACCCCCTCGCCAAGCCCCGGTTCGCAGGCAGCGTCTGAGGTAGGTGGGGAAGCTTCTTCATCAGCCAAGGTGTTGATCTGTCCACCCATGACCAGTCCCTCTAATCGACACGTCCCGGTCGTGGCCAAGGCAGAATACGTCTGCACGTTCTTGGTTGCTCTATCCGAAGGTTCGGACGCGACAGCGTGAGCCGGTTGTCAATGAGCGGAGCGCTTCCCATAGTGTCGCCTGCACAAAGCAGGACGCTCAATGGTCCCCTCCCGCCCCGCCCCCTCCCGCCGCGCGCTCCTCGCCAGCATTCCACTGGCCTGTCTGGCTGGCGCCGCCCACGCCATGCCGGAGAAGCGCCTCACCGCCTACAAAACTCCATGGTGCGGCTGCTGCGGCGGCTGGATTGCTCACATGCGTCAGGCTGGCTGGACCGTCGATGTGGTTGAGCGCGAGGACTTGGCGCCTATCCGCGCGCAACACGGCATTCCCAACTGGCTGGCGTCCTGTCACACCGCGTTGATTAGCCCTTATGCTATTGAGGGTCATGTGCCGGCTTCGGACATTGACCGGCTGCTCAGAGAACGGCCTGCCGCGCGGGCATTGAGCGCTCCCGGCATGCCGGCCGGGTCGCCTGGGATGGAGTCAGCCGGCCGCGAACCTTATACGACTGTGCTGATCCTCAACGACGGGTCGACGCGGGTATTCAGCCGTCACAACGGCGCCTGAAACCGGCTTCCAATCGAACGAATATCCTCGGCCGGGCAAAGGCTGCAGCGCTTTGCGCCGGCGGTCAGGGACAAAGCAGCCGTCGCCCGCAAACGACCTTGGTGGCACTAAAGTCCGCATGACTTCTCGCTGTACCCACCAACCGGAGAGCCGTCTGCCCACAACTCCGGAGGTTGCAGCCGGGCTTGAAGCGGCTTCGGCGCGCTTGGCCGCCTTGGGCGGACAGTTGACACGTCCGCGGCGGCGAGTGCTTGAGCTGCTGCTCCGCGCCGGCGCGCCGACCAAAGCCTATGACCTGGTGAACGGCTTCCACCCCGATCACCGCCTTGCCAAGCCGGCGACCATCTATCGGGCGCTTCATTTTCTCGAGGCCAGTGGTCTCGTCAGTCGCCTCGCATCCAACAAGTCCTATGTGGCGTCGGAAGTCGCGCGGCCCGGTTCACCAGCCGCTTTCCTGCTCTGCGACTGTTGCGGCGCCTGTCGTCAGATATCCTTGCCGGCGGTGTCACTAGGCACGGCCACAACGGCCGCCGGTTATACGATCGCACGGGTCACGATTGAAGCTCATGGCCTCTGCGCAGCATGCCGCCCGAGCTAAGGCCGGCCTTTAGTCGTGAGTGATTGCTGAAGCGGGCTAGGCTGCGAGCTCTGAGGCCGCAGGCCAGAGTCGGCCGGGGCTTCCGCCTAGGGTACGTCGCTGCCGAACGCCGAGCTCGTCAGCTCGCGGCGCGCGGTGAGCTGCGCCTGAAGCCCACGACTAACACGATGATGGTCAACACCTGGACGAGCACCCCTTCAATCGTCGGATAGAGCCCGGCAAGCTCAAGCCGGGGAATCCAAACGAGCGGATGCACGTCGAGCCAGCCCGCTTCCTGCAAGGCCGCCACACCCTTGCCCACCAACACGACGGACAGGACGGCCATCAGGATCGAGCTCAGGGAGAAGAAGCGTCCGATCGGGAGACGTTTGCTGTAAGCCAACAGCGCCCAAGCCACGACGGCCAGGATCAACACCCCAGTGAGAGCGCCTGCCAGCATGCCGATGTGGCCGCCCTGGCTCCAGATCGCGGCGTAGAACAAGATGGTTTCAAACACCTCCCGGTAGACGACGACGAAGGCCAGGAGGAACAGGAACCAGGCAGAGCGCTGCGACAGGGCTTTGGAAAGCTTGTCGCGAATGTAGGTCTGCCAGGCGTCGGCGTGTGATTTGCCGTGCATCCAGATGCCGACCGAGACGAGCACGACGGCCGCCAAAAGAGAGCCGAACCCCTCGGTGAGCTCGCGACTGGCCCCGCTGATCGAGACCAAATAGGTCGCCGCCACCCAGGTAGCGCCGCCGGCGACCAGCGCCGCAATCCAGCCGCCGTGGACATAACGAAGGACTTCCGGACGCTCGGCTTTTCTGAGGAAGGCGATCATCGCAATCACGATCAGGAGCGCCTCTAAGCCTTCACGAAGCAGGATGGTGAAGGCGCCGAGGAAGCTGGCGACGTTATCCGCCTTCTGGGGTGCGAGGGCGCGCTCTGCTGTGTCCAGTAATGCGTTCACGCGCGCGACCCGGTCCGCCACCTCCTGGATCGGGGCGCCCTTGCCAATGGAGACGCGCAGGTCAGTCATTGCGGTTTCGACGCGACGCAGGAGCGCGCCATCCCGGGCGCCGAGCGCGGGCTCCACGGGTTCGAAGCCGTCGAGATAGGCCGACAGGGCAAGGTCCGTCGCCGCTTTGCGATCACCGCGACGATAAGCGGCTTCGCTTTCAGCCAAGCGCGATCGCGCCAGGCTCAACGTTGAACCTTGAGGCCGAACTGCCGCTTCCGGATGGCGCCGAAGATAGGCGGTCAACGCCCGAGCCTTCGTGTCCCCAATGCGGCCCGCCAGCTCGGCCGGCGAGGCCTGGGTCACAGCGGCGAGATCAGGGTAGGCCACGCGGATCGACGGGTCGTTCTCCCAGAGGCGTCGGCCTTCTATGGCCTCAGCGTCAGTGAAGGCGAACCGGCCGACATAGAAGGCAAGCGCCCACCGATCCTCGGCCGGCAAGTGGGCGAAGCTGGCCATGGCGGTGCCTTCCAGCCCCTGATCGATCACCTGATAGAGGCCAAAGACGCTGCGCTGCCGGGCGCGCTCCAGGTCAGCGAACGCGATGGCGGGCGGATCAAGGCCTTCAGCCCCGGGGCCATCGGCCCTTCCGGTTGCGCCGTGGCAGGCGGCGCACTGCTCAGCATAGAGCGTCGCCCCGCGGGCGAGATTGGGCGGGGTGGATGGCGCGAGCGGGCTTGGATAGGCAGCCAGGACAGCTCCCGCCAATGCCTTAGCCTGTGCGCCTACGACGCTTGGGTCCGCCTTTTCCCGGATGGAAACCTGCAGGGCTGCGGCGTCCCGGATCAAACCGGCTTTGGCCGAGTGCGAAGGCAGTGCTTCCAGCCGGGCTCGAATTTGTCCGCCAAACTCGATCATTTCTCCGTATTCGGCCGGGTTGGTCACCCGCCCGTTCGTCACGGCGCCCGCGTAATCGACTGCAACATAGTCGAGCAGACGCCAAGCGACCTGCGCCTCCGCGGCGGACGGCGACTGGGCGAGAGCCGGGGCGGCGAGCCCCATTGCGAACAGGATAGCGAGCAGACGAAGCAGAGGGCGCATGGCGGACCTAGTTGTGAACGGCTCGCAATAGCATTCGGCCCAGGCGGCTGTCGCGCTTAAAGCAGCGACGACCGCTGCAGCGCCTCGATGAACTTGCATGCCGAGACCGGCCGCGCGAAATGAGCGGACATCCGCGATGCCTTGGACAGCCAACCCTCAACCGCACGCAGCTGGGCTGCTCGAATGTCGCACCGTCGGCGGCCGGAGTTGTAACCAGACGGGATGTTCGGCGTATAGTCATGATGATGACCTTCCGACGGCATGACCTCCTCCCGGTGGCGGTGGCGCTTCTAGCGGCGCTGGCGGTTCTGTTCGTGTCGAGCGCCTCGGTGACCGCTGGAACGCCAGCCGGTCATGAGACGATGTCGATGATGTCCATGTCCATGGGCGGCGAGGACGCGCCATGCGAACAAGAAATGGAAAAGGCCTCCTGCCAGACAGCGTGCCTGATCTTCTGTCAGGCCTCATTCCGCAGGTCGTTAGTCCGGCCTCTGCCCGCCTCTACGTCGCCGTTCACTATACGGCGCTCGATTCGCGAAACGCGGACTTCACCCTTGAAGCGGACGATCCGCCACCACGAACCTGATCCCGTTTCGAAGAACGACTTCATTCAATCAAATTAGAGATCAAACCATGAAACGTACTCTCTCCATCGCGGCCTTCGTGCTGCTGGCCACTGGTTCCGCAGCGTTCGCGGCGGCGCCGGAAGCCTTGGCCCATGCCGTGTGTGCATGTTGCGACGCCATCGCGGCGTGCACCTGCTGCTGATCCGTTGATCAGGGACGCCCGTCCGAAAGGGCGGGCGTCTTGATCACTACTCGCCGACGTTTTGGCCCAAGCTGGCCTTCACAATCCCGCGTCTCCTGCCAGACGTTGGCAGGCCGAGCTCTGCATTGGTCAGACCTGCTGCTTCGGTCGCGCCCTTCCGCCTGCGACCATGAGGCGGTTGCGGTCACGACGGACCGTGTTATGGGACGCTATGGGATTCTCCTCGGCCAGACACAGTTGGATGGCGACGCTTCTCGCGTCGTTTCTGGCCATGTTCGTGCTGGTTTCTGTCGTCGAGGCCGCTACCTGCGTGCCCGAGGCGGTGACGGCCCATATCTCCGAGCAGGTGACTGACGCCCCTTCAGACACTGACGGCGCCGACGGACTGGGTCAGCACGCAATCTGCGGGCACGGCCATTGCCATCATAGCGCAGTGGCCGCCCCCAACATGTCCGATGACTTGACCTCGACAGGCCGCGCTTCGGACCCTGCGCCTCTCCCACCGACCGATCGGCTGGCGTCACGCAAGCCCACCGGACCAGACCGCCCTCCCAGAGGCTGACGGGACTGCGCGCGAAACGCGCGCCATCCACGTCAACCATCCGGGAAACAGAACCAATGCCCTCCCCTACTCGCCGTTTGCCGCCCCGTGCGGCAAGCGGAGCCGCGATCACAATCGCGGCGGTCCTGGCCATATTGGCGCCAGGAACAGCTATCGCCGAACCCGTCACCCTGGCGGAGGCCCTGGCCCGTGCCGCGACCTCTTCGCCCGTCTTGGCGGCCGCCGAAGCCGACGTCGCCGCAGCCATTGGGCGCGCCCAGCAGGCGGGCTTTAGGCCCAATCCGGAAGTCGGTTTCGAGATCGAGAATTTCGCGGGCACCGGCGCCTTCTCCGGCCTCGACGACGCTGAAAGCACGCTCAGCGTGGAACAACGGTTCGAACTCGGCGGCAAGCGGAGTGCGCGAGAGCGCGCCGCCTTCGCTGAAGTCGACGTCGCACGGCTGCGGCTCGAAGTAGCGCGGGCCGATCTGGAACAGCAGGTGCGCGAAGCCTACGCCGACGCCTGGGCGGATCGCCGCCGGCTCGACCTGGCCCGCGAGCAGTTCGTCCGCGCCGACAACCTGCAGACCATAGCCACTGAACTGGTCGATGCCGGTCGTGAACCGCCGCTCCGCGCCATGCGGGCGCGCACAGCCACTCTTGAAGCGGTCGGCGAGGTTCGTGCAGCCGAGGCGGAACTCGCCCAGGCCCAGCGAGCGCTGGCTGCGCTGTGGGGCGGCAGCGACGATCTACCCGAACCGACAGCGCCTGAGCCCCTCATCGCGTCGAATGTCGCGGTCGACCCCGCCACCACGCTCGACGTGCGCCTCGCAGAAGCGGAGGTGGCCATGTCGATCGCGGCCGTTGAACGGGAACGGAGCCTGTCCCGGCCGGACGTAACGGTCAGCGTCGGCGCCCGACAGTTCCGCGGCACGGACGACACTGCTCTGGTGGTGGGCGCTTCCATGCCCATCGGGATCTTCGACCGCAATCAGGGAAATATCGCCGCCGCCAATGCGGAGCGGACCGGCGCAGAAGCCCGTCGCAATGCGGCCCTGGCGGGTTCCATCCAACGGACGCGTAACGCTCAAGCCGCTCTCAGAACGGCCGAAGCGCAGCTCGCTTTCCTGGAAAATCAGGCTGAACCGGAAGCCCTGGAAGCCGTGCGTATCGCGCGCGAAGGCTTTGCCGCCGGCCGCTTCACCCTGCTTGACGTGCTGGACGCCGAAGAGGCGCTCAACACGGTTCAGGCCGCCATCATCACCGCCGAGCAGGAGCGCGCCGATGCAGCCGCCGCCCTGACCCGCGCCACCGAAACCGAAGGATCGGCTCAATGAGAAAACTGACCAACCAACAACGCCTCATGGCCGGCGCTGCGGCGACCGTCATCCTGCTGGGGGGCGGCTTCGCCGTCTGGAGCATGACCCAGAAGCCGGAAGCTGCTGCAGAAGCTCATGGCGAAGAAGAGGGGGAGCACGGCGTGACCGAAGCTCTTGAGATGGACGCCGCTCGCATTCAGGCGGCTGGCATCGTCCTGGAGCCCGTGGGCAGCGGCTCGCTCAGCGCTGAGGTCGTCGCCCAGGGCACGGTCGTTGCAACGCCACAGGGTCAAGCAGTCCTCGCCGCCCGCGCCGATGGGGTCATCACCCGAGTGTCGTTGAGGCTCGGCGACAGCGTCAGGGCGGGCCAGACGGTTGCGCTGATCGAAAGCCGAGAAGCTTCCACGATCGCCGCCGAGCGGTCCGCTGCTCAGGCGCGCCTGACCTCCGCACGGCAGGCTCTGGCCCGCGAGCAGCGGCTGTTCGACGCCCAGATCACCGCGAGGCAGGACCTCGAAGCGGCCCAGACCGTCCTCGCAGAAGCTGAGGCGGAATCCCGTCGAACGGCTTCAGCCGCCGCCGCGGCTCGCGTGTCAGGCGACGGCCGCAGCACCGGCGTCGTCAGCCCGATCAGCGGACGCGTGACGGAATCGAACGCGACGCTCGGCGCCTTCGTCACGGCCGGGACCGAACTGTTCCACGTCGCCAACTCCAACCAGATCGAAATCCAGGCAGCGGTCTCCGCGGCCGATGCGGGCCGGATCGCACCGGGCGACCGGGCCAGCATCACCCTGCCGGAAGGCGAGGTTCAGGCCACCGTCCGTTCGATTACCCCAGGCGTTGACGCCGAAAGCCGCGCCGCCACGGTCATATTGAACGTCTCGGGTGTAGGCGGCCTTCGCCCCGGCCAGGCTATCTCCGTGCGCATATTCACACGCGATGGCCAGGCGAGCGACGGCGTCTCGGTCCCGGAGGAGGCCATCCAGACGGTCGAGGGGCGAGAAGTGGTGTTCGTCCGGACCGCAACGGGCTTTGTCCCCGCACCAGTCATGGTCGGTCAGCGCACCGCCGGGCGCGCCCAGATCATCTCAGGCCTCTCTGCTGGCCAGACGGTCGCTACGCGCAACGCCTTCCTGCTCAAGGCCGCGCTTGGCGCCGGCGAAGTGGAGCACTAGGCCATGATCGCCAGCCTCATGGCCCTGTCAGTACGCGCGCGATGGATGATCATCGCGCTCGTGCTGGCCGTCTCCACCTACGGCGCCTGGCAGCTCACGCAGCTGCCAATCGACGCGGTCCCCGACATCACCAACAACCAGGTGCAGATCAACACCCAGGACGCCTCTCTTTCTCCCATTGAGATCGAAAAGCGCGTCACCTTCCCGGTCGAGACTGCAATGGCCGGGATCCCCGGCCTTCAGTCGACCCGCTCGTTGTCTCGCAATGGCTTCTCGCAGGTTACGGTCATCTTCGAAGAAAACGTCGATCTCTACTTCGCGCGCCAGCAGGTCAGCGAGCGCCTCGTTCAGGCTCAGGAAAGCCTGCCCGAAGGCGTCCAACCGCAGATCGGTCCGGTCACTACCGGTCTCGGCGAGGTCTTCATGTACGCGATCGACTTCGCCAATCCGGGCGGCCGAGGCGCGACGGTGCGCAACGGTCAACCGGGTTGGCAGTCCGACGGGTCGTTCCTGACGCCTGAAGGGGATCGTCTGACCGACGATATCTCACGAGCGGCTTATCTGCGGACGGTTCAGGACTGGATCATCGCCCCGCAGCTACGCACGGTCGATGGCGTCGCCGGTGTCGACACGATCGGCGGCTTCGAGAAGCAGTACGTCGTTGAACCTGATCCCACGCGCCTGGCTCAGTATGGCGTCTCCTTCACCGAGTTGGCGGAAGGCCTTGAGGCCGCGAACCTCTCGGTCGGCGCCAACTTCGTCGAGCGGGGCGGCGAGGCTTATCTGGTGCGGGCAGACGCCCGCATCCGCAGCCTGAGCCAGATCGAAGAGGCGATCGTCGCCACCCGCGGCGGCGTGCCTGTCGCAGTGAGGGATGTCGCCGTTGTCCGTCTGGGCGGCGATCTGCGAACCGGCGGCGCAACGATGAACGGCCACGAGGTCGTCATCGGCACCACCCTGATGCTGATCGGCGAGAACAGCCGCACGGTGGCCCGTGCGGTCGGCGAGCAGCTGGAAACAACTGTTCGATCCTTGCCGCCGGGCATCAAGGTCACCCCGGTCCTTGACCGTTCCAAGCTGGTCAACGCCACCATCTCGACCGTCCAACGCAACCTGATCGAAGGCGCCCTGCTGGTCGCCGTCGCCCTGTTCCTGCTGCTCGGCAACGTTCGCGCGGCGCTGATCGCGGTCGCGATTATTCCGATCTCCTTCTTCATGACCGCCATCGGCATGAACTTCATGGGGGTGTCGGGCAATCTGATGAGCCTGGGGGCGCTCGACTTCGGCCTTATCGTCGACGGCTCGGTGATCATCATCGAGAACTGTCTGAGGCGATTGGCCGAGAGACAACACCACGAGGGCCGCTTGCTGAGCCTGCGCGAGCGGCTCGAGGAAACCACCATAGCCACCCAGGAGATGATCAAGCCGACCGTCTACGGCCAGGCCATCATCCTTCTGGTCTTTGCGCCCCTGCTCACCTTCCAGGGCGTGGAGGGCAAGACCTTCTCGCCCATGGCCATCACCTTGATGCTGGCCCTGGTCGCGGCCTTCATCCTCTCGATCACCTTCATTCCGGCGATGGTCGCCCTGGTGATGCGCAACAAGGTCTCCGAGAAGGACGTGTTCGCCATTCGCTGGATCAAGGCGAAATACGAACCCGTCCTGCATCAGGCCGTCGCCCGTCCTTGGCCCTTCGTTGGGGGCGGCCTGGCATTATTCGTCGTGGCTGGCGTGGTGTTCTCGTTCCTGGGTCAGGAGTTCATTCCGACCCTCGATGAGCGGAACCTCGCCGTCGCCTCACAGCGGGTGCCTTCCACTGCGGTGGAGCAATCCATCCGAATGCAGCGAGGCGTCGAACGGGCGATCACGGCGCTGCCGGAGGTCGAGCTGATGTTCTCCAAGACGGGCACCGCCGAAGTGGCCACCGATCCCATGCCGCCCAACATCTCGGACGGCTTCATTATTCTGAAGCCGCAGAGCGAATGGCCGGAGGGGGTGCACACCAAGGAAGACGTGATCGAACGCGTGGAGGCGGCAGCCAACGCCCAGGTGGGACAAGGCTATGAACTCAGCCAGCCCATTGAACTGCGCTTCAATGAACTGATCGCCGGCGTGCGCGGCGACGTGGCCATCAAGCTCTACGGCGACGACCTGGACAAGCTGACCGCGACCGCCAACCAGATCGCGGCGCAGCTTAACGCCACGGCAGGCGCTGCCGACGTGAAGGTCGAACAAACCGACGGCGCTCCATCGCTGGATGTCACCTTCGACCGGGCCGCCATCGCGCGCTTCGGCCTAACGGTGGAGGAGGTCGCCGATACGGTCGCGGCCGCCATGGGTGGCCGCGAGGCGGGGCAGTTGTTCGAGGGCGATCGCCGCTTTGACGTGGTCGTCCGCGTGCCTAACGCCAGCCGTCATGACCTCGACGCCATCGGCGCCATCCCTGTGATGTTGCCCGAAGCAGAGGGTCGAACGCGGGCGTCGGTGCCCCTGAGGCAGGTGGCCTCGTTCCGCTTCGCTGAGGGGCTCAACCAGATCAGTCGGGAGAACGGCAAGCGACGCGTGGTGGTGCAAGCCAACGTCCGCGGTCGCGACGTGGGGTCGTTTGTCAGGGAGGCGACTCCCAAGGTGGGGGCCGTCGCCCTGCCGGCGGGCTCGTGGATCGAGTGGGGCGGACAATTCCAAAACCTGAAGGCGGCGTCTGACCGACTCTCGCTGGTGGTGCCGATCTGCTTCCTCGCCATCTTTGCGGTTCTGTTCCTGGCCGTGGGGACCTTTGGTCGGGCGGTGGCGGTCTTCCTCACCGTGCCGCTCGGGCTCGCCGGGGGCGTCTTCGCCCTGGCGTTGACTGGCATCTCGTTCTCGGTGTCGGCGGCAGTAGGCTTCATCTGCCTCGCCGGCGTCGCGGTGCTGAACGGACTGGTGGTGATGTCGTCGATCCGCCAGCGGCTCGATGATGGGATGGAGCTCTCCCGCTCCATCATCGAGGGCTGCATGGAGCGGGTGCGCCCGGTCATCATGACCGGCCTCGTCCCCGCCATCGGCTTCGTGCCCATGGCCTTGGCCCATGGCACCGGCGCTGAGGTGCAGAAGCCTCTGGCCATGGTGGTCATCGGCGGCCTCATCACCGCGACACTGCTGACGCTGCTCGTCCTGCCGGCCATGAGCCGGCTGGTCCTCGGCCGGACTGAGGGTCGGCGGGCCAGACCCGACGACACTATGGCCGCTGAGCCGGCCCCCGCGGAATAGTCCCCGTCCCCGCCGTCGCATCGGCGGCGGGGACCCTTTCAAGGAGGCGACATGTCTGACCCCATCAAACTGATGCGCATCTACACCGATGAGGCCGCTTATTTCGGCGACAGGAGGGTCTTCGAGATTGTGGTCGAACGAGCCCGGCAAGCTGGTGTCGCCGGGGTGACCGTGCTGCGGGCTTTGATCGGTTTCGGCCACACGCCGCACATCCATCGGCGCCACCTGCTGGACGACGACCAGGCTCTGATCGTCGAAGCGCTGGACCATGACACCAAGCTACGCGCCTTCGTCCAGAGCTTGGCCGATCTGGAGCATCTGGGGCCGATCACGCTTGAAGCGGTCGAGGTGCTCCGGTGGCCTGATGCAACGACCGCAACGGTCTAGACGCTGATTTCTTCGCAGGAGCTACGAACATGAGTGTCGACGCGGATGAACGCCGCCAGCGAAAAACCCTCCTGCTCGTTCTGGTGCTCAACGCACTTCTGTTTGTGGGTTTGGGCGCCGGCGGCATCCTTGCCGACTCTAGCGCGCTGCTGGCCAATGCGGTCGACAACGGCGCGGACTCGGTCGTTTATTTGATCAGTTTTCTTGCGGTAGGCCGCGCCCTGTCCTGGAAGCGCGGCGCCGCCCGATTGTCCGGCGTTCTGCTGCTGCTTTTCGCCGTTGGGGTTTTGATCGATGTCGGCCGTCGGTGGTGGTTCGGTGCCGAACCCGTCGGCTGGACCATGATGGGTCTGGCCATGGTGGCGGCGATCGTGAATCTGATCTGCCTGATGCTGCTGAAACGGGTCACATCCGATGATGTGAACATGGACGCCGCGGAGACCTTCAGTCTGAATGACTTCGCCGCGAATGGCGGCATTCTCGTCGCCGGTGGGCTCGTACTGTGGCTTGATCAGGCCTGGCCGGACCTGGTGGTTGGACTACTGGTCGCCGCGCTCGCGATCAAAGGCGGCGTCGAAATCCTGCGAGACGCTGCTCGCACCAAAGACAATGAGGAGGCGGTCCGATGAGTTCGTCCGAAACCCTCCCTCAAGCCGGGGGCGGTCATGACCACGCGGGTGTAGAGGCGGGAGCAGATCCCCACGCGCATGTCGGCATATTCGGGTCGAACACCGAGGTGATCTTCGCCTTGGCGAGCGGCGCCGCTCTGGCGGTGGGCTTCGGTTTGGAAAAGCTCACTCCGGGCGTCCCGGTCTGGATGTCGCTTGCGCTCTACCTCATCGCCTACGGTTTCGGCGGCTTCTTTACGGTCCGCGAGGCCTTCCACAACCTTCGCAACAGGCGTTTCGAGATCGACACGCTCATGCTCGTGGCAGCCGCCGGCGCCGCAGCGCTCGGGGCTTGGGCGGAGGGCGCGCTCCTCCTCTTCCTGTTCAGCATCGGCCACGCTCTCGAGCACTACGCCATGGGTCGCGCCAAGCGCGCGATTGAAGCCTTGGCGGACCTGGCGCCGCGCACGGCCCACGTGCGTCGCGGCGACGAGGTGGTGGAGGTTCCGGTCGAGGAGGTGGAGGTCGGCGACACAGTCGTGGTGCGGCCCAACGAACGGCTGCCGGCCGACGGCTTCGTCGTAGTGGGCGCGACAAGCATCAATCAGGCCCCCGTCACGGGCGAAAGCATGCCGGTCGACAAGCAGCCGGTTCCCGATGCGGCTGCGGCCCGCGCCCGGCCGGCGCAGATTGCGTCCGCGTCCATCGTGTTTGCGGGGACCATCAATGGGGCCGGTGCGATCGAGATCGAAACGACGCGCAAATCCAGTGACACGACCCTGGCCAAGGTCGTCCGGATGGTCAGCGAGGCGGAAACCCAGAAGTCGCCCACGCAGCGGTTTACGGACCGCTTCGAGCGGATTTTCGTCCCTGTCGTTCTCGGCCTCGCGTTCGTCCTGCTCTTCGCGTGGGTGGTGGTCGACGAGCCGTTCCGCGACAGCTTCTATCGGGCCATGGCGGTCCTGGTGGCGGCCAGCCCCTGCGCTCTCGCTATCGCTACGCCCAGCGCGGTCCTCTCGGGCGTCGCGCGGGCGGCTCGGGCGGGCGTGCTGATCAAGGGCGGCGCACCCTTGGAGAACCTCGGCTCGCTTCATGCCATCGCATTCGACAAGACAGGCACCCTGACCGAAGGACGCCCCCGCATCACGGACATCGTGCCCGTGGGCGGCGCGACGGAACTCGATCTCCTGAGGACCGCCGTCGCCGTCGAGCGGTTGAGCGACCACCCTCTTGCGGAGGCGATCGCGCGTGACGGGCTGGAGCGGCTCGCTGGCGCGGCGATCGCCGCGGCCTCGGAGCTGAAGAGCCTGACGGGGAAGGGCGTCACCGCCCGGTTTGAAGGCGCGCCGGTGTGGATCGGCAAGCCCGAGATGTTCGGCGTGGATGGGATCGGCCCGCTCAGCGATGAGGCGGAAGCCGCAGTCACCCGCCTGCGGCTGGAGGGTCGCACTCTGATGGTCGTTCGCCGGGGCGAGCGCGATCTCGGCGTGATCGGGCTGCTGGACACGCCGAGGCCGGCGGCCCGTGCGACGCTGGACGCCCTGCGCAGGCTGGGCGTGTCGCGGATGATCATGATCTCCGGAGATCATCAGAAGGCCGCCCAGGCGATCGCCGCCCAGGTCGGTCTGACCGAGGCCTGGGGCGATCTCATGCCCGAGGCCAAGGTCGACGCCATCAAACGACTGCGCGCCGAGGGCAAGATCGCCATGGTGGGGGACGGCGTGAACGACGCCCCAGCCATGGCCACGGCGACCGTGGGCATCGCCATGGGCGCCGCCGGGTCCGACGTCGCACTGGAGACCGCCGACGTCGCGCTGATGGCCGACGATCTGTCGCAACTGCCGTTCGCGGTGGGCCTCAGCCGCCGAACCCGTGGTATCATCCTGCAGAACTTGGTCGTCAGCCTCGGGGTCGTCGCCTTCCTTGTGCCCGCCACCATCTTCGGCCTCGGCATCGGACCGGCTGTGGCGTTGCACGAGGGCTCGACCCTGCTGGTCGTGTTCAACGCCCTCCGGCTCCTTGGTTACCGCGACCCCAACGTCAACGCTGCCCCATCGACTGCCGCGGCCGCCCTGGCGGTTCCAGACTCGAAGAGAACAACCTCATGAAGCGCATCGGCTGGGCTTCCGTCATCGCTGTGTTCCTCGCGCTGTCGGCCTTCGCCTACGGCATGCTGTCGGCACGGTCCCGGCCCGTGGCCGAGACGACGCCCCCGTCGTCCACCCGGGATGTCGCTGGGCATCAGACCCAGGGCGCGACGCCGGGGGAGGCTCCCTCCACGCAGGCCTATCGCGAAGCGAATGACCGGATGCACCGGGAAATGGCCATCGCCTATACAGGCGACGCCGACGTCGATTTTCTTCGCGGCATGATCGCGCACCATGACGGCGCCGTGGCCATGGCGAAGATCGCTGTCGAGCACGGCGAGGCCGCAGACGTCGAGAACCTCGCTCGCGAGATCATCGCCGCCCAGGAGGCCGAGATCATCAGAATGAGGATCCTGCTGGCGCGCCACGAGGACGCCCCGCTCCGTGGCGTGAGACCCTGACCTCTTGGCCGGCAAGCGCTTCACCGTCCGGAGTCGCGACATTCGTTGGAAGGAGGGCCGCGTCAAGACCAAGCGGTCGCGGCCGAGGCCCCCGCCCAAGCCGAACCTGACCCTGGATTTGGTCGTCGCAGGGGTCGCAAGCCTCTTGGCGGCCGGCGTCGTCTTCTGCCTCGCCTTCACCCTGTCCGTGTCTCACGGCGTCCCCCTCTATCTGGGCTATGCCGTCGTCCTGGGCGGCGTCGGCGTCGCCTGTCTGACTCTGGGGCCCCAGGACCGCGGAGGACGCATGATCGCAGGTGCGATCGGCCTGCTCTGGCTGATCGGATCGGCTGGCCTGTTCGCCGCCCGAGCCGATATCGTCATACCCGCTCAACGGCATACGACCGTCGCTCGGCCGGTCGTGATCGACAAGGTGGAGGACTGACGCTGCCGTCGGTCCAGTTGCGCCAGGCGCTAACCTTTCTTTGGCCGCTCCCGGAATAGGGTCCGGCATGTCTCGCGCCAACGACGAGCCGAAAAAGCCAATCCCGCCGCGCATCGCCCGGGGCGGCTGGCTGGACGCGCTCCGCTTCATCGTGGGGGCGCTGATCATCCTCTACCATTTCCGCGAGGCCTCGCCGGTTCCCCTGCCGCAACTGCATCCGGTGTTCGACCGCGGCTATCTGCTGACTGACTTCTTCATCATCGATTCCGGATACGTCCTCGCCCGCATTTACGGCGACCGCCTTGCCGCTAGACAGGCTCCGTTGGTCACCTATGCGCGCCAGCGCCTCTTGCGAGTCATTCCGGCCCACCTGGCGGTGAGCCTGATCCTTGTGTGCATCGTGGGCGGCGCTGCTCTAGCGGGCCTCACGCCGAGCAATCCGCAGTGGTTTGACTGGCCGCAACTGCCCGCGCAGGTGATGCTCATCCAAGCTTACGGCGTCCCGGGCGGACAGGGGTGGAATGCGCCGTCCTGGACACTATCGGCCCTGATCGGCTGCTATCTCCTGCTGCCGTGGATTTGCCGAGCGCTCTGGCGCTGGAACCCGGTGATGGTGGTGGTAGGCGCGACGCTTCTCGTCATCGCCGCCGACGTGGCCGCATCGTTCTGGCTCGGTGATCCGATCTACCGCCTGCCGCTGCGCTACGGCATCCTTCGCGCCCTGCCGCTCTTCGTGCTCGGCGTCGCGGCGGCCTATTACGGCTCTCGGGTCTATGTCGTGCCGCGCTTGGCTGGCATTGTTGGGATGAGCGCAGGGCTAGCCCTTGTTCTTCTCCAAACCTTCGGCGACTTCAGTCTGCTGTCCCTGGGCCTGATGACGATCATCATCTGGGCTGCCGGCGCGGTCCCGGTGTTGAAGCCATCCCGGCTGATCGAACATCTCGCGCTGATGTCGTTCTCGATGTTCCTCACCAACGAGGTGACGCGCATCGTCTGGTTCGGTCTGCTTGATGCACTGGGCCAAGAGACCCTCGTCTCGGGCGTTCGCTGGGTGCTCTGGGGCGTCGGCTTCATTGGCGCCTTCGTCGTTGCGGCGCTCTTCCGATATGGCTTCGACCGCCCTGTGCAGGTCTGGCTCAATCCGGTGTCGGCTCGTCGGGATCCGGCTCGGCGTCAGGCCCCTCTTCCCAAGGCGGCGTAAAGCCGGAGATTTCAGCCTAGGTCAGCGCGTCCACTGGCAGCGTCGTGCCATCCAAATGCGCCCACGACGATCACAGAACATGGAGGAGTTGGTTCGGTTCACGATCCTGACCCGCCCGCACGCCGTCGATCTGGTGGACCATCCTCTGAGCGGAAGAGCGCCGGGATCGAGCGCGACGCCACAGACCCTTCAGCAATCGCACTCCGATCCGGTCAGCCAAACTAGCGTCGCGCTATGCTAGCGTTGTCTGGTTAACCGCCACCGGACAGCGCTAGCCGTACCCTCACCGTTCAGGAGAGAGACGCCGCCAGCGGCGGCTGATTTCTCCCAATCACGTATGACGCTCGCCGGGCCCGAGCTCGGTTATCGTTCACTCTCTTGGCAGCCTCCAATGACCGCGCCTTGTTGTAATATTTCTCTGACGTGCGGATCGAGACGTGACCCAGGATGGTCATGATCAGGTCGGTCTGTTCTGGCACGAGGGTCGCAATCGTCGTCGCGGCCATATGGCGGAAGGCGTGCGGGTGGATGGCCGTCCCGAACTCGATTTTCGTACGACGGCACACGGTTTCGTAAATGGCGTGAGACGTCATTTTGCGGCCCAGCCGAGATATCCAGAGCGCTTCGGTGGAAGGTCCGCGAACTCGGTACCCCGCAAGCAAGGCTGGCCGGTGCACCGTAAGATACTCTTCCAATGCCTCATCCAGCAGACTCGGCCAGCGACAATAGACTTCTCGACCTGATTTGGTCTCTTCGCCTGGTATGCGGATTTGCCAGTGATCACCTTTCCTTTCCAACCCATTGCCAAAGGCCAGGGACGCCAGATTGCGGCGGCGCAACGGGCAAAGGATGAGGAAAGCAATGATCAGTCCGTCCCTGAACCGTAACGAGCTGTAGCCACCGGCATCCAATCCATCACCTTTAGGGGTCGCGCTTTCCATCAGCGAAAATCCAAAATCCAGCACCGCGGCAGCCGGCTGTAGAATCTTGCGGATGTCCTTTTTCGGCTTGGCCTCGCGATGGATCCGATCTGCGGCGGATTGGATGAGGGACCAGTCGTTGTCTGGTTCGATCGCTCTCAAAACTCCTGCGATCGAACGGATGCGTCCAGCCACGGTGAAGTCGGCCAGCTCCTGCTCCATCAGCGCACAATGATAAGCTCGTAACCGCTCGATGCCCGCCCGATCCCCCGGGCTCAACGTGAGCAGGGATGGATCTTGTTGATGGAGCCAGTTCAACCACTGACCGTACCCATGTTGAAGGCCGCTGAGCGTAATCGGCGCCAGTTCGGACACATCGTTCGCCGCCGCGTCGAAGATGCTGCGGGGGTGCATGGCTTCAGTCCAACGCTCGCGGTCGACGGCCGGCCATTGGCGGAGTGGCGTGGATCGGTTCTCAGGTGTTTGTCTCATTGAAAATCCTCACGAATGTTCGAGCGGGCTTCAGCCAGTGTCTGGTGGTATCGGGCTTGGGCAGCGCCGCACTGCGACTCCGCGTAGTGGGCGCGGGTAACCTTATCGGACCGGTGCCTCAGGAACTGCCGCGCCGTTTCCATGTCTCCCTTGTGTGCATCGAGGTACAGCTTGACGGCGAAGTGGCGGAACAGGTGCACATGCATGATCAGGCCGGTTTCTTCGCGGATGAATGCGGAGATCGCCTGAGCGAAGTGTGACTTCGCCCGCTTCTGACCATAGCGGTTGGGGAACAGGTATGCAGATCCAGCTTGCGCCAGCTGGGGCCAGTAGACGGCGAGATACTCGTCCATCAGCGCGCTGGTGTCGGACGGCATGGCCATTTCGAGATCTTCGGTGCCCTTCATCTCGTCGGCGGAAATGTAGAGATGACGTACTTGGTGGCGTCCACGCCCGTTCACGACGAAGTGCCGGTCAAGTTCCAGGGCGGTCAGGTTGCCGCCGCGAAGTGCTGCGAACAGCAGCATCTCAACGGCGAAGGCCAGCATGAGGCCGCGCGGATCCCTTGCTTTGCCGCCCTCGCTCGCCCGCGCTTCAGCAAAGATTCTGTGGGGCAGGTTCAGCAGCGCCGCCATATTGGCTGGCACGTCGAACTGCCGCAGGCGCGCCTTGTTGCGCTCTGACACACCGGCACGCTTGTTGAGTTTTTTGCTTATCCATCTTGCGCGCTTTCGCAGTTGAGCGCCGTGGTCACTGCGTTTGGCCCAGTCGTCGGCAATGAGCGACAAGAGCCAAACCTGCTGCTCCAGCGAGCGGCATATGCCTTTACGCTTCTCTTGGATCATCAAGGCTGCGAAGGCGTTTTCCGGGATGGTGAGCACGAAGAGACTTGTGAGATTCTCGATCGGAAACCCGCTGCGAACCAGGAGGCTTGAGAGGATGAGTAATTGACGGCGGCGGAGCGAAATCGTCGCGGGAGCGGACCTGGCTTTGTAGTCATCGGCCCAGATGTTGTCCTCGGCCGATTCCGTAAGGAAAGCCTCGACATCTGCGACGTAGCTAGCTGGGAAATCGGTCCAGGGCTGGGAGAAGTAGCGCGAGTGCCGCTGCAGGGGGATGGTCACCTGGGGCCAGCCCTCGACGGAGCCGACAGCATCATTCCAGCGGCGGACCGAGTTACGGAAGACGGCGTCGCGATTTTCCTTCAGAGAGCGTTCGCGCAAGCACATCTCGAACTGTTCGAAGGTCGCTTCGGTGACATCAGCCGGCTCGAGGGCATTGCGGGTGCAATAACTCGCGAAACGAGACAACCCCAGCTGGATAGGCTTTGAAGCCGCACTCAGGAGCGCAGTCCACTCAGCAGCATGGCCGCCCACATCACGCCCGGGCTCAATTTCAATGCCGCTTTTGCGGAGGTGTGTCGTCACCAGGCTGCGGATGCGGGTCCAGCGATTTGCGGTCATTTTGGGCACGGCGGCGGGCAAGGCATCAGCGATGAGCCTGCGTAGTCCCGCCGGGTCGGTCGGCACCTGCTCGGGATTCTTACCGAAAACATCGCACATGCGATTGAAAGCGGACTTCACCTCAGCGCCATACGGGTGCGGCGGATCCTGTGCCTCGAGCCGCGAGATGACCTCCGCGAAGGTCTTCGGGGGGTCAGACGGATCGTCCAGGTCGAAGGAGCGGACCCAGCCGCGGCGGGACGAAGCCTTTGATGAGCGCCCAGAACCGAAGCCAGTGCGGGATGCGGCAGCCATGCCGATTTCTTGAGTGTTCATGTCTCAGCCTATTTGATAAAATGGACTAACGGAAACGTTCGGAGACGATTGTGGACATTAAATCGCGCCAAACAGCGACAATAGTCAATACATGCCTCATATAATGGCGTCATATACTCAGCCAGTGTAATGCCTATTGTCATTTTGGAGCAATTTTGACCGTCGTATGGAGATTCATACGACAGCGAGAACTTCAGTTTACCCGGCATGTATCACGCTCCATTTCCGAGTCCTGTCGACAAAGGCGCGGTAGTCGGGGACTGAGATCCGGACACTTTTGCCGAACCGGTGGACCGGAAAATCGCCAGAGGCCATCCACCGCTCGACCGTTTTGATCGACACTTGGAGGCGTTGTGCGACTTCGAGCTTGGTCAGCATCTCCGGGGACTTCGGAGACGCGTTCATGCGCGCCCCTTGTACTGAGCCGGGTACAGACGCGAACCGGAGATCAATGCGTTCTCGATCCACGCATCAACCGCGCTGCTGTCCCAGCCGCTGGAGCGACCGATCTTCACCGGAGGCGGAAAACGCCCAGCGGCGATTTCGCGATAAATCCAGGATTTGCCCATTGCGGTCCGCGACAGGACAGACGGCAGCCGCTCAAGGCGGGGTGATTGGGTGCTGTAGTGCATGTATTCAGGCTCCTTGGCGGGCAATCCGCCTGAGACCGATCATCCGGTCACGACACGATCCAGCGTGAATCGGAGCGTTCATTCACACGCTCCAGCTGATGCTCCGGACATTGCGCACCTAGCGTAGATCCAAGCATCGACCGCAGCCGTGTCCCAGCGCGAAGCGCCCCCGACTTTGCAGGGGGGCGGAAAACTGCCGGCGGCGACCTCTTTATAGAGCCAGGAGCGGCTCATGCCCGTGCGGGCGACAACGGTCGTTAATCGCTCAAGGCGGGGGCTATCGGATGGCATGGGGATGTCCCTTCAAATCGCGTGCGCTGAATGCGCAAACGGGACATCAGCTTGCCGTCACGACCGTCGTGGCGGCTCGCACCCCAGAGCAAAATAAATCGCTTGGTGTTCCACCTGTGAGACAGGTGAGCCATCACGACGTACCGATATCAGTGGGTTAGAGGATTTTTCGGGGCACCGTTTGGGCTGGCCTCATCCTCGAATCCTTCCGACCTGCGCTCGTCATAGCGAGAAGGCCGGCCCCAGCTTCGACCTCTGCACTAGGGCCGTCTGCCGCCCTGCGGCGATGCCGCGCAGTTGCAATCATCTTGGTCGTGATAAGCTTTTCGACACTCAATCCGGCGTCGGTTTGCCCGCACAGAAGTCGGCCCAGTCGTTCATCAGCGCGGCCCGCTTCTGGAGCAGATCGCCGCGCTGATAGGCGGCTTCAGCCTTGTCTTTGAGTTGGTGCGCGAGGGCATGCTCGATAACCTCGCGGGCGTAGGGCGTGGTCTCCCCCGCCCAGTCGCGGAAAGTCGAACGGAACCCATGCTGGGTTATGTCTATATGGCCCATACGCTTGAGCACGGCGGTCAATGACATGTCAGACAGCGGCCCTCCCCGAGGCGCTCCAAACACGTGGAGCTCCTTGTCGAAACGCGGCAGGTCTCGCAGCAACTGGGTCGCCTGAGGGGCGAGTGGAACCCTGTGCTCTTTGTTCGCCTTCATGCGCACCGCTGGGATGGTCCAAAGGCCTGCCTCCAAATCGAACTCATCCCAAAGCGCACCCCTGACTTCGCCGGACCGCGAAGCGCAAAGGATGCTGAATTCGAGAGCACGGGCGCTGGTGCCAGGTCGCGCTTGAAGCTCACGGATCAACGCAGCGACCTTGGTGTAGGGCAAAGCCGCATGATGGTTGACCCCCTGCACACGCCGGCGCGGGGGCAGTGTTTTGTCGAGATGGCCACGCCATCGCGCCGGGTTGTCGCCGTCCCTGAACCCTTGGACGCGGGCCCAATCGAGCACCGCCTCAATCCGCCCTCGCAATCGGCTGGCTGTTTCGGTCTTCGTCGTCCAGATCGGCTGGATGACGGCAAGCACCGCGGGAGTATCCACGTCAGCGATCCCGGTTTCGCCAATCGTCGGGAATGCGTAGTTTTTCAAGGTCGCTGACCATTGAGCAGCGTGCTTCTTATTCTTCCATCCTGCACGGTTCATTTCGACATAGGCCTCAACGCATGATCGGAAGGTGATCAAGGGTTGCCGCTCAGCTTGGCTCTTCAGTCGGGCCTGCTTGCGCTCCCCTAGGGGATCGATACCCCTTCGGATTTGCCGTCTCAGGTCGATCGCCGCATCGCGTGCGTCAGTAAGCGTCACCTCTGGAAACGGTCCCAAACCGATGTCACACCGGCGCGCGCCGATCTTGGCGCGGAGCACCCAAGCCCGGCTTGCTCCGGCTATACGTAGGTGCAGGCCATCGGCACCGCCCACAGCGTGACGCCCATCCTCTCGAAGCCTATTTACGGCCAGCGCCGAAAGTTCTCTAGCCTTGCGCGGCATAGGCGCCTCCCCTTTGACCCACCTCTTGTCCCACATAAAGTCGGGGATTTCAAGCGACGAGCATGGCTGGGTATGGACGCAATATCTGTTTAACTTATTGTTTTTGAATGCCTTTAGAGGCCGCAAAACACGTCCATGGACCTCGACAAGGCAGACACCCTCTCCGCCACCGGCCTTTTCCGAGTCTAGACCGTCAACCGATAGCCGATGGCCGGCTCCGTCTGGATCAGGCTGGGCTGCGACGGATCATTCTCCAGCTTCTGCCTCAGCTGACCCACCACCACGCGCAGATACTGGGTGTCCTCAGCATGGGCCGCGCCCCAGACGGCGACCAGCAGGTCCCGATGGCCGATCACCTTTCCGGCGTCGCGGGCCAGGCGAGCCAGCACGTCGTATTCCTTGGGGGTCAGCCGGACGGCCTGGCCGCCGCGGGACACCATGCGACGGTCGAGATCGATGATCACGTCGCCGATGACAAGGGGTTCGGTGGTCTCGAGCCTCGCCACCGACTGACGCAGGTTCACCCGAAGACGGGCCAGCAGTTCGCCGACGCCGAATGGCTTTTCGACATAGTCATTGGCCCCCAGGTCGAGGGCGGCGATCTTCTCGGCCTCCCGGTCGCGGGCCGACAGGATGATGATCGGGCCGGTGTAGAACTCGCGCGCCCGGGTCAGGACATCCTTGCCGTCCATGTCGGGCAGGCCGAGATCCAGGACCACGGCATCCGGGCTCCACAGAGCGATGGCGCGCAGGCCTTCCTGACCGCTGTCGGCGCGACGGGCGTCATAACCGGCGGCGTCCAGCGCCGGCGACAGGAAGCGGTGGATCTGCGGTTCGTCGTCGATGACGAGGATGACGGTGCGGGCGGCTGACATCAGCGCTTTATAGCAGGTTGGGGTGGGTCGCGATGGTCTTGGGCAGGCTGATCAGGATGCGGGTGCCGCGACCATCGGCGATGGGGCTGGCGGCGGCGATCCGGCCGCCCATGGCCTCCACGAAGCCCTTGGCGATGGCCAGGCCCAGACCGGCGCCCTTGGATCGGTCGGTGGGCTCCTCCATGCGGCGGAACTTGTCGAACACGCGTTCCAGCTCGACGGTCGGGATGCCCTTGCCCTCGTCCTCGATGGAAAGGACGACCGAGCCCCGGTCCTCATAAGCCGCCAGCTCGATGGTCGAGCCGTCCGGGCTGTAGGCCACGGCGTTTTCAAGGATATTCACCACCGCCTGCTCCAGCAGCCCCTGGTCCAGCATCACCAGACTGAGATCGGCGGGGAAGTCGCGGGTCAGGCGCCGGGTCTCGAGCCGGCGCGCGATCCGATCGGCGGCGGCGTTCAGAACGTCTCGCACATCGACCCAGTCGGATCGGACATTCAGCCCTCCCCCCTCCAGCCGCGTCATGTCCAGCAGGTCGCCGACATAGCGATTCAGCCGCTCGGCTTCCTCACGGATGCTCAGAAGCAGGTCATCGCGCACCTCTGGCTTCAGCGTCTTTCCGTAGTCGATCAGGGTGGTCGAGGCGCCGAGCACCGTGGACAGCGGCGTACGGAGATCATGGCTGACCGAGTTCATCAGCGCGCCCCGGAAGCGGTCGGCGCGGCGCAGGCTTTCGGTCTCTACCGCTTCCCCCGCCAGTTGCGCGCGTTCAAGCGCCACCGCGCCCTGATCCAGCAGGGCCAGCGCCAGACGCTCCTCGTCAGACCCTGACGCCAGGGCCTCGGCCTCGATGCCCGCCACGCCCGCACGACCGCGCACGCCCTGCAACGGCCGGAAGGTCCAGCTGGTCTGCGGCAAGGTTCCTGTGCCGTGCCCGGCGGGTTCGCCCCGCTCCCAGGCCCAGCGGGCGGCGGCCATGGCGGCGGAGCCCAGCGCCTCGGCATCCGGCGCGCTGGCGGCCAGGGCGATGTCATCGCCCTCGGGCAAAAGCACCACGGCCCGGGCGCCGGCTGCGGCTGCGGTCTGTTCGGCCAGGACACGGGCGGTCTCGGCATGGCCTTCGGCGGCGGACAGGGCCTGGCTGGCGGCCAGCAAGGCCGAGACGGCGGAGGCCCGGCGCTGGGCGCGCTTCGCCTGTTCCCGCACCCGCCCGGCCAGCACTCCCGTGACCAGCGCCACCGCCCAGAAGACGATCAGTGTCAGGATGTCGGTGGGCGAGCCGATGGCGAAGCTGTAGCGCGGCTCCAGGAACAGGAAGTTGTAGATCAGGAAGGCCGCCGTCGCCGCCGCCAGCGCCGGGCGCAGGCCATACAGCACCCCGGCGGCGAGGACGGCGGACAGGTAGACGACGCCGAGGTCCACCCGCTCGAACGAACGGTCCAGCAACAGCGCCAGACCCGTCGCCGCGGCCACGAAGCCCGCGCCGATGGCGTATCCGGCCCAGCCGCCGAAGCTGAACGTCGGCAGGGTGACGGGCGCCGTCGGACCTGTCCCCGGGTCGGTCACGATATGGATCGCCGCGCCGCGTGACGACCGCAGCAGCTCCGCCGCCAGTGACCGTCCCATCAGTTCGCTGAAGCGGTTCTCGCGTCCCTTGCCGAGGACGATCTGGGTCATGTTGTTGCGGTGCGCATAGTCCATCACCGTGCGGACCACGTCGTCACCGCTGAGCACCAGCGTCCGTCCGCCCAGTTGCTCCGCCAGCTTCAGCGCTTCTGACAGGCGCGCCGCCGCCATGGGATCAGTCGCCGCTGCACTCGGCCGATCCACATGGGCGACGGTCCAGGGGGCGTCCATCATCATGTCGGACAGACGTCGCCCGGCGCGCACCAGCATTCCCGCCATGCCGTCGCCGCCGACCAGCACCAGGATGCGCTCCCCGGCGGCCCACGGCCCCTCCACCCCCTTCTCGCGCAGGGTGGCGACCAACTGGTCGTCGACGGTCTGGGCCGCCCGGCGCAGCGCCATCTCACGCAGGGCGGTCAGGTTCTCGACCTTGAAGAAATTCTCGGACGCCAGCCGCGCCGTCTCGGGCACATACACCTTGCCCTCGGCGAGCCGCTTGCGCAGTTCCTCGGGCGTGATGTCCACGACCTCGATGTCGTCGGCCTTTGACAACGCGCCGTCGGGCACCGTCTCTCGCTGGCGCACCCCGGTGATGCGCAGCACCACGTCCGACAGGCTCTCCAGATGCTGCACGTTCAGGGTGGTCCAGACGTCGATCCCGGCGGCGAGGATCTCCTCCACGTCCTGCCACCGCTTCGGATGGCGCGAGCCCGGCACGTTGGAGTGGGCGTACTCATCCACCAGCAGCAGTTCGGGCCGCCGCGCGATGGCGCCGTCGATGTCGAACTCCATCAGGACGCGCGCCTTGTAGTCGATGGGCTGGCGCGCCATCACCTCCAGCCCGCGCAGCAGACTTTCGGTCTCGCGCCGCCCGTGCGTCTCGACCACCCCGACCACGACATCGCCGCCCTCGGCCTTTCGACGGCGGGCGGCGCGCAGCATCTCGTAAGTCTTTCCGACGCCGGGCGACATGCCCAGAAAGACCTTCAGCCGGCCCCGCTTTCGCGAGGCCGGCCGGGTATTCGCCGTTTCGGACAGATCCGCCAAATCAGGGCGCCGGGAAGCGCGCGTCGATGGCCCGGTTGGTCATCAGCACATTGACATGCGGCTGGCCGATGAAGCCCAGAAGCGCGCCCTCCGTGTGCCGATCGATCACCTTCTGGACCTCCTCGACGGACACGCCCCGCGCCCTTGCGATGCGGCCAGCCTGAAGACGAGCGTAGGCCGGTGAAATGTCCGGGTCGAGGCCCGAGGCGGAGGTGGTCACGGCGTCAGCGGGGATAGTACCCGCGCCGTCCTCGATCCGGATCGCCACGGCGCTTTCAGCCACGCGGGTCTTCAGGTCCTCGTTCAGCGGGCCGAGGTTGGAGCCCGACGACCCGGCAGCGTTGTAGCCGTCGCCGGCAGCGGAGGGACGCGGGTGCAAATAGCCAGCGGCCGCGAACGGCTGGCCAATCAGGGACGAGCCGACGACCTGACCCTGGTTGTTGCGGACCAGACTGCCGTTAGCCTGCGCCGGGAAGGCCGCCTGGGCGATCCCGGTCACCGCCAGCGGATAGGCGACGCCCAGGATCAGGGTGAACAGGGCGATCATGACGATCGCGGGACGGATGGAGCGAAGCATCAGAAGGCCGCCTTCAGCGTGGCGACGGCGCGGCTCTCGTAGATCTGCCCGAAGTCGTGCTCGTCGGTGTCGTGGTAGCGCAGGTCCAGGGTCAGATTGTCGTTGATCTGATAGGCCGCGCCGACATTCCAGGTGGTGTAGTCGAAGTCCGACGACAGGAACTGACGGCCGAACGCGCCCGAGAGGGTCCACTTGTCAGCGGGCGTGAAGGCGGCGTTGGCCTCGACATAGGTCGCCTCGTCCTCGGAAGCGCCGAAGAAGTCTGGCGACCAGTAGGCCGCGAGGCCGACCGTGGCCGGACCGACGGCGCGCGAGGCGGCGGCCTTCAGCTCGACGTAGTCGTAGTCCGCGCCGTCCGGCTGGCCGGTGTAGAAATAGCCGACCGCGCCGAAGTCCCAGTTCCAGCCGGCGAACTCGGGGCGGATGCCGGCGTAGAGGTCGATCTCGGCCTCGGTGTCGGGATCACCCGGGAAGGCGACGTTGGAGGCCCAGGCGCCGGCGTAGAACGAACCGTTGGTCAGATCGACCCCGGCGGAAATGGCGGCCTCCTCCTCGGTCTGGCTCACGCCCCGGAAGACGTAATCAGAGGTGACGGCGACGTTGGCGGAAACCTCCTGGGCGCGGGCGGCCGAGGCGGCTCCCCAGATGACCAGAACGGCGACGCAGGCGCCGGCCAGCCAGGCGTCATTGGAACCGGAGGCTTTGAAGCGGGACTTGAGAGTCATGGGATACATCCTTCAGAGTAAAGAGGAATAGAGGTCAGGCCAGGCCGACGCCGGTGATGATCAGGTCGATCAGCTTGATGCCCACGAAAGGCGCGATCAGACCGCCGAGCCCGTAGATCAGCAGGTTGCGGCTCAGCAGTTTCCCGGCTCCGACCGCGCGGTATTTCACCCCGCGCAGGGCCAGCGGGATCAGGGCGACGATGACCAGGGCGTTGAAGATCACCGCCGACAGGATGGCGCTCTCGGGGCTGCCCAGTTGCATGACGTTGAGCGCGCCGAGCGCCGGAAGGGCGACCACGAACATCGCCGGGATGATGGCGAAATACTTGGCCACGTCATTGGCGATCGAGAAGGTGGTCAGGGCGCCGCGGGTGATCAGCATCTGCTTGCCGACCTCGACGATCTCGATGACCTTGGTCGGGTCGCTGTCGAGATCGACCATGTTGCCGGCCTCGCGCGCGGCCTGGGCGCCGGTCTGCATGGCCACGCCGACGTCGGCCTGGGCGAGCGCGGGCGCGTCGTTGGCGCCGTCGCCGCACATGGCGACCAGCCGCCCCTTGGCCTGCTCCTCGCGGATCAGACGCAGCTTGTCCTCGGGCGTGGCCTCGGCGAGGTAGTCGTCGACCCCGGCCTCCGAGGCGATGGCGGCGGCGGTCACCGGGTTGTCGCCGGTGATCATGACGGTGCGCAGCCCCATGCGGCGCAGGTCGGCGAACCGCTCCTTCACCCCCGGTTTGACCACATCCTTCAGATGGATGACGCCCACCAGGACATCGTCCTGGGTCACAGCCAACGGCGTGCCGCCCGAGCGGGCGATCCGGTCCACGGCGGCCCGGAACTCCAGCGGCGTGTCGCTGTCCTTGAGCTTCAGGGATTTCAGCACCGCATCCACGGCGCCCTTGCGCCATGACGCCTTGCCGGCTTCGAGACCGGATTGGCGGGTGACAGCGCTGAACGGAATGGCCTTCGAACCTTCCGGCTGTTCGACCACGATGCCGGCGTTCTTGCCCAGTTCGATGATCGAGCGGCCTTCCGGCGTTTCGTCGGCCAGGGAAGCGGTGACGGCGGCGCGCAGGGCGACCTCCGGCCGGACGCCGGGAACCGGGATCACCTCGGTGGCCATGCGGTTGCCGAAGGTGATGGTGCCGGTCTTGTCCAGCAGCAGGGTGTCCACGTCGCCCGCCGCCTCGACCGCGCGGCCTGAGGTGGCCAGCACATTGACCTTCAGCAGCCGATCCATCCCGGCGATGCCGACTGCCGAAAGGAGCCCACCAATCGTTGTCGGAATAAGCGTGATGAACAGGGCGCCCAATACGATCGGATCAAGCGTCACGCCCGAATAGGCGCCGAGGCCCAGCAGGGTCACCACGGCGATGAGGAACACCAGCGTCAGCCCGGCCAGCAGCACCGACAGCGCCAGTTCGTTCGGCGTCTTCCGGCGGTTCGCGCCCTCGACCATGGCGATCATGCGGTCGAGGAAGGTCGAGCCCGGGGCCGAGGTGATGCACACCTTGATCCAGTCCGACACCACGGTGGTGCCGCCGGTCACGGCTGACCGGTCGCCGCCGGCCTCGCGGATCACCGGCGCGCTTTCGCCCGTGATGGCGGCCTCGTTGACCGAGGCCACGCCTTCGATGATCTCCCCGTCCGAGGCGATCACGTCGCCGGCCTCGACCAGGATGATCGCGCCGATCTCCAGCTGGTGCGCCGGGGTCGGAACAACGGTGCCTGTCATGGGATCGACGATCAGCTTGGCCTTGGTCGTCACGCGGGTGGCGCGCAGGCTGTCCGCTGCCGCCTTGCCCCGCCCTTCGGCGACGCTTTCGGCGACATTGGCGAACAGGACCGTGGCCCACAGCCACAGGGCCAGCTGGATGGCGAAGCCGGCGGACTGGCCCGCTGCAATCGCCGCGGCGGCCGAGACCGTGGCCAGCAGGGCCACGATCCAGGTGGTGAAGATCACCGGATTGCGCAGAAGATGCCTGGGATTCAGCTTGATGAAGGCGTCGCCTACGGCGCGGCCCAGCATGGCGCCGGACAGGCCGCCGGCCAGGGGCGCGGCCCGGCGGGTTTCGCCCAGGTGCTCGGGGTTTGCGAAAGTCATGTGCGGGGGTCCGTTCGGATCACGAGGCCGCACCGGCGAGCATCTGGAAATGCTCGACGATCGGACCAAGGGCGAGGGCGGGGAAGAACTGCAGCCCGCCGAGGATGAGGATGACGCCGATCAGCAGGCCGATGAACAGCGGCCCATGGGTCGGCAGGGTGCCGGTGCTGGGGGCCAGTTTCGGCTTGACGACCAGGGCGCCGGCGATGGCCAGAACCGCGATGGCGGGCACGAACCGGCCCATCAGCATGCCGATGCCCAAGGTCGTGTTCCACCAGGGGGCGTTGGCGGTCAGGCCCGCGAAGGCCGAGCCGTTGTTCGCCGCCGCCGAGGTGTAGGCGTAGAGCATCTCCGAGAGGCCGTGCGGCCCATGGTTCAGCAGCCCCGCCATGGCGGTCGGCAGGATTGCCGCAATGGCGGTGAAGCCCAGGATGGCCAGCGGCAGGACAAGCACGGCGATCATGGCGAGCTGGATCTCGCGCGCCTCGATCTTCTTGCCGAGATACTCAGGCGTGCGCCCGACCATCAGGCCCGCCACGAACACGGCCAGCATGGCCATCACGACCATGATCGCGATGCCCGAGCCGATGCCGCCCGGCAGGATCTCGCCCAGCTGCATCAGGAACATCGTCAGTCCGCCCGACAGCGGCATGAAGCTGCCGTGCATCGAGTTGACCGAGCCGTTGGAGGCGCCGGTTGTCGGTCCGGCCCAGGCGACCGAGGACGGCACGCCGAAGCGGACTTCCTTGCCCTCCATATTGACCGGCTGCTCGATCCCGGCGGCGGCAAGCGCCGGCGCGGACTGGCTTTCGGCCACATAGATGCCGGCGGTGCACACCGCCAGCAGTGCGAAGGCCGCCACGACCAGGGCTCGCACATCCCGTTTCGCCAGCACGCTGCGGCCGAAGGCGAAGAATGCGGCCCAACCGAGCACATTGATCGACACGGCGGTGATCAGGTTGGTCAGGGCCGAGGGGTTTTCGAACGGGTGCGCCGAGTTGACGTTGAAGACGCCGCCGCCGTTGATGCCCAGTTGCTTGATCGCGAGCTGTGACGCGACAGGGAACAGCGACAGGGTCTGCTCGCCGCCGTCAAGCCCCGTGGCGGTGGCCGAGGCGGCCAGGCTCTGCACCACGCCCAGGCCCGCCAGAACGACGGCCAGCAGGAATGACAGGGGCAGCAGCAGATACAGGGTCGTCCGGGTCATGTCGGCCCAGAAATTGCCGACCCCCTCCCCGCGGTTTGCGACGAACGCCCGCGCCAGGGCGGCGGCGATGGTCGCTCCGGTGGCGGCCGACAGGAAGTTCTGCACCGTCAGCCCGGCCATCTGGGTCAGTGTCGACATGGTGGATTCACCGCCATACGACTGCCAGTTGGTGTTGGTGACGAAGCTGACGGCGGTGTTGAAGGCCAGGTGCGGCGACACGCCCGCGAACCCCTGCGGGTTCATCGGCAGCACGCCCTGCAGCCTGAGAATTCCATAGAGCAGCAGGAAGCCCGCAAGGTTGAACGCCAGCAGCGCCCCGGCGTAGCCGACCCAGCTCTGGCTCTTCTTCGGGTCGATGCCCGAGGCGGTGTAGATGAAGGCCTCGAACGGCCGCAGGACCGGATCGAGCCAGGTCCGCTCGCCGTTCCAGACGCGCGACAGATAGATCCCGATGGGCCAGGCGATCAGCACCGACAGGCCCAGCGTCAGGGCGATTTCCGCCCATCCTTGAATGTTCATGGCGGCGGCTCCTTCAGAACCGCTCGGGGCGCAACAGCGCCGCGACCATGTAGACGGCGACGACGACGGCGCCGACGCCCCAGAGTATGGCGACCACCATCGTCACACCCTCTTCAGGAAAGCAGCGAGAGCGGCGAAGGCCAGGAAGGCCCCGCCGCCGATCGCCAGAAAGATCAGATCGGCCATGCCGAGGTCTCCAGCTCAGTTCGAGCTGGTTGGATCACCGATCCGCATAAGGGCGCGATGCGGGTTCAGGGCGCCCGCATAAGGCGCACGTAAAGACGCCCGGATGCGCAGCCCGCTTCGATCAGCAGACACGGCTCCGCCCAGGGCGTGACCAACGAGCCGGCTGTCGTCGAAGGACGGGCTATTCGCCCGGGCGCATCACAGGGTCATGTCCAGAACGACCCTGCCGTCGATCGCGCCCGCCTTCATGCTGGCGAACACGTCGTTGATGTCTTCCAGACGAGCCGTCGAGATCTTGGCGTGGACCTTGCCCAGCGCCGCGAAGTCGAGCGATTCCTGAAGATCCAGGCGGGTGCCCACGATCGATCCACGAACCGTGATGGCGTTCAGCACCATGTCGAAGATCGGCACGGCGAACTTGCCCGGAGGCAGGCCGTTCAGGGCCACGGTGCCGCCCCTTGCCGCCATTCCGAGCGCCTGTTCGAACGCCTGGGGCGAAACGGCCGTCACCAGCACGCCCTGGGCGCCGCCGCCTGTCTGACGCACAATCTCCGCGGTCGGGTCGCCGTGCGCCGCGTTCACAGTGACGGAAGCCCCAAGATCCCTGGCCGTGGCGAGCTTGATGTCGTCGATGTCCACCGCCGCAACCCTCAGCCCCATGGCGACGGCGTACTGCACCGCCATGTGCCCCAACCCGCCGATGCCGGAGATCACCACCCAGTCGCCCGGCTTGGTGTCCGTGACCTTCAGGCCCTTGTAGACCGTGACCCCGGCGCACAGCACCGGCGCGATCTCCGTGAAGCCAATCCCGTCCGGCAGCAAACCGACGTAGTCGGCCTCCGCGACGACGTATTCCGCAAAGCCGCCGTTCACCGAGTAGCCGGTGTTCTGTTGCTCGTGGCACAGGGTTTCCCATCCGCCGAGACAGTGGCGGCAGTGGCCGCAGGCGGAATACAGCCATGGCACCCCGACCCGATCACCTTCCTTGATGCGCGTCACGCCGGCTCCCACCGCCGACACATGACCCACGCCCTCGTGCCCCGGAATGAACGGCAGCGCCGGTTTCACCGGCCAGTCGCCTTGCGCGGCGTGCAGATCGGTGTGGCACACGCCCGCCGCGGCGATCTTGACCTGTATCTGGCCCGGGCCGGGCGTGGGGATCGGAACCTGTTCGATCGAAAGCGGCTGGCCGAACTGGCGGACCACCGCAGCCTTCATGAAACCGGACATGGGCGCTTCTCCAGATTGAAGGTGCAGGCTAACGCCGCTCTGAAGCCTCGGCGTTGATCTGGGTCACATCCGGGGACTGGGCGCCGAACAGTTGCAGCGGCCACCTGAGCCAGTCGTCGAAGGCCGAACCCGTCAGGTCACGGCTGAACGTGGCGGACTTCGCACGCTCCAGGCCGACCTCGAACATTCTCCGCATCAGCGCCGTTTCGAAACTCAGCAGATTGACGCCTTCCGGCGACTGCGGGATCGATGCGATCACCAACGGAAGACCGGCGCCCGCACAATAGGCGGCCGTGGTGCTGAGCGCCTGCAGGTACGAGAACCTCAGCATCGTCTCGAAACTGCGCGTCAGGATCGCCGGGATATTCTCCTGCGTGGATCGGGGTCGGGCTTCGAGAACGGTGTTGACGATTACGCTGACCTTCCCGCCGCGCAGACGCCGTTGCGCCTCGCGCGACTGGATCAGCTTTTCGGGCAGCAGGAAAAGGGGCGAGGCGACGCCGCCGTCGACATGCATCTCCTCATAGACGCCGCCGTCCTTTTCGCAGGCGATCAGCCGCGGGGCGAACAGCCCCGGCAGACTGGCGGAGGCCGCCAGAAGGTTCCGGAAAAGCGCTAGCGCCTCCGCCTGCTTCCCATCCTGTCCCAGTCTGGCGATCAGGCCCATGTCCCAGACACAGAGCTCCTGCCGGTCGATGTCCGTCGTGGCGACCAGCAGCCGCCGCCCCTCCTCATGCGCCTCGGCCACGGCCGTGAGCAGGGCGTCATCGACGAATGGGGCGATCAGGGCGTCGAGCGCCTGGGCCTTGAACAGTCCGCCTTCCAGGTTCGGGAACGATCGCCGAAGATCAAAGAGGTCGGCCGCGAGCCCGTTTGTGTAGGCGGCTTCCAGACGCTCATCCCATGCCTGGCCGACGAAGGCGAAGGGGGCAATGAGCGCGCCGGTGCTGACCCCCGTCACGATCTGGTGCTGGTCCCGGCGCCCCGCCCGGCTCAGTCCGACCAGAAGACCGGCGCCGAACGCACCGCCCGAAGCGCCGCCCGAGATCGCGAGGATCGTCGGCGGCCCCGCGCCCTGTCTGGACCGGCGCGGGCAAATGCGGTCAAGGGTCGCATCGATCGCCTCTCCCGGGCCGCCCATTCTGACGCCCGGAAACCCGACCGGATCCCCCCTTTGTTCAGGAAGCAGCCTCGGGCGCTCCCAGGGAAAGTCCCAGCGGTCCTTGTCCCCCGGCGCGTCAGGCATCGGGCCGTTTGGTTTGACGGGTTGTGACCGATGGCGCGAAAGCCGGCCGGAGTCGGAGCCAGCCGGCTCGCAGCGGAATCAGGAACGTCAGGAAGAATGCGACGATCACCAGGGCGATGGGAACAGCTTCTGCGGACATGAGCGGACTCCTTTGTCCTCCATGTGAGCGCCTGACGCACCGGCGCACATTGATCCGCATCAAACCGGCCGGAACAGGCTATTCGGCGGGCAACGTCCCGAGATAAGCGATCAGGTCGTCGATCTCGCTCGCGCGGAAGGTGTTGAGCGGCATTCCGGGATGCGTCGTGACCGAGCCCTCGGCCATGGCGGTTTCCAGCTCATCCAGGGGACGCTTCCGGACGATCTCCCGGAAAGGCAGCGCATCGGGATAGGGGCTGGCGCCCTCAGGGCCGATTGCGTGGCATCCGGCGCAGGCGGATCCGGCCAGGGCTCGCCCCCGGGCCGCCGCCTCTTCCTGGATCGATGCGGTGCGGAAAGGCGAAGGCATGCCGGCGCATCCCGCCAGGGCGAAGCTGATCATCACTGCCGTCAGAACCCGCATCGCGCTCTCCCTGGACTGCCCGGCATGTTTCAGGCCTCGCGCCGGATCGCTCTCAGGCAGGCTTTCAACGTCTCGGCCGTGGCGGAGACCCGATCATGCGGCTCGGCGTAGGTTACGGCAACACCAGCGTGATCGATCGCCTGACGCAGCTGTCCCAGCGCTCGCGGCGGGGCGATCAGGATCAGGTCGTCATGACCGCCGGATCGCATGATTTCAGCAGCCCTGGCGCCGACCGACCGGATGAAGTCGTCCTCACGGCGCGTCTTCGGGGCCGTGTCTTCAACCGTGTGCGAAGCGGCGCCACGAAGGCCCGAGGCTTTGGACCGATGAAGCTCTCGGTCGCCAAGCGTCTCCGTCACCTCGATCAACGGACCGCCACGAAGGCGCTCTTCGAACAGGCGCGCATGCCCACCGTCAGCGACGACAATCAGGCTCGATCCCCCAAGGTCCACGGCCGTTTCCTCTCTCGTTCCGGAATGAACGCCGAGCTTGGTCGCTTTTCACGCGCGCCGCTTTGATCGGGGTCAAATCCGGCATTCGTCCGAACGGAAGCGCCGGCGGATCGCCTCCGTATTCTCCCCTAGGGGCTGTCACCTAGGGAGCGCTCCCGAATACCGTCCGAACGGCGTCCGCCTATGCTCGTCTGGTTGCTGGAGCTTCGGACATGACCCTCTTCGCCCACGCCGTCACCGCCAACCCGCCTGTCGTTCTCGATGACTGGACGGGCGCCGTCAGCCTGACCTTCCATGCAGGGGACGAGATTTACGCCCAGGACGAGGACGCCGACCTGATCTACCGGATTGTCCGCGGCGCGGTTCGGACCAGCCATTTGCTGGCTGATGGTCGTCGTCAGATCGGCGACTTCTACTATGAGGGCGATGTGATCGGCATCGACATGGGCTCCACGCATCGATTCTCGGCGGAAGCCCTTGGGGACTGCGAAGTTCGCGCGATCCGCCGCGCAGGCTCCGCAGCCTATGATACGGGGCGCCTCGAACGCATGATCTGGCAGGCCACGGCCACCGAACTCCAGCGGGCTCAATCCCACATGCTGCTGCTCGGTCGGGCGACGGCCTGCGAAAGGGTCGCTCGCTTCCTGTTGGACATCGCCGCCCGCTTCCGGGGTGAAATCGTCGCCCTGCCCATGTGCCGGCAGGATATGGCGGATTATCTGGGACTCACCATCGAAACGATCTCGCGGATGCTGGGCCGGTTGCAGGCGGACGGCCTCGTGGAGTTCATAGGGTCGCGGAAGTATCGCATTCGCCGCCTGGGCGCCTTGTCAGACATCGCCGCCGCCTGATCCTAGCTGCGCTGATAGACCGCGACGATCCGGCCTGCCCGCTCCGCGACCGCCTTGCGGTGGCGCTCGACGGCCTCCCTGGACATCCCGCCACCGATGCCGCCGACGTTGTGATGGCCGATGATCTCCATGCCGGTCATGGACGCGAAATGCTGGTCGAAATGCTTCTGCATGGACTCCCAGGCGCCCGTCTGTTCGACCCAGTCCTGGGGCGCGCCTGACGATGTGAACGTGACCATCTTGCGCCCGCCCAGCAGCGGCTGGTTGCCGCCGAGCTGGCGCGCCGTATAGCCGAAGTCCATGCCGAAGACCCGTTCGACATAGCCCTTCATCATGGCCGGCGTGGCGTTGAACCACAGAGGATAGAAGAAGGCGAAAATGTCCGCTCCCGCGATGGCCTCTCGCTCGCGCTGGACGTCTGCCCGCACGGCGGCGCCGAGATGATCGGGCATCTCCTCGGCGCGAAGGCGCGGATCGAAACGCAGCCGGTAGAGGTCCCGCTCCACCACCTCGGCGCCGGCCTCCCGCGCAGCTTCAGCGAAGGCCTGGGACATGGCGACCGTGAAACTCCGGCGCCTTGGATGCGCGACGATTACGACGATGCGGGGGGCTGAAACGTCCATGCGGCGACTGTTTCAAATCGCGGGAAGCACAGCCTTGATCTGGCTCAAGGCCGTTGAATTTCGTCAGCCCCCGGGAGTCAGGGGACCGGAGCGGCCGACAGGGGCGCGACGAGCAGCCGCCAGGCATCCGCGCCGTCCTCGGCGAACTGCAGCAGCTCCAGGTCAGCCTCGTTGATGAAGCCCTGGACCAGCAGGGTCTCGAAGCGGATCAAGCTCGTCCAGTAGGCCTTGTCGACCAGAACAACCGGCACCGGCCTCATCTTGCCCGTCTGGCGCAGGGTCAGGATTTCGAACAGCTCATCCAGGGTCCCGAAGCCGCCCGGAAAGACCACCAGCGCATTGGCGCGCATCGCCAGGTGCATCTTGCGCATGGCGAAGTAGTGGAAACGGAAGGTCAGCTCGGGCGTCGACCATGCGTTGGGGACCTGCTCCTGCGGCAGACTGATGTTGAAACCGATCGAAGGCGCTCCGGCTTCGGTCGCGCCGCGATTGGCGGCCGCCATAACGCCCGGCCCGCCGCCTGTGGCGATGACGTTGTGTCGCGGCGTCCCCTCCCCGTCCAAGGCGCCGCCTTCCCGGGATGCAAGGCCTGCGAACCGGCGCGCCTCCGCGTACCACCGCGCGTGATCCGGCGGGCCGTCCTCGCTGATGCGCGCGCTGCCGAACACCACGATCGTCGAGGCGATGCCCCAGTTTTTGAGCACCTCATCGGCCTTGGCGAACTCCATCAGGAACCGCACGCCCCGCATTGAATCGCCGAGAAGGAAGCCTTCATCCAGCGCAGGCAGGAGGTAGGACGGACTGGCCATTTGGGCGGCGTTCGAAGGCGCAACAGGCTTCTTCATCGCTCGGTCGCCAGGACTTGTTCCAGCCGTTCGATCAGACGCGTGCGGTCCGCGGCGCTGGAGAGCTGCTGCAGCCGCTCGTTCAGGTCGATCAGGAAGGCGGCCCGGTCGTTGTGCCAATCCGGGCGGGTGGCCGCGCCCTCGGCCAGGCGCACACCGGTTCGCGTAAGCGGCTCCGCCGTCGTTCGGGTCAGGCGATAGGTCTGGTCCATCAGCGCTGTTACGGGTTTGTAGCCGCCGTCTGTCAACCGCGCCGACAGGGCCGCGATGGCGCGCGGCTCGCCATGATCGAGCAGCACGCTCCCCCCGACGGGTGCCCTCGCCCTCAGCCAATCTGTCAGATCAGTCGCGTCGCCGTGGCCTGAGTAACAATCTAAATTGCGGATCCGCGCGCCGACCCTGAAGTCCTCGCCTTGAATGCGCACCGTGGAGCGGCCCTCGACCAGAAAACGGCCCAGGGTTCCTGCGGCCTGGAAACCGGTCATCAGCACGGTCACCTCCTTGCGCCACAGCAACCGCTTCAAATGTCTGCGGATGCGCCCCGCGTCGCACATGCCGCTGCCGGCCAGGATGACATGCCATCCGCTCAGGCGCTCGAGCCGGTCGCTTTCCTGCGGCCGCATGAGGTGGTGCAGGCGGGTGGCGTGCCGCAGCGGTTCGAACGGATTGTCGCCGGTGTCCGGATTCCATCCGCGCCGCAGAAAGACGTCCGTCGCCTCGATGGCCAGGGGCGAGTCGAGGAAGATGTCGGCGGCGAGCTCAGGTTCGGCCTCCATGACCGCCAGGAGATCGAGGATCAGCTCTTGTGCGCGGCCGACGGCGAAGGTGGGCATGAGCAAGGGGCCGCCAGCCGTCCGCGCCTGGCGCAGCTCGTCGGCCAGCGCCCGGCGCCGGGCCGAGAGCTCCAGATCGATGCGTTCCCGGTCACCGTAGGTGCTCTCCAGGATGACATGGTCGACGCCGGCAGGCCCGGCGGGATGCGGCAGGAAGGGTTGGCGTCCGGAACCGATGTCGCCCGAGAACAGCAGGTTCAGGGTCTCGGTCCCCTCGGCGATCTGAACCTGGATCGAGGCGGCGCCCAGCAGATGCCCGGCGGGCCACCAGGTGGCCTGGATACCTTCCGCGACCGGAACCGGCTCCTCGAACTTCACCCGTTCGAACAACCGCAGCGTGGGGTCGACATCCCCGGTGGTGTAGATGGGCTCCACCGGCCTCAGCCCCCTCTGGGCGTTGCGCCGGTTGAGGCGTCGCACCTCGCTTTCCTGGATGCCCGCGGCGTCGGCCAGCATGACCTCGCACAGATCCCGTGTGCTCCGGGTCGCGAAAATCGGTCCGCGATAACCGGCTCGCACCAGCTTGGGAAGAAGTCCGGAATGGTCGATGTGCGCGTGCGTCAGAAGCACCGCGTCGATCGAATCCGCCGGGAATGGAAAAGGCTCGTAGTTCAGCGCCTTCAGGGTCTTGGGGCCCTGGAACATGCCGCAATCGACGAGAAGGCGCTTTCCCGCCGCCTCGAGCAGCATGCACGAGCCGGTGACGCATTCGGCCGCGCCGTGAAAGGTCAGGTTGACGGTCATGTCGCGGCCTCGAGGGAAATAGGAATGACAAGCAGCCACAGCGTCGACGCCAGAAGACCGAGGGCCAATATCACGCGAAAACCAAACGCCCAGGACGGCGTAATTCTCGACGCCGCCTCTGCCGCCCCGAACACCGCGGCGCTGTGGACGATGATGCTTATCGCGATGTGGATGGCGCCGAGGATCAGCACCTGAAGAAAGACCGGCCCGACCTCCGGCTTGATGAACCCCGGCAGCAGGACGAGGTAGAAGATCGCTGCTTTCGGGTTCAGCAGATTCGCCGCCAGTCCCCGAAGGAAGGGCTGCGCCCCCGGCATCTGGCCGGGTGAAGGACGCGGAGCGGGCCGGACAGCGTCATAGGCCAGCCACAGCATGTAGCCGCCGCCGATCCAGCGCATGATCTCCAGGCCTGTCTGCGAAAAGAGCGGCGTACGCGTCAGGCCGAAAAGCGTGACCAGAAGCCATGCCGCAAGGCCGGTCGTGATCCCGGCGACCGCGCGCAACCCCGATCCATGGCCGCGCGACGCGCCCAACAGCGCCAGATAGGCAAGATTGGGCCCGGGGGTGAGCTCGATCATCACCATGGCCAGGGCGAAGGCGGGCAGGACTGCGGGATCGACGCCGAAACCCTGCATCAATGAGCCATCAGGCCCAGCGGACGCACTTCGACCGGCAGCGTGTCGCGTCGTATGGCCATGTCAGTGCGCCAGCAGGAGACTGGGGCCGTCCTTCCGGCGCAGGAAGCTCCGCGTCGCGCCGCCGAAGACCGTCTCGCGCATCCGCGAATGGCCCCACGCCCCGGCGACGAGCAGGCCGGCCTGCTTGCCTTCCGCTGCGGCGATCAAAGCCACGCCCTCATCGGCGCCTTCAACCAGGGTCGCCACCCCTTCGCCGACTCCGTGAAGCTTGAGATAGGCGTTGAGCGGGTCGATGTCCGGATCAGCGGTCTGCCGGTCGAGACTGGAGACGCACTGAAGCACGTGGATTGCGCTCGCCATCGCCAGGAGAGGCAGCGCGGCCTTCACCGCGCGTCCGGCCTGGGCGCTTCCGTCCCAGGCGATCGCTGCGGGTCCCGCCAGACGGTCCGGCGATCCTCGGGCGATCAGGACCGGGGTCCGATCGTTCAGTAACGCCTGACCGAGAAGGTCATGCGCCGTTGGGGCTTCGAGACCGTCCTGTGCGATCACCACCACATCCGCGAGCGCCGCCTGCCGGGACAGGGCGACGGTGGGCATGAGATCGCGGCCGAGCACGGTCATCCGGGGCGCCCCCTCGCCGGGTCCGAAGACGACATCCGCCTCGTTCGCGGCATGGCGGGCGGCCGACTCGATACGGTCCTGCAGGCCTTGTTCGGCGTCGGTCAGTTGCTGGACAGCGTCGCTCGAAAGCGTGGCCCCCAGCGTGATGCCCAGCGCGATCAGGTCAGCGGCCGAGTCCGGATAGATGGGCACGACCTCGACCACGGCATCATGCTGGGCGGCCAGATAGGCTGCGAAGGCCAAGGTGGACGGATCGCCGGCGCCGCCGGAGGCCAGGGCGAGGATGCGTTTCAGGCTCATTTCGGTTCTCCCATTCGTGTCACCGTGCGCTGCGGATTCGGGCGCGGCCTTGATCGGCGTCAAATGCTTGCGACAGCGCGCCAAACGTGTCGGGAAACAGCTCGGCCTCCTCCAACTGCATTCGAGCCAGCACAAGTTCCTCGACTTTCAGGCAGATGACATAAAGGAGGCGCCAGACCGTGCAGGCGTCGGCCGGTGGAAGATAGCCGTCGGTCAGATCCCTAACCGCGGACAAGTGCGACCGGATGTTTGCATGATCCCCCAGTAATCGTTCGAGGACCGGTCCCGGCGGCTCTTCCTTGGAGGCGGCGCGGTACGCCATGTCCTCGCGGGCGTCGTGCGCCCTGAATTCGAGCAGGAGCATCTCGAGCGCGCCCGAAAGTCCAACAGGCCAGGCCGGGTTGTGGCGGTGCGTGACCTCCCCCTCGCTGGCCATCACCCCGACATCGTGCAGCAGCCGGGACACGGCGACGCCGTCCCGCAACAGATAATCCGCCATGAGACGGGGATCGGCGGGCGGATCGAACTCTTGCGCGAGACTGTTTAGAGCCGCGTCGAACGCGGCCCGGTCCAGCAACTCGCAGCGAAGCAGCCCCCATCGGTTGAAGACGCGCGAGGGGTCGTGATCCGGGCAGGAAAGAATTTGATGGCGTTGATACACAGCGGCCCTCCGACGACCACCATGTGGAGCCGGCCTCCACCCCACGTTGCGCCAAAGCAAGCACTCGCCTCGGTAATTCTACCTAGACGTTCCGTCACCCGCCTGTGCGGAAGCCAAGGTTCAAGCGTCAGGCGCTTCGTCGTCCTCGATGAGGATTCGTGCAGCGGAACCCTCGAAATCCTCATACTGCCCCGCGCGCAGGGTCCAGAGAAAAGCGCCTACGGCGAGCAGGCCCAAGGCGACCGAGAACGGCGCCAGCAGGAAGATGACGTTCATCGGCGGCTCCCTACGCGCAGGGCGTTCAAAGTCACGATCAGCGACGACCCCGACATGGCCAAGGCTGCGACGAACGGATTGACGAGCCCCAGCATCGCCGCCGGCGCCGCCACCAGATTGTAGAGCGCCGCAAAGCCGAAATTCTCCAGCGCGCGGCGGCGGGCCGAGCGCGCCACGTCGATGGCTTCGAGCACCGTCGACAGGCCCGGCGCCGTCAGCACCATGTCGGCGGCGTTCTGGCTGGCCTCCAGGGCCGTACCGGGTGCGATGCCCGCATGGGCTCCGGCGAGGGCCGCCGCGTCATTCAGGCCGTCCCCGATCATCAGGACCTTGCGATCGGCCGACAGCGTGCGGATCGCGTCGGCCTTGTCCTGCGGCGTCAGACCCGCGCGCCAGGCCGTCACGCCCACCGCGTCGGCCGCAGAGGAAACAGCGCCGGCCAGATCGCCGGACAGGATCTCGACGGAGAGCCCCCGGGCTTTCAGCCCCTCGATGGTCGCCCGGGCGTCGGCGCGGACGCGGTCGGCGAAACGAAGTCTCACCTTCGGCCCCGTCTCGAAGCCGAACCACAGTTCGGTCTCGCCTTCGGAAACCTGAGGCACGCCGACGAAGGCGGCGCGGCCCAGCCGCGCGGCGCGGCCGTCAATCCTTCCCTCCACGCCCTGGCCGGGATGCTCGATCACATCAGCGGCCAGCGGCCCCTCGCCCGCCGCACGGGCCACGGCCTGAGCCAGAGGATGACGGCTGGCGCGGGCCAGCAACGCCGCCTGGGCCACGATCACAGGCGAAGCATCGAGCAATTCGGGCCGTCCCTCTGTCAGGACGCCGGTCTTGTCCAGCACCACATGATCGACCTCGGCCAGACGCTCCAGCGCCGCGCCCGACTTGACCAGTATGCCGCGCCGGAACAGGCGTGAGGTGGCGGCGATCTGCACCGCGGGCACCGCCAGGCCGAGGGCGCAGGGACAGGTGACGATCAACACGGCGACGGCGCGGATCAGCGCCTCGCGCGGTCCCAGTCCCGCGAACCAGCCGACGCTGAAGGTCAGCAGCGCCGCCGCATGAACGACGGGCACATAGACCGCCGCCGCCCGGTCGGCGAGGCGGACATACCGTGACCGGGACTGGGCCCCCGCCTCCACAAGGCGGGCGATATCGGCCAGGGCCGACTCATCCGACGCCGCCGTGGCCCGCAGGATCAGAACGCCGGACAGGTTCAGCGCCCCCGCGCGGCAGGTTCCGCCGAGTGGCACGGTCACGGGCGTGGCCTCACCGGTCAGCAGGCTGTTGTCCAGTTCGGCGCGCCCGTCCTCGACGATCCCGTCAACGGGAATGCGGTCGCCCGGGCGGATGCGCAGCCGGTCGCCCGGACGCACCTCGCTGAGCGGAACCAGGGCCTCCACGCCGGCGGCGTCGAGCCGTGCTGCCGTGGGCGACTGCATAGCCAGAAGGTCGGCGGCGGCGCTGCGCGCCCTGCCCCTCAGCACATGGTCGAGCCAGCGTCCGACCAGCAACAGGAACAGCAGCGACACCGCCGCATCGAAATAGGCGTCGCGCCCCCGCAGCAGGGTCTCGGAGAAGCTGATGACCAGCGTCAGGATCACGCCGACCGAGATCGGCACATCCATGTTCGCATGGCCGCCGCGCAGCGAACGCCAGGCGGACTCGAAGAACGGCATCCCGGCGAAGATGGCGCACGGGGCGCCGACGATGGCCGACATCCACATCATCAGGGCGCGGGTTGCCGGCCCCAGTTCCTGGTCGAACAGCCCGGCCCATAGGGGCACCGAGAACATCATGGCGTTCATGGCGCCGAAGCCGGCGACGCCGAGGCACAGGATCAGCCGGCGTCCCTCGACGTCCGCCCGCGCCCGCGCCGCGGCCGGATCGAACGGCGTGGCGGGATATCCGAGCCGGTCGAGCGCATCGACCACGCTCCGCGGATCGCCGCCGAGGGTCGCGAGTTCCACCGCCAGCCGGCCGGTGGACAGGTTCAGGCGCGCGGCGGCGACGCCCGGCAGGCCCGAAACCGTGCGCTCGATCTTTGAGATGCACCCGGCGCAGCGGGCTCCACGCACCAGAAAATCGACCCGCCCCCGCCCCTTGGCGGACGGCCGGACGAAGTCCCGCATCATGGGCGCGGCGAGCGCATCATGAGTCACCAGGTCAGCCTCCGGTTCGCTTCGAAGGTCTGGCCGTCCGTGGCCCGGGCGACGATGTGCGTGTCCCAGGCGCCCGTCAGGGATTCTGACTGGCCCGCATATCGGCCCGGTTCGGTTTCGGTGAGGCGCAGGGTCGCCTTGCCCCGCTCGGTGGCGGGCCTTTCCAGCGTGGCGGACACCTGAAGGCCGTTGAGCGGATAGCCGCCTCGATCGCGCATCCACACGACGACCTGGCCCGGCTGGGCGGCGGCCGTCACTCGCCATCCCAGAAGCGCCTGGGTCCGTTCTTGCGCCAGTCGGGCGTTGTAAATCAGGCCGGTTTCATAGGGCTTGTCCACGACCTGGCCGGGATGCGTGCGGTAGGCCAGCATCAGGAAGCTGGCGTCCACGCCGATGACGATGGCGAAGAAGGCGACCACGCCGACGGCGACATGCCAGCCCTTCACGCGAAAACCCGTCGCTGCGGTCATGGCTCGCTCCCGAAATTGAAGGCGGTGGGGACGGTTTCGGTCTCTTCGTCCGTACGGACGACGAAGGCGGCGTCGCGCCGTCCCTCTCCGACCTGATCTTCCGGAACAGTGACGAAGACACGCACGGGCGTGACCCGGTTCGGATCAACCGTCACCGTTAGCGTGTCGCCGGCGGGTTGCCCCGGCATGCGCAGCCTGGCGCCCTGGACCCCGTTGAAGGCGACCGTGACGCGCGCGGGTTCGAAGCCGTGGTTGGCCACCTTAAGGAGGTAGCCGTTGCGTACGGCCCCGTCGTGCAGACGGATGAAGGCCGGGTTGCGGTCCCGCAGGGCATGCACATCGATCTGCCGGCGCTGGGTGAAGCCCCAGATCATGGCCGTGGCGACTGCGGTCAGTGCCACACCATAGTAGAGGGTGCGCGGCCGGATCAGGCGATGGCTCGGCTTCTGACCGACATTGCGCGCCGCGACGGCTGCGTCCGTATCATAGGCGATCAGGCCGCGCGGGCGGCCCAGCTTGACCATGATCTCGTCGCAGGCGTCGACGCACAGGCCGCAGTTGATGCACTCCAGTTGGGAGCCGTCGCGGATGTCGATTCCCATGGGGCAGACCACCACGCACTGGTTGCAATCAACGCAGTCGCCGCGCCCGTCCCAGCTGGCGGCCTTCTTGTGCGCGCCGCGAGGTTCGCCGCGGTCGTAGCGATAGGTCACCTGGAACGACTGGTCGTCCAGCATCGCGCCCTGGATGCGCGGCCAGGGACACATGTAGGTGCAGACTTGCTCACGCATGTGGCCGGCGAACAGATAGGTCGTGGCCGTCAGGATGGCGCAGGACACATAGGCCGTCATCGGCGCCGCCCCGACCCAGAAGGTGCGGATCAGGGTCGGTGCATTGTGGAAATAGAAGATCCACGCCCCGCCCGTGCCGAAGGCCACGCCGATCCAGACCAGATGCTTTCCGGTCTTGCGCCACAGCTTGTTGAACGACATCGGCGCCGCATCGAGGCGCATGCGCGCGTTGCGGTCGCCCTCGAACATCCGCTCGACGTAGATGTAGAGGTCGGTCCACACCGTCTGCGGACAGGCGTAGCCGCACCACAAGCGGCCGAACAGCGCGGTGACCAGAAACAGGCTCAGCGCCGACAGCACCAGCAGCCCGGTGATGAAATACACCTCCTGCGGCCACAACTGGATGAAGAAGAAATAGAAGCGCCCGCCGTCGAAATCGACCAGCACGGCCTGGTCCGGCAGGTTGCCCGGACGGTCCCAGCGGATCCATGGCGTGATGTAGTAGACGCCGAGCAGGAGCAGCAGCATCGCCCACTTGATCCAGCGCCAGCGGCCGTGGACCAGCTTGGGATAGATCGGCGTGCGAGCCTTGTAGAGGCCCCCGCCCTTTTCCTTGGCCCGCTGGCGCTCGGCCACCGAAACCGGACCCTTGGCAGGGTCCGGCCGGGTGCGGTCGATCAGGGTGGTCATTGCGCTGGCGGGGACGCCACGGCTTCCTCGCCTCCGCCGGCGTTGGCATGAACATAGACCGCCAGCGCCTTGATGACTGCGGGCGAGAACCGCCCCTCCCACGTGGGCATGACGCCGCCGCGGCCGTTTTGGATCTGACCGGTGATCGCCTCTCTCGAAGAACCGTAGAGCCATTCGCGGTCCGTCAGGTTCGGCGCGCCGAGCGCAGGATTGCCCGTGCCGTCGGCGCTGTGACAGGCGGCGCAGTTGTCGGCGTAGAGCTGCGCCGAACGGCCCACAGCGGCGGCGTCCGCCGGACGATGCGACAGGTTGACCACATACTCCGTCATGTCCGCGACCTGCTTGTCGTTGAGCATTCCGTCGCGGCCGAAGGCGGGCATCTGCGACGTGCGCGTTTCAGGGTGGGTGGAGCGAACGCCGACCCGCAGGGTATGCTCGATGTCGTCAAGCGTGCCGCCCCACAGCCAGACATCGTCGCGCAGGTTGGGATAGCCCTTGGCCCCCGCCCCGCCGACGCCGTGACAGCCGGCGCAGTTGTCGCCGAACACCGACTGGCCCACGGCCAGGGCATAGGCCTGAAGATCGGGATCGGCCTCGATCTGTTGCAGGGAGGCGTTCTGAAGCCGCCCTTCCTGGGCGCCCCGCACGGACTTGAGGGTGGTCAGCTCCGTAGCCACGGCGGCGCGGTCCGAATGACCGAGGACGCCGCGCGTATAGCCATGCAGTCCCGGCCAGGCCGGCATCAGCACCCAGTAGACCACCGCAAAGGCGATGCAGCCGTAGAAGACCCACAGCCACCAGCGCGGCAGCGGATTGTCCAGCTCGCGGATGCCATCCCACTCATGGCCGGTGGTCTCGACTCCGGAGTGTTCGTCGCGTTCACGTTCAGACATCTTCGGCCTCATCCGACTGCAGCGGAAGGTGGGACAGGCGGCGGAACTCGGCCCCGTGGCGCGGCCAGAGAGCGTAGGCCACGCCAGCGAAGAAGATCGCGCCGAAATAGAGGGTGCCGGCCTGCTGGGCGAAGCGGGCGACCGTTTCGTAGTCGAGGCCGCTCATCGCAGGTTCTCCGGGTCTTCCGCCTGATAGGTGTGGAAGTCGACCATGGTGCCGAGCACCTGCAGATAGGCGATCAGGGCGTCCATCTTGGTCAGGCGTTCCGGGTCGCCGTCGAAGTCCCCCTGGTTCACGTTCGCGCCGTAGCGGCGGCGAAGGTCGGAGGTGGCGCTGGCGAAGGGATCGGTCTGGGCGACCAGATCGGCCGCCGCGTTTTCGATCTCGTCGTCGGTGTAGGGCACGCCGACCGTGCGCATGGTGCGGACCTTGGCCTGGATCGCGTGGGTGTCGAGATCCTGATCGGCCAGGAAGCGGTAGGGAGGCATGTTGGATTCCGGCACCACGGCCCGCGGGTCGGTCAGGTGATCGACATGCCAACTGTTCGAATACTTGCCGCCGACCCGCGCCAGATCCGGCCCGGTGCGCTTCGACCCCCACTGGAACGGGTGGTCGTACATGCTCTCGGCCGCGAGGCTGTAGTGGCCGTAGCGTTCGACCTCATCCCTCAGCGGACGGATCATCTGCGAGTGACAGCCGTAGCAGCCCTCGGCGATGTAGATGTCGCGGCCCGCGAGTTCGAGCGGGGTGTAGGGACGAACGCCCTCAACCTCCTCGATGGTGCTCTCGATCCAGAACAGGGGCGCGATCTCGATGATGCCCCCGATCGATACGACGACGACAATTCCCAGCACGAGCAGGAGGGAATGGCGTTCGAATTTTCCGTGTTTCTTCCACATGGCGAACCTCATTCCGCGGGCAGGAGTTCAGGCGACACGACCGACGTCGGGATGGACGCAGACGTGCTGGACGGCATGCGGACGGTTCGCCACAGGTTGTAGGCCATGATCAGCGTGCCGCTCAGGAACATCAGGCCGCCAATGGCGCGGATGATGTTCTCGACGTGCTTGGCCGCGACGGTCTCGATGAAGCTGTTGGCGAGGAAGCCGTCGGGCGTGTACTCGCGCCACATCAGGCCTTCCATGATGCCGGAGACCCACATCGAGGTGATGTAGAGGACGATGCCGGTGGTCGCGATCCAGAAGTGCCACTCGACCAGCGCGTTGGAGTAGAGCCTCTCCTTCTTCCACAGCCAGGGGACCAGGCAATAGATCGCCCCGAAGCTGATGAAGCCGACCCAGCCCAGCGCGCCCGAGTGCACGTGGCCGATGGTCCAGTCGGTGTAATGCGACAGGGCGTTGACCGTCCGGATGGACATCAGCGGCCCCTCGAACGTCGACATGCCGTAGAAGGCGATGGCCACGACCATCATGCGCACGACCGGATCTGTGCGCAGCTTGTCCCAGGCGCCGGACAGGGTCATCAGGCCGTTGATCATGCCGCCCCACGACGGCATCCACAGCATGATCGAGAAGGTCATGCCCAGGGTCTGCGCCCACTGCGGCAGGGCGGTGTAGTGCAGGTGGTGCGGGCCGGCCCAGATGTAGATGAAGATCAGCGACCAGAAGTGGACGATCGACAGGCGGTAGGAATAGACCGGCCGCTCGACCCGCTTGGGCACGAAATAGTACATCATCGCCAGGAAGCCGGCGGTCAGGAAGAAGCCGACGGCGTTGTGGCCGTACCACCACTGGACCAGCGCATCCTGCACCCCGGAGAAGGCCGAGTAGCTGCGCGCTTCCAGCAGTCCCACGGGGACCGCCGCATTGTTGACCAGGTGCAGGACGGCGACCGTGACGATGAAGGCCAGGTAGAACCAGTTGGCCACATAGATATGCGGTTCCTTGCGCTTCCAGATCGTGCCCAGGAACACCAGCAGATAGGCGACCCACACGATGGTCAGCCAGATGTCCACGTACCACTCGGGCTCGGCGTATTCGCGCGACTGGGTGATGCCGGCGACATAGCCGGTGGCGGCCAGAACGATGAACAGCTGATAGCCCCAGAACACGAACCAGGGCAGGATTCCGCCGAACAGACGCGCCTTGCAGGTGCGCTGGACGACCCAGAAGGACGTGCATATCAGCGCATTGCCGCCGAAGGCGAAGATCACGCCGGAGGTATGCAGGGGACGCAGGCGGCCGAAGTTCAGCCACCCTGCATCAGGGAAATAAAGCAGTTCCGGCCAGGCCAGCTGTGAGGCGATCAACACCCCCACCAGCATGCCGACGACGCCCCAGAACATGGTGGCGATGACGCCGGCCCGAATGACGCCGTCCGAATATCGGTTGGCCGGCGAGAGGAAGTGGCCGTTGTTGATCCCGATGGTCAGGGTCGCGAGCGCCAGAACGCCGGCGGCCGTCAGGATGTAGCCGTGGAAGCGGAACGCCGCATCGTGGGTCAGCGCGGTCCCCAGCAAGGCCAGGGCCGTCATCACGCCGACGGTTACGAAGAGAGCGACCACGTCCGGCGGCGTGGTGTCTCGCAGTTTTGGAATCGCCATTCGGCACGCCCCTGTGTGTCAGGCCCCTGCCATGCAGCGGCGCGCCCGGGCCTGCATTGCGCTGGCGCAAAGTAATGCGCCGGCGCCGGCGCCTAGATCGCGGCATGAAACCGATGATCGCCGATCTGGATATTCGCGAGCAGCGCCTGCTGGGATCAGGCCTGCTGGTTCTGGCCGTCTCGCTGTTGGGTTGGGCGGGAGCCAGTCTCTGGTTCGCGACCGAGCACATGGCCCGCCTCGGCGCCATATGCGGTGACGCGAGCATCCATTGCGGCTGGTGCGTTTCCGCTGTGGGGGGCGCCGCCGCGGCGGTGATGACCGCCTGGCTCGGGGCCAGGTTACTGGCGGGGCTCGCGCCGGCGCCGCGCCTGGCGCGCTAGAGCCTGATCGGCTGAGGTGGAATCGCTTCGCGATTCCGCTGATGCCGTGAATCAGGCTCCAGGATGATGCGAGAGCTTGATTCACGCTTTCGGCGGACCCACGAAGTGGGTCCACCTTAAACGATCAAGCTCTAGACGATCTTCAGGATCAGGGCGCTTCGCACCGCGGCCAGCAGCGCGTCGTTCAACAGCGGCTTTTCGACAATCGTCACACCGATCGATTCCGCCTTGGCGCACAACGCCCGGGTGGGATTGGTCACGATCATGACGGCGGGCGCCTTCAGTCCCGCAGCCCTCAGGCCGGCGAGCAGCTGAAGACCGTCCGTATCCGGAAGGTCGTAGTCCACCACCAGGCAGACATCGTCCGGGATCATCCCGAGCACCAGAAGCGTGCGCGCGTCATCGTGGACCCGAACGTCGAAACCCTCGAGTTCGAACCGGAACTTCAGGGCGTGCGCGACCGCGTCGTCGCCATTGATGACAACGACCGTGGGGCGTTCCGCCTTGCGCACGGATGGACTCATGCCCGCATGCACTCCAGCCGCCCCCGGCGCAGCAGCCGGACGTGGCGCGTCGACCGCGCCTCGATAACCCCCGCGTTCTGCAGTTGGGACAGGGTGCGCGAAACCGTGTGGATGGTGAGGCCCAGATAGTCGGCGATATCCTGGCGGGTCATCGGCAGATCGACGATGTCCGCGCCGCCCAGCCGGTCGCTGAAGTCCAGCAGGAAGGCGGCCACCCGTTCGGTCGCGCCCTGTCTGGCCAGGATCAGGGCGTGGTCCTCGCTGCGCTGGAATGCGCCCACGGACGCCTGCCACAGGGAGCGGGCCAGGGCGTTGTCCGTGGCCGCGCGGACAGCGAGATCGGCGCGGTCCAGCGCCTGGGCCTCGACCCGCGTCAGCGCCTCCGCGGTGGTGCCGTGAACGACGCCGGCTTCAAGCCCCAGGAAGCCGCCCGGCAGATGAAACCCGGTGACCTGGCGCCGTCCGTCCGCGAGCAGGCTGTAGCTCACCACAGCCCCGCTCTGGATGCGGAAAACCTGCCGCGCGGGGTCGCCCTGGCGGAACAGCGCCTGTCCGGACGCGAACGGCGAGTGCGGGGCGGCCGGCGCGGTCTGGAACACGCGCGCCAGTTCGCAATCACATGACGTGCGGGGCTCGCATGGCGTCGGAACGTAGGCGGGTTGACGCAGGGCGGACATTCGGTGGCTCCAGCTTCGCAGCATTGCCCCTTGCTAGGTCGTCTGTCCGTGGCGGAACATTCGGGAGTGGTCCCTAAGGACTTTTACGGAGGGCTAGACAGCCTTGGCGTGGCGGCCTGCGCCGTCGGCCAGATGCGCGTCGAAACAGGCCGCGACCACCCGCATCATCCTGTAGGCCGCCTTGGGAATGGTGATCCGGCGGCCATCGAGACGGCAGAGGCCGTCGCCTTGCAGCATGGAGGCCTGGGCCAGCGCGCCATCCAGTGCTGACTCGCCCAGGCCGTGCTCGACGCAGATCGAACCGACATCGGCGGCCAGATCGCACATCAACCTCTCGATGACGGCGGCGCGCAGATCATCGTCCGGCGTCAGACGCAGCGCCCGCGCCGTCGGCAGCCGGCCGCTCGAGACAGCGCTGCTCCACGCGTCAGTCGCCGCAGCGTTCTGGACGAAACCGCCGGGCAGGCGCCCGATAGACGAAGGGCCGATGGGGATGAGGACCGGGGCCGGGTCGTCCGTATAGCCTTGGAAATTCCGCCGCAGACTGCCGGCTTCCTGCGCGAGGGTCAGCGGATCCTGCGCCAGCGCATAGTGGTCGAGCCCCAGCCGGACATATCCGGCCGCCAGCAGCGCCTCATCGGCCGCCTCGGCCTGGGCCCATCGCTCGTCCAGGCCGGGGAGCTCGCCCTCGCGGATCATCACCTGGTGCTTCTTCATCCACGGAACATGCGCATAGCCGAACACCGAGACCCGGTCGGGTTTCAGCGTCAGCGCCTCCTCAACCGATGCCGCGACGTTCTCCGCCGTCTGCCCCGGCAGGCCGTACATCAGGTCGAAACTCACGGCATCCACGCCGGCGGCGCGCAGCCGCCCCGTCACCGCCGCCACCTGTTCAAACGGCTGCACCCGGTTGACCTTGTGCTGGACCCCGGCATCCAGCGTCTGAACCCCCAGACTGGCCCGGGTGACGCCCGCGGCCCCTGCGGCGTCGATGAAGTCGTCCGACAACAGGCCCGGGTCCAGCTCGACCGCAATCTCAGCCCCCGGCCGCAAGGCGAACGCCGCCGACAGACGGCCGACGAGACGGGCGAAGGCTTCAGGGCTCAATGCATTGGGGCTGCCCCCGCCGAAGTGGAGATGCGCCAGACCGGCATGGGCCGGCATCGCCTGTTCCCAAAGATCGATCTCGGCTTGCAGCACCGCGTCGAACGCGGCCACCCGATCGTAGTTGTGCACCACCGTGGTGTGGCATCCGCAATACCAGCAAAGGCGGCGGCAGAACGGCACATGCACATAGGCCGACAGTGTCTGTGACGGCTCAATTTCAGCCAGCCAGGCCTGCGTAAGCCCCGGGTCGCTGACCGGCTCGAACCCGACGGCTGTCGGATAGCTGGTGTAACGCGGCAGGTTCCGCCCGGCGTGGGCGCGCCAGGCGGAAGGAAGGTGCGCGGTCATGCGTGGGGCCTCAGGCTGCCTGCTTCCAGCGGGGTTCAAGCTCGACATGGACCGGGCAAGGCGCGGCGGGCTTGACCGGCAGGCCGTGCAATTCGTCGGCGAAGCCGTGATTAACGTCCCGGTGATGGGCCTCGTCGGCACGGACCACCAGCACCACGTCACGCAGGGTCGCATCCTCCGCCAGGCCCCAGTAACGTTTGGCGATCGCTGGCGCGGCCACGTTGTCGCTGCGGCCCTCGTCGATCTCGGCCAGATAATGGGTGTAGCTGATGACGGCTTCCTCTTCGAAGTAGCCGACCACGCGGTGCGCTGTGCGAGCCGAGATCAGATAGAGGACGAAGAAGAACAGGTAGAAGACCCACTGAACGGTGATGACAACAAAACGCTCGAACAGGCTGGGCTTGCACACTTCGATGAAGGTCATCAGGTGCATCCGTTCGTTCTCGGCCTCGTCCATCAGGGTGCGGATCCAGCCGTTGTCGTCCTTCATATGGCGCAGCGCCTTCAGATGGTTCAGCGTCGCCCCGACCATGCCAGGCACCGCGGCCACCGTTTCCAGCACCACGGCCCGGTGGCCGTATCGCTTGGCGAAGAAGGTGTCGGCGAAGAAGCGCAGCGCCTTCACGAAGCCCCAGGCGATGCGGTCGGAGGCTCCTTTGGGAGCGTGGTGGATGGACAGGTCGACGAGTGGCGCGGACATGGGAGGACTCCAACTGGGCGGATCGGCTTCGATCCGTTCGGCGTGGATGTAGCTCTGACAGGCCGCTGGCGAACTTCGGGGGTTTCACCTACGGAGTTCCCCGGAGGTCCGTCATGTTCGTCGGTCGAACGCTGCCCGGTCAGCTCAAAATCAGTGAGATTCTCAGCGCGCGGCGTCCTTACGCCGGCGCCGCCGTCGCGGTGATCGGCGTCCTTGCGACCCTGGGGATGCGCCTGTCGCTGACCCCCTGGCTTCAGAGCCACGTGGCGTTCATGCTGTTCATTCCTGTCGTGGTGGCCGCGGCGGCCCTGGGCGGCTTCCTCCCGGCGGCTCTGGCGGCCTTGCTGGGCGCCGCAGGCGGGGTCTACGTCATGCGCCTGACCGGCGAGGACCACGGCAGCCAGGTCGCAGGAATTCTTGTCTTCATCGTAGCCGCCGCCGCCATCGCCGCGGGGGGCGAACTGTTCCAGCGGATGAGCGCCCGCGCGGCTTCCACCAATCGCGATCTGACCGCGCGCGAAGCACACCTGCGTTCGATCCTGGACACGATCCCGGACGCCATGGTCGTGATCGGAGACCGCGGCATCATGCAGTCCTTCAGCCAGGCGGCCGAACGTCTTTTCGGCTGGACAGCGGAGGAAGTCCTCGGCCGCAACGTGAAGATGCTGATGCCGGATCCATACCGCGAAGCACACGACAGCTATCTTGAGCGCTACCTGACGACGGGCGAGCGCCGCATCATCGGCATAGGCCGCGTGGTCGTCGGTGAGCGCAAGGACGGCTCGACCTTCCCCATGGAGCTGTCCGTCGGCGAGATGATTTCCGGTGACCAGAGGTTCTTCACCGGCTTCGTCCGGGATCTCAGCGAGCGCCAGCAGACCGAGGCACGCCTGCAGGAACTGCAGACCGAGCTGGTCCACATCTCACGCCTGACGGCGATGGGCGAAATGGCGTCGGCCCTGGCGCATGAGCTGAACCAGCCTCTCTCGGCCATCGCCAACTATCTGAAGGGCAGCAAGCGCCTGCTGGCCTCGGGCGACGGCGACACCGAGCGGGTGCTGGAAGCGATCGACAAGGCGGGCGACCAGGCGCTTCGCGCCGGTGAGATCATACGCCGCCTGCGTGACTTCGTGGCCCGCGGAGAAACCGAGCGCCGGGTCGAAAGCCTGCCCAAGCTGGTCGAGGAAGCCAGCGCCCTGGCCCTGGTCGGCGCCAAGGAGCACGGCATCCGGGTTCTGTTCCGCTTCGACCCCAAGGTCGATCTGGTGCTGGCGGACAAGGTGCAGATCCAGCAGGTCGCCCTGAACCTGATCCGCAACGCCATCGAGGCCATGGAGACAGTGTCGAAGCGGGTGCTGGAAATCCGCATCGCCCCCGCCCCCGACGACCAGGCGCAGGTCATCATTTCCGATACGGGCACAGGCATCATCCCCGAAGTGGCCGACCAGCTGTTCCAGCCGTTCATCACCACAAAGCGCACCGGGATGGGCGTGGGGCTTTCAATTTCGCGCACAATCATCGAAGCCCACGGCGGGCGTATATGGAGCGAGCCGAATCCCGGCGGGGGCACCCGGTTCGCCTTCACCCTGCGGGCCGTGGGGGAGCAGGAGCTGGACGATGCTGAATGACCTGATGGTGCATGTCGTGGACGACGACGCCGCGGTGCGTGATTCCATCGCCTTTCTTCTGGACACCAGCGGCTTGTCGTCGCGCACCTATGACGGCGCCGCCGCGCTTCTTTCACGCGGGGAATCCCTCGAACCCGGATGCATCGTCACCGATGTGCGCATGCCGGAAATCAACGGCCTGGAAATGATCCGCCGGTTGAAGGACCTTGGCGTGACCCTGCCCGTCATCGTCATCACCGGCCATGCGGACGTACCCCTGGCCATCGAGGCGATGCACGCCGGCGTGGCGGATTTCATCGAAAAGCCATTTGACGACGAGGCGCTGCTGGGGGCCGTTCAGGCGGCCCTCGCCAGAGGCGCGGCCGTCCGCGACCAGGCCGCCGTCGCCACCGAAGTATCCACCCGCCTGGAAACCCTGTCGACGAGGGAGCGTCAGGTTCTGGACGGCCTGGTCGCCGGGCACGCCAACAAGGTCATCGCCTACGACCTCGACATCAGCCCTCGCACCGTTGAAGTCTACCGGGCGAACGTCATGACCAAGATGCAGGCACGCAGCCTGTCAGAGCTGGTGAGAATGGCGATGGTGGCGGCACGGAGCTGAGCCGGTTCAGATCGCTTGCTCGCCCAGCCGTTCGACCTGGGCCAGCCACCGCGCGCCGTCCCGCCCCTCCACGGCCCCGATGATCAAGGTCCTCACGGGCTTCATGCCGACGAATTCCAGGATGTTGCGGCGGAAGCTGCGGGTCGAATGGGCGAAGAAGAACAGGTCGTAGATCAGCCCGGGCATGCCCATGGTGACGATGATCCGGGCGCTTCGACCTTTCAGGCGCCCGCCCCCCATTCCCTTTTGGGATGGATTGAAGGCGAAGTCCGGACGCAGGACCTGCTCCAGAAGGCATTTCAGCCGCCCCGGCATGGCGCCGAGCCAGAGAGGGTGGATCACCACCACATGGTTCGCCCAGGCGATGGCGCCCTGCACTTCGGCGATATCCCCGGTCGGAGGCGCGCCCTCCCATTCGCCGCGGCTGACCAGAGGCGAGAAATCGAGGTCGGAAAGGTCGATCCGATGGATCTGGTGGCCGGCCTTCTGCGCCCCGGCCGCGTAGGCGTCGGCAAGCGCGTGACACAGCCGCGCGCTGTCGGGATCGGGATGACCATCGATTATGGTGATGCGGCGGGACATGACGGCAGCATCGTGCAGGCGGACACTGTCCAGCGTATTGCGCTGGCGCAAACCGCCGCCGGCTTAGACGTCATCTTGTCGCACCCGGCCAAGCTTGCGCTGACGCAAAGTGGGGGGCCCGGGTTGAGCGCAATTCCCCGCTGACGGAAAGGAATGACGGCAAGGGCCGCCACGCCGTCGGGGATAGATCCATGAAACGCACCCTCGCCCTGGCGGTCAGCGCCTCCGCCCTCCTCCTGGCCGGCGCTGTTCAGGCCCAGACTGCGGAAGCCTGGCAGCCGCCCCGCGCCGGCGACTGGATCGTCACCGGCCGCATCACCAGCGTCGATCCCACCACAAACGACATCATCACCGACGCCGCCGGCGTCGACAGCGGCCTGAAGGTCGATGTCAGCGATGACCTGATGCCGACGCTCGGCTTCACCTACTTCTTCACCGACCACATCGCCGTCGAGGCCATCCTGGGCACGACGCGGCACGAAATCCGGGCCCAGGGCGGCATGACCGACGTAGCCGTCCACGAAACCTGGGTGCTGCCTCCGGTGGTGACGGTGCAGTACCGCCCCCTGACCGAAGGGCGCTTCAGCCCCTATGTCGGCGCGGGCGTGAACGGCATGCTGTTCTACGGCGGCGACGACAAGAACGGCTTCACCGTGGATCTCGACAACGGCCTCGGTTACGCGCTCCAGGCCGGCGCTGACATCGGCATCCATGGCCCCTGGAGCCTGAACGTCGATGTTAAGAAGGTGTGGTTCAACACCGACGCAGAGATCAACGGCGGCGCGCTGAAGAGCGATGTCGACCTGGACCCGTGGGTCGTGTCGATCGGCATCGGCCGTACTTTCTGAGACAGATCGTGGAGGCTGTGCCCCTCGGCGCGGCCTCCATGCCGCCCAGCGTTAAGCTTGTTCGCTGGCGGAAATTTCATCCGCAGGCGCCAGACTGGGCCGCATGAACACCAAGTCGCGCTTGCTGGGCCTCGCGTTTGCTTCAGCGGACATCCTGCTGGAACTGAATGAGAGGGGCGAAATCGCATTTGCCCTGGGCTCGCCGCCGGCTCCCGATTGCCCGCAGCCGGAAACATGGCTGGGCCATCCTTTTGTGAACTATCTGGGAAAGGCGAGCCGCGCCGCCTTTGCCTCCGCCACCCTCAATCTTGTCGAGGGCGTTCGGTCGCCGACGGCCGAGGTTCTGCTGATCTGCGACGAGCAGCGTGTGCGGCGCGCGCGCATCCGGGCCTTTTGTCTGCCAGAACTGGCGCCGGCCCTGTCATGCGCCATCACCTTCGAGGGCCAGCCCTTCACCCTGGCGGTTCCCCAGTCCCCGCCTCTCCTCAATGGCGACGGTCTTCTGGCCCGCGCGCGCGACACGCTTCAGCAGACCGACCTTTCCGCCGCGATCGCCTTCGTGGACGTGCCCGGACTGGCTTCGGTCGAGGGCGAACCCGGCGTTCGAGCCACGGCCCGCGTCGAGGCGGCCTTGCAGGCGGCGTCGATCGATGGCGCCTCCGCCGCCCGCCTCACGTCTGAACGTTTCGCCTTGCTCAAGGACGCCGCGGATAGCCGTGATCTCGCCGCCGAGGTCCGGGAGGCCGGCGCGGCGGAGGGACTGGATCTGGCTCCCCATGCCGCGGACGCGGCCATTTCGACCGGCGGGGACGCCGTCAGCACCCTCAAAGCCCTGCGCTTCACCATAGAAGGCTGTCTGCGCGACGGCGGACTGGAAAGGCCGGAGCGCGCCTTTTCAGAGACTTTCAAGAAGACCCTGCGCGAGGCCGACAAGTTCCGCGTGATGGTCAAGGCGCGCCAGTTCGCCCTGCACTATCAACCCATCGTCGACCTCTCCACGGGCGCCGTGCACCACTTCGAGGCGCTCGCCCGCTTCGGCGAGAGCGGTCCGGCAAGCACGATCCAGATGGCTGAAGAGCTGGGTCTGATCGAGGAGTTCGATCTGGCCGTCCTTGAAAAAGCCATCCAGAAGACGCGGCAGCCGGGAAACGGGCTCATCAAGGTGGCGGTGAACGTTTCCGCCACCTCGCTCGCGACTGACGCCTACATCAACGCCCTGTTGAGACTGACCGCCGCCGAGCCGATCGAGCGCCGGCGCCTGATGCTCGAGGTGACGGAATCGGCCGCGCTGGCGGATATCGAGGCCGCGAACCGCCGTCTCCGCGCCCTGCGCCAGTCGGGCGTCAAAATCTGCATCGATGACTTCGGCGCCGGCTCGACGTCATTCGACTATCTGCGCGGCCTGTCCGTCGACTCGGTGAAGATCGACGGCGGGTTCATTCGGGGTCTGAACGACGACCCCCGGTCGCGAACCCTCATCTCGCACCTCGTCAGCCTGTGCGCCTCGCTCAAACTAACCACGGTCGCGGAGATGATCGAAACCGAGGCCGTCGCGGACACGGTTCGGTCGCTGGGCGTCGATTACGGCCAGGGCTGGCTTTTCGGGCGGGCGACGGCCGAACCGGTGACCGCTTTGCCCAGCCGCGAGCCGACCGCGCATCGGCGCCGGGGCCTTGTCAGCGGCTGGGGATGAGATTCGCATGGGCGGCGAGAGTGGACGGGTCTGAAATTATATTTTAGACTTAAAACATGTCGTCGAGTCGGGTTGTCAGAAGCATCGCCGTCGTGGGCGCCGGGCCGGGCGGGCTCTACCTCGCCATCTCGCTGAAGCTGCGCGATCCGTCGCTGAGCGTGGTGGTTCATGAGCGGAACCGCCCGGACGACACCTTCGGCTGGGGGGTCGTCTTCTCCGACCAGACCCTGTCCAACCTCAAGGCCAACGATCCCGAGACCGCCGCGCTGATCGAGGCGGCCTTTGTCCACTGGGACGACATCGACGTCCATATCCATGGCCAGACGATCCGCTCCGGCGGCCACGGCTTCGCCGGCATCGGGCGGCAGCGGCTGCTGACCATCCTGCACGACCGCGCCCGCGCGCTGGGCGTCGAACTGCGGTTCGAAGACGAGGTGGCGAACGCCTATGCGCTGGACGCCGACGTGGTGGTGGCCGCCGATGGACTGAACAGCCTGACCCGCAACGCCCGGCCCGGGACCTTCGGCGTCGATGTCGACGTGCGGACCAACAAATACATCTGGCTGGGCACCAAACAGGCGTTCGATGCCTTCACCTTCGCCTTCGTTGAGACCCCGCACGGCTGGATCTGGGCCCACGCCTACCAGTTTGAGCCCGGCGCCTCGACCTTCATCGTCGAATGCTCCGAGGCCACCTGGCGCGGTCTCGGCTTCGACGCCATGGATCAGGACCAGACCTGCCGCGCGGCCGAAGGCCTGTTCGCCGACTGGCTTGGCGGTCATACGCTGATGAGCAATGCGCGCCACCTGCGCGGTTCGGCCTGGCTGAACTTCCCGCGCGTGGCCTGCGCCAACTGGCGCGACGGCAAGGTGGTGCTGCTGGGCGACGCCGCCCACACAGCGCATTTCTCCATCGGCTCGGGCACCAAGTTGGCGTTCGAGGACGCCATCCGTCTGGCCCAGGCCCTGACCGGCGACGGCGACCTGGAAGCCTATGAGGCCGAGCGCCGGGTCGAGGTGCTGAAGCTGCAAAGCGCGGCGCGCAACTCCACCGAATGGTTCGAGACGCTGGACCGCTACGTCGGCCTCGAACCGATCCAGTTCGCCTACAGCCTGCTGACCCGCAGCCAGCGCGTCAGCCACGAGAACCTGCGTCTGCGCGACCGCGACTTCCTGACCGGGGTCGAGCGCTGGTTCGCCGGGACACCCGCGGGTGCGACGCCGCCCGCGCCGATGTTCGCACCGCTCAAGCTGCGCGGCCTGACCCTGCCGAACCGCGTCGTGGTCTCGCCCATGTGCATGTATTCGGCCGAGGACGGGCTGGTGAACGACTTCCATCTGGTCCATCTCGGCGCGCGGGCGCTGGGCGGGGCCGGGCTGGTGTTCACCGAGATGACCGACGTGTCGGCGGATGCCCGCATCACGCCCGGATGCGCCGGCATGTATCGCCCCGAACACCGCGATGCCTGGGCCCGCATCGTCGACTTCGTCCACGGCCAGGGCGCGCGCATCGCCATGCAGCTGGCCCACGCGGGGCGCAAGGGTTCGGTCGAGCGCCCTTGGGGTCCACGCGCGGACGCGCCGCTGCTGGAGGGCGGCTGGGACCTGATCGCCCCCTCCCCCATCGCCTGGTCCGACGAGGATCAGGTTCCGCGCGAGATGACCCGCGCCGACATGGACCGCGTCATCGCCGACTTCGTCCAGGCCACGCGCTGGGCCGATGAGGCGGGCTTCGACCTGGTCGAGCTGCACTGCGCCCACGGCTATCTGCTGTCGTCCTTCCTGACGCCGGTGTCGAACCATCGCGCCGACGACTACGGCGGGTCGGTCGAGAACCGGCTGCGCTTCCCGCTGGAGGTCTTCGCCGCCATGCGAGCCGTCTGGCCGGACCACAAGCCCATATCCGTGCGCCTGTCCGCCACCGACTGGATGGAAGAGGGCCTCTCGCCCAAGGACTCCGTCGCCATCGCGCGCGCCTTCGCCGAGGCTGGCTGCGACCTGATCGACGTGTCGGCGGGCCAGACGTCGCCCGATAGCCGCCCCGTCTATGGCCGCATGTTCCAGACACCGCTCAGCGACCGCATCCGCAACGAGGCGGGCGTGGTCACCATGGCCGTCGGCAACATCTATGAGACGGACCACGTGAACAGCATCCTGGCCGCCGGCCGCGCCGACCTGTGCGCCCTGGCGCGCCCGCATCTGGCCGACCCGAACTGGAGCCTGCGCGCCGCCGCCGAGCTGGGCTGGCGTGGGGTCCAGCCGCCGGTCCAGTACCGCGCCGGCTTCGCCCAGCTGGCCCGCAATCTCGAGAAGCAGCAGCAGCAGGCGGGACCGGTATGAGCGGATCGCTTGTGACGTCTTTGGCAGGCCGCCACGCCGTGGTCACCGGTGCGGGCTCCGGCATCGGCCGGGCCACCGCCGAACGGCTGGCCGAAGCCGGTTGCCAGGTCACCCTGATCGGGCGCCACGTCGGCCGCCTGAGCGAGACCCGCGACCGCATCGGCGACGCCGCCTTCGCCGCACCCGCCGACGTCACCGACGCCGACGCCCTGACCGCCGCCGTCGAGGCCGGGCGCGACCGCTTCGGCCCGGTCGACATCCTGGTCAACAACGCTGGCGCGGCGTCTTCCGCCCCCTTCCTCAAGACCGACGCCGACGCCATGCGGGCCATGCTGGCCCTGAACCTTGAAGCGCCCGCCGAGGCGGCGCGCCTGGTCCTGCCCGGCATGCTGACCCGCCGTTGGGGCCGCATCATCAACGTCGCCTCGACCGCAGGGCTCAAGGGTTATCCTTACGTCTCCGCCTATGTCGCGGCCAAGCACGGGCTGGTCGGCCTGACCCGCGCGCTGGCGCTTGAGGTCGCGGCCAAGGGCGTCACAGTCAACGCCGTCTGCCCTGGCTTCACCGACACCGATCTGGTCGCCCGCTCGGTCGAGGCCATCGTCGGCAAGACGGGCCGCAGCGAGGAGGACGCCCGCGCCGCTCTGGCCGCCTCCAACCCGCAAGGGCGCCTCATCATGCCCGACGAGGTCGCGGCCCTGATCGTCTGGCTGTGCGAGGACGCCGCGTCCGGCGTCAACGGCGCGGCCCTGCCCGTCGCGGGCGGCGAGCTGTGAGCGCCCTGCCGGAGCGCCCCTTGCCCGACAGACTGGGCGGCGCGCCCGACGGCAAACGCGCCCTGCGTTTGTGGCTGCGCCTGCTGACCTGTTCCTCGACTATCGAGCGGCGCATCAGCCAGAGACTGCGGGACGAGTTTGGCGCCACCCTGCCCCGCTTCGACCTGCTGGCGGCGCTGGATCGCGCCGGCGATCAGGGCCTGACCATGGGCGAGGCGGCGGGGATGCTGATGGTGTCCAACGGCAACGTCACGGGACTTGCCGCGCGGCTGAAGACCGACGGCCTGATCGAGGCCATGCCGGGTGCGGACCGCCGGGTCCAGCGCATCCGACTGACCCCGGCGGGCCAGTCCAGGTTCACCGCAATGGCCCGCGCTCATGAACGCTGGATCGAGGCGCTGCTGGCCGACCTGACCCCCGATGAGGCTGACGACCTGACCCGTCTGCTGGAGCGCGCCAAGCGGTCGCTCCACGCCACCACCCATGAGGAGATGCTCGGATGAAGGCGCGCGATTACAAGGCCACGCATTTCCTCTGGTCCGTGGACAGCGACGGCGTCGCGACCCTGACCCTGAACCGGCCTGAGCGGAAGAATCCGCTGACGTTCGAATCCTATGCTGAGATGCGCGACCTGTTCCGCAATCTGGTCCACGCCGATGACTGCAAGGTGGTGATCGTCGCGGGCGCAGGCGGCAATTTCTCGTCCGGCGGCGATGTGCACGAGATCATCGGCCCGCTGACCGAAATGGAGATGCCGGCTCTACTGCGCTTCACGCGAATGACGGGCGATCTGGTCAAGGTCATGCGCGGCTGTCCGCAACCCATCATCGCCGCGCTGGACGGCGTCTGCGTCGGCGCCGGGGCCATCATGGCGATGGCCTCCGACCTGCGCATCGCGACACCGAAGACGAAGACGGCCTTCCTTTTCACCCGCGTGGGCCTGGCCGGCTGCGACATGGGCGCATGCGCCATCCTGCCCCGGCTGATCGGTCAGGGGCGGGCGTCTGAGCTGCTGTTCACCGGCCGGGTCATGACCGCCGATGAGGGCGAGCGCTGGGGCTTCCACAACCGGCTGGTCGAGGCCGGCGTCCTGATGACGACCGCGCAGGAGCTGGCGCTGGCGCTGGCCAGGGGGCCGACCTTCGCCCACGGCATGACCAAGAACCAGCTGAACATCGAATGGGACATGGGTCTGGACGCCGCGATCGAGTCCGAGGCCCAGGCCCAGGCCATCTGCATGAAGACCCATGACTTCCGCCGCGCCTACGAGGCCTTCGCCGCAAAGCGCGAGCCGGTGTTCGAGGGGAACTGACGATGGCCGACCGGACCTTCCTCGACTGGCCCTTCTTCGACGACCGCCACCGCATCTTCGCACGTGACATCGACGGCTGGTGCGAAGCGAATGCGGACACGATGCATCTGCACGGCGACCACGATCTCGACGGCGACTGCCGCGCGATCCTGAAGGCGCTGGCGGACGGCGGCTGGCTGCGCAACGCCGTGCCCGACGCCGATGGAAAGCTGGACGTCCGCACCCTGTGCCTGACGCGCGAAACGCTGGCGCGCCGCTCGGGGCTGGCCGACTTCGTCTTCGCCATGCAGGGGCTGGGCTCCGGTCCCATCAGCCTGTTCGGCACGGCGGAACAGAAGGCCCGCTGGCTGCCCGGCGTGGCGGCGGGTGAAACCATCGCCGCCTTCGCCCTGTCGGAACCGGAGGCCGGATCGGACGTCGCCAACCTGGCCATGACCGCGCGCCGCGACGGCGACGGCTGGGTTCTCGACGGCGTGAAGACCTTCATCTCCAACGGCGGCCTGGCCGACCGCTACACCGTCTTCGCCCGCACCGGCGACGGCGGCGCGAAAGGCATCAGCGCCTTCGTCGTCGACGCCGACACGCCGGGTTTCGAGATCGTCGAGCGCATCCCCCTGATGGCCGCTCACCCGCTTGCGACCATCCGCTTCAACGCCTGCCGCATCGAGGGCGATCGCATCCTCGGCGAGCCGGGTCAGGGTTTCCGCATCGCCATGGGCACGCTGGACGTGTTCCGCTCCACCGTCGCCGCCGCCGCCCTGGGCTTCTCGCGCCGGGCCTTCGACGAGGCCGCTGGGCGCGCCGTCAGCCGCCGCCTGTTCGGCGCACCGATGAGCGATCTGCAGCTGGTGCAGGCGTCGCTGGCCGACATGGCGCTGCGCATCGACGCCTCGGCCCTGCTGATCTACCGCGCAGCCTGGCTGAAGGATCAGGGCGCGCCACGCGTGACCCGAGAAGCCGCGATGGCCAAGCTCTACGCCACCGACGAGGCGCAGGTGGTGATCGACCAGGCGGTCCAGTTGTTCGGCGGCCTCGGCGTCACGGCCGGCCATCCGGTCGAGCGGCTGTACCGCGAGATCCGCGCCCTGCGCATCTACGAGGGCGCGTCAGAAGTGCAGAAAATCGTCATCGCGCGGCAGGCGCTGGCGGCGATGGAGGCCGCCGGATGACGCCCAGCGCCCACATCGACCACTTCGTCCTCGACCACCTGCCGCCGGCGGAGCAGCAGCCGACGCTGATCTTCGGCGATCTGACCTATCCTGAACGCCTGAACGCCGCGTCCGAGCTGCTGCGCCGCGCAATCGCATCCGCCGGAGCGGAAGCCCCCGCCCTGATCGATTTCGACCTCGAATTCAGCTGGGGCCGTGTCGATGCGATCTCCAGCCGCATGGCCAAGGTGCTGGTCGAGGAGATGGGGCTGGTCCCCGGAAACCGCGTCCTGCTGCACGGACCGAACGCCTCGTGGACAGTCATGGCGTGGTTCGCGATCCTGAAGGCCGGCGGCGTGGTGGTCGCCACCATGCCGATGCTGCGTCCCGCCGAACTGGCCATCGTCATCGACAAGGCGCAGGTCAGCCATGCCCTCGTCTACGCCGCCTTCGCCAAAGTGGTGGGCGAGGCGCAAGCCGCCGCCCCGACGCTGAAGCACGTCATGGACTCCGCGACGCTTCAGGCCGCCTGCATGACGCGGACCGCCGATTTCGTCGCCGTTGACACCTCGGCCGAGGATCCCGCCCTGATCGCCTTCACCTCGGGCACGACGGGCAAGCCCAAGGGCTGCGTCCACTTCCATCGTGACGTACTGGCCATGGCCGACACCTTCGCCAGGCATGTGGTGAAGCTGACGAAGGATGACATCATCGTCGGCACCCCACCCATCGCCTTCACCTTCGGCCTCGGCGGGCTGGTGGTGTTTCCAGCCGCCGTCGGCGCCGCCACCGCCTTCGCCGAACGGCCCGGCTTCGACGCCCTGGCCGAGACCATCGCCGGCCGCCGCGCCACCGCCCTGTTCACCGCCCCCACCGGCTACCGCGCCCTGCTGAAGCTGGCCGGCCAGCACGACCTGTCGTCCCTGCGCACCTGCGTCTCGGCGGGCGAGGCCCTGCCCGCCGCCACCTCGGACGCCTGGCATGAGGCGACGGGGGTGCGCATCATCGACGGCATCGGCTCGACCGAGATGATCCACGTCTTCATCTCGGCCAGCGGCGGCGACATTCGCCCCGGCGCCACCGGCAAGGCTGTGCCCGGTTACGAGGCCCGCATTCATGACGAGGCGGGCGCCCCCCTGCCCCCCGGCCAGACAGGACGGCTGGCTGTGCGCGGCCCGACCGGCTGCCGCTACCTCGATGACGAACGGCAGGCCGCCTATGTCCAGAACGGCTGGAACCTGACCGGCGACATCTATCGCCAGGATGCCGACGGCTATTTCTGGTTTGTGGCCCGGGCCGACGACATGATCGTGTCGTCCGGCTACAACATCGGCGCGCCCGAGGTGGAGAACGCACTGCTCACCCACCCCGCCGTGGCCGAGGCCGCCGTCATCGGCGCGCCCGACGAGGAGCGCGGCCAGATCGTGAAGGCCTTCGTCGTCCCGAACGCCGGCCACGCGCCTTCCGATGCGCTGCGTCTCGCGTTGCAGGACCACGTGAAGGCCGTCATCGCACCTTATAAATACCCGCGCGCGCTCGATTTCGTGGACGCCCTGCCCAAGACCTCGACGGGCAAGGTCCAGCGCTTCCGGCTGAAGGCGGACGCATGATCGGGCAGGTGTTTCAGACCCAACGCCGCGTCCGCTTCGCCGACTGCGACGCCGCCGGCATCGTCTTCTTTCCGCGCTATTTCGAGATGCTGAACGGGGTGGTCGAGGACTGGTTCGCCGACTGTCTCGGCGCCTCGTTCCGCGAACTGCATCAGGACCGCCACGTCAGCGTCCCGACCGCCGCCATCGAGGCGCGGTTCATGCTGCCCTCGCGGCTGGAGGACGACCTGAGTTTCTCGCTCAGCGTCACCCGGCTCGGTGGCGCGTCCTGCACCCTGCGCCATCGCATCGCGGCGGGGGATCAGCTGCGGTTCGAGGCGACCCAGACCATTGTCTATGTCGGCCAGTCGCTGAAACCCGAGCCGTGGCCCGAGGCTCTGCGCGACCGCATCGCCCCCTTTCAGGAGACCGCGTCATGAACCGGGTTTTGCTGCCCGAGGGCTGGCCCCGGCCCAGGGGCTATTCCAACGGCATTGAGGCGTCGGGCCGCATGGTCTTCGTCGCCGGCCAGATCGGCTGGACCCCCGACGGCGTCTTCCCCGACGGCTTCGCGGCCCAGTTCCGCCAGACGATCGAGAACACCCTCGCGGTCCTCGCCGAGGCTGGCGCCGGCCCTGAGCACATCGTCCGCATGACCTGGTTCGTGGTCGACAAGCGCGAGTATCTGGCATCCCTGCGCGACATCGGCGCGGCCTGGCGCGAACTGATCGGCCCGCACTACCCGGCCATGGCCGTGGTCGAGGTCAAGGGCCTGATCGAAGACGCCGCACGGCTCGAGATCGAGACGACGGCGGTGACGACCTAAGCCGCGACCCGCTCTTCCACCTGCATCACCACCGACACAGGCGCGACCGATGTCGTGCCGTCCTCGTCCGGGATGACCATGTAGCCTGCCGCGGCGGCGGCGTCGCCGGTGCGGCGGCGCGAGGTCCAGACGGCGATGGGCGCGGCGAACAGCAGCGGCAGCACGATCGGCGCGAACCAGCTGGCGAGGTCGGGGCGGAAGCCCAGCGCGACGCAGAAGCCGACGCCCGTGATCATCTGCCACTTCATGGCGCGGAAGGCGTCCGACCAGGCCAGACCGTCCGTGTCGCGCTGTTGCGTGTGCCAGCCGGCGTCATGCCCCGACAGGATCTGCACCACGGCCTTGGTGTTGGCGACCATCAGGATCGGCGCCAGCAGGGCCGACAGGGTGATCTCCATCGCCATGCCCTTGACCACGGTGCGGCCGCCGCCGAAGGCCCGGCGCTCGGCCTTGCGGCTCAGCACCAGAACCGCGCCCATGATCTTGGGGCCGATCAGCAGCACGCCCGACAGCAGGGACGCCAGCATGAAGGGGCTGAACTCCGGGTGCAGCATGTAGGCGAACGAGGCCCAGTCGGTCGGGTATTGCAGCTGGATCACCATGCCGAGGACCAGCGAGGCGAACCACAACGGCGACGACAGGTAGGCCATGCAGCCCATCGCCAGCTGCATCCGGCTCATGGGGCTCAGACCCTTGGCGCGGATCAGGCCGAGGTGCTGCAGGTTGCCCTGGCACCAGCGGTGATCGCGGCGGATGAAGTCGGTGATGGTCGGCGGGGTTTCCTCGCACGACCCGTCCAGGGCGGCGGTGACGTGCACGGCCCACCCGGCGCGGCGCAGCAGGGCGGCCTCGACCACGTCGTGGCTGAGGATATGCCCGCCGAAGGGCTTCCTGCCCTCAAGCATCGGCAGGCCGGCGCAGTCGGCGAAGGCGCGGGTGCGCAGGATGGCGTTGTGGCCCCAGTAACTGGCCTCGGACCCGGCCCACCAGGCCAGACCGGCGGCGGCGACGCGGCCATACAGGCGCACGCTGAACTGCGACACGCGGGCGAACAGGGTCGACGCCTTGACGATGGTCGGGGCGGTCTGGATCAGGCCCACGCCCGGATTGCGCTCCATGGCGTCGACCAGACGCAGCACGGTCTCGCCGGCCATGGTCGAGTCGGCGTCCAGCACGATCATGAAGTCGTAGGCGCCGCCGAAACGGGTGGTCCAGTCGGCGATGTTGCCGGCCTTGCGCTCCACATTGTCCATGCGGCGGCGGTAGTAGACTTGGCTGTTCGCCTGGGGGCGGAAGCTCAGCGCCTGCGACAGCTCGCCCATGGCGGCCTCGTCGCGGGTCGAATCGCTCAGCACGAAGAAGTCGAAGGCCGACGACACGCCCAGCCGGCCTAGCGAGGCGTCGATGGCGGCCAGACGCGCGAACGCCGCCTTGGCGTCCTCGTTGTAGAGCGGCATCAGCAGGGCCGTGCGCGTGGTCGGCGCAGGCGGTTGATCGGCGAAATCCAGATCGGCCTGCTCGCGTCCGGTCAGCAGCACGACCAGCCCGGCCGCGGCGCTGGAGAACCAGCAGGCGATGGCGGTGATCAGCACGGCGAAGACAGTGAAGGCCAGAACCTCCAGCGCATCCCAGCCGTGGCGGGCGTACAGGATGAACGGCGCGATGGCGGCCAGCAGCGCAGTCACCACCGTCGCGGCGGTCAGAATCAGGCGGCGGCGGTCGACGTCGGCGGGCGAAGTCTCCAGCACGGCGCGGATCGCGGGCGCGTCCTCGTCCATCACCTGCCGCGGCATCTCGAGGACAGCCTCGTCCGGCAGCCAGGCCCAGCGGCCGGCGTCGTCCGACACGTCGTCGAACTGGGAAACCAGTTTATCCGAACCGTACATGGGTAAGCCTGCGAGTGCGCCGGGGAGGAGTGGCGATGCTGCGATGCAGCACGAATACCAATGTCGTTCACTTTTCCGAGATTTTCAATCACGGAATGGTGATCAAGCGCAGAATTCGCGATTAGGGCGAAGGCGTGTCCGGGGTCGTCCTGTCGGTCTCGGCCTTCAGACGTCTTTCGAGCACAAATGCGGCGACGCCGACCCAGCCGACCAGCACGAACGCATAGCCGCGCTCCCACCATCCGACGTTCGCATCATTCACCGTGCCGGGCCAGAGCAGGTGCTTGGTCAGCACTGTAAGTACAGCCATCAGCACGAACACCGCGGCGAGGAATATCTTCAGCCGCGGCATGTCCTTGCGTGTCCACAGCCCCCACAGGATCAGCAGCGGCGCCAGCTGGATGCCGAGGCCTAGGTTCATCGCCTCGTTGTGCAGCTGGTCCGGATAAGGAACCGCCCCGCCGATCACAAGACCGATCCCGGCCAGCACGAAGGCCAGCGCCGTCATCAGCCCGGCCACCCGCGCCTTCGACAGCGCCATGACGCCAAGACCGAATCCAACCCCCGCCAGGATCGTCATCAGTCCGGCGACGAGGACGCCGACGTTGAACACGATCGATAGGGGCGCGCCCGACTGGCCAAGCTCGCTCAGATACTGCCGCGCGTGATCATAGTTCGGATGCGCCGCCACCGCCGTCAGCACGGCGGCGAGCGCCAGCAGCGGCGCGGCCACGCCGACGATCAGGAAGGCCCGTCGATGCGCATGCGTCGGCATCGCTGACGGCTTCAGCCCCCAGATCGGCCGGATGATCGCCACCCGCCGCACGACCTCATAGATGGCCAGGCTGCCCGCGATGGTGATGACCGCGAGGCTCAGCGCCTCGATCCCCGGCGGCAGGTTCAGCGGCCGGATGAACCACACCGCCACGACCAGGATCGTCTGGTGCGCAAGGTAACAGGTGAAGACCGCGTCGGTCAGATACCGGATCGCCGGCCCGTCGGCGCCCCTCAGATGCTTGCTGCCGAAGCCCAGGATGGCGGCGATGACCATCCACTGATCGATGGCGAAGACCACATTGCGCGGCACGCCCAGGAAGGCCCCGCCTCCCGGATGCGCGACCTGCGCCATCATGACCGGCAGCGCCACGGCGGAGGCGGCGAGCGCGATCCAGCGGAACCGTTCCAGATCGCGCCACACCTGTTCGCGCCGCACCATCAGGAACCCGAACAGGAAGGCCGCCAGCGACAGGGCGTGGTTGTACCAGTCCCAGGTCAGCCGGTTGGTCACGCCGAACATCGGAAACAGCAGCACCCGGATGACGATCAGATAGACGATGGGCGCCCACAGCACCCGCCAGCCGGGCAGCAGCCGCTCCAGATTCTCCTCCATCGCCGCCAGCCTGTCCGGCCAGCGCATCAGGCCGACGACCACCAGGCTGTAGGCGGCGATGTAGATGACGAACCACAGGTGATTGGTCGGCACCCCGTTCGACAGGCCCGACCAGCTGAACTCGTGCCACCACCATGCGGCGAAGCCCTGATCCCAGCCGCCCTTGTCGATGGCCTCGATCCAGGACTGGATCGGCACCAGCAGCAGCACGCCGAGCAGCAACGGCGGGCCCAACCGTTCGAACCGCGCCTTCGCCACCTGTCCCGACGTCCGCCGCAGAGTCATGAACCGCAGCGCCGCGCCCGACACCAGGAACAGCAGTGTCAGCCGCCACGGGTTGGTGATCAGCACCGCCTCGCGCATCCACTCGAAGGTGTGGACGCTCTGGATGTGCCAGTCGTACGGGGCATAGACCAGACCGACATGATAGAGGATCAGCAGCCCGAAGGCGCTCACCCGGATCCAGTCCAGATCGTATCTGCGGGCCGAGGGCGGGGTCACCTCGCGTCTATGCGTGAGCGAGGGAGTCGTGTCCACGTCATCACAGTCCTTCTCCCCTCCGGGGGAGAAGGTGGGCGGCGACAGCCGCTCGGATGAGGGGGATGCCGACCACAGGCTGACCTTCAGACGGCGAGCGAACCGAACCAGCCCCCTCATCCGGTCGCTCGCGCGACCACCTTCTCCCTCAAGGGGAGAAGGACAAATTCAGCGCATCACCACCCGCCGCGCGCCCGCCGGGATCGCCAGCTCGCCGTCCCGCCACTGCGCCGGTTCGCCGTCAATGCGCACGGCCGCCGGCGGCGCATCGCCGCGTGGCCATTGCAGAACGAAGCCGCCGCGGGGTGATGCGCCGGGCTCGATCGTCAACACATAGGCCCCGCGCTCATGCTTCAGCAGATAACTCAACGGTCCATAGGCGGTGCGCAGCCCGCGCACCCCGACCCCCGTCTCGCTGTTCAGCCAGGCGGTCGGAATCCCCGCCGCCAGCACCAGCGCATGGTCGCTGTCACGCTCATAGGCGAACAGATCCAGCGCCGAGCGGATGTAGTCCGAGCTGATCCAGGCGTGCGGCATGTCGCCGATGAAGCGCGGCGCACGCAGGTCGCGCCCCACAACCTCGGCCCAGCCGTTCCACGCCCTCGGCCGCACGTCGGCGAAGAAGAAGTCCAACGCCTTCAGCGCCCGCTCCCGCTGTCCCAGCCGCACAAAGGCGCCGACGACGCGAAGCTCATAAGGCGTATAGGCGTCCCAGCTCTCACGGTTGCCCAGACGCGCTTCGAAATTTTCCCAGTATTTGTCGAACGTTCGCGCCAGAAGCTCGCGCGGCAGTTCGTCCAGCGTCCCGCCGGGCGACAGGCCGATGGTGGTCGAGGTGGCGTCGAAATCGCCCCGGTCCGCCGCCCCGTTGATCCAGTCGATGCCGTGGAAGGCGGCGCTGGTCTCGACCGAGCGCATGAAGTCCCCAGTGAACTGGCGCTCCCCCGCCCGGAACCGCGCGGCGGCCTCCGTCTCGCCCAGCGCCTCGGCGATGAACACCGCGTCGCGGTAGCCCAGCAGCCCCCAGAAGTCGTCCCAGTAGGAATACGCCGCCTTGTCCGAATAGCCTTCGTGGCTGATCGTCGGCGGCAAGAGGCCGAACAGATGCGCTGTCTGCGGCGTCTGGAATTCGGCCGTTCGGGTCGAGGCGCGCAGTTCGTCCATGTATCCGATGGCCTTCTCCACCTGCGGCCAGACCGCGCGCAGCAGGGCCTCGTCATGGGTGTAGCGATACGTCTCCGCGGCCAGGAAGATGAACTCTCCGTGGCTGTCGTTCTCGGGCACAGGATCGGCCCCGCGCTGATCGACGCAGCAGGGCACCTTGCCGTTCTCGAACACGAACGGCGCATAGAAGCGCAGGTAGTCGGCCGACAGGTCCGCGTGGCCCAGCCGGTTCAACCCCTCGGCCATCATGGCCCCGTCGCGGATCCAGGACCGGTTGTAGCTGCGCGTCCCTGGCTGCAGCACCGGCCCCTGCCGCGACATCAGCATGTGCGCCAGCGAGGTCTTCATCACATCCTCGATCCGCTGCGCCTCAGGCGGCAGGATCAGGTCGACGCGGTCGAGCCGCTCGCGCCATGCGGCGGTGACGCTGGCTTCGACCGAATCCAGAATTTCCGCCGGAACCGTGACGGTCCCGTCCGGCGTGGGCCCGGCCAGACGCGCGGCGAACCCGAACGTCCGCGTCTCTCCCGGCTGCAGCGTCACGTCGTACAACAGCGCCCCGGCCATCAGTCCCGAACGGTCAGACTCGACCAGCGGCTCGTCGCCGGAACGATGAAGCGCCGGGTTCGTCAGCAACGCCTGCGGATCCGCACCGGCGTCAAAGCGGGCGACAACCACCTGGTCGGGCGCGGAGAGGGCCGCGACACGGATCGCGTCATTCAGCACCAGCGTCTGGCCGTTCCACTGAATCTGCTCGATGGGGCTGGCCCCGCCCGGCACCGCCAGGAACTGGATCGGCCCGTTCACCTGCATCGGCCGTGCCGCCAACGCCAACGTCAGGGTCAGGGGCCGCGCGGAACTATTGGTCAGGTCGTAGCGACCGTACAGCAGCGCCAGCTCCGGCGCGCCATCCGCAAAGCTCGTCACCTTCAGCGTCCAGTCGTCGGCCGTCCAGGTCACGCTCGGGATCGGCAGGTCGCCGTCGCGCAGGGACTGGTCGATGTCCACGTCGGCCCAGGTCACCAGCCGCCCGTTCTCGATCACGAAGGGCTCGATCGACGGCCCGGCGCGGCGCAGCTCGATGGCGCCGTCCTCGCCGATCAGGCCGCTCTCGCCGCCGCCGTCGACCCCGACCAGGGTCCAGTAGGGCTGCTCGCCGATGAAGCCGCGCGGATAGAGGCCGCGCCGGCTCTCCCGCGCCACCGCCTCGAGGAAATCCGTCGGCGTCTCGCCGAAGCTCAGCGGCTCGATCTCGATCTCGTTCAGGGCATAGGCCGTCCCCTGCCCTGCCGTCAGGTCCAGCCGCAGCCAGCGCGCAGACGTTTCCGCCGCGCGCAGCCAGTCGGTCCCGCCGTCGCCGCCCTGAACCGCCGTCAGCGACCGCCACTCGCGCCCGTCCGACGACGCCATGACGCGGTAACCGGTCGCTGCCGCGCCGTTCGCCCAGCGCAGGGTCAGTCCGCCGAACTCGCGCTCGTAACCCAGGTCCAGCGTCAGGCTCTGCGCCCCCGCCGCCGCCTTCCACGCCGTCGCCGTATCGCCGTCCACGGCGCGGGCCGCGACGTCGTTGCCGTCAGCGCTCGTCGCCGTCGCCACCGGGCGCGGCGGCACGCTCGGCTCCGGCGGCAGTTCGCGCAGCTCCAGCCCGTCCACCTCGATGAAGCCGGCGCCGCCCTCGCCCGCCGTGACCACGAACTCCATGCGCTCGGCGCCGCGGAAGGTCGGGTCGGGGTTGGGGCCCCAGGCGCGCGTCACCTGCCGCTTCTTGATCACGAACCGGGTCCAGCCGTCGGGGGCGGTGAAGCCCCGCACCTGGCGCCAGTGAACGTTGTCGCCGGACGCATCGACGAACTTGATCTCCAGCGTGTTCGACGGCCCCTGCCCCCGGATCCAGAAGCTGATCTCCCAGTTGTCCGGAATGCGCAGCGGCAGGGCGCGGGCTGCGAAGGCATAGCCCGACTTGCCGTTGAAATCGTACGTCAGCCGCATGGCCCGGCCGTCGTGACCAGCCACCGAGCTGATCGCCGACGACACATCCGTGGACGCATCCGCCGTCCACGGCGTCAGCGTCTCGAACCCGTCCAGAACCCGCGTCTCTTGAGCAGCCGCCGGCAGAGCCAGCAGCAGGGTGAACAGGAAGGCGACGAACCGCATCACCCCTTTACGCTCCCGGCCAGCATGCCGCGGATGTAGTAGCGCTGCAGCGCCAGGAACAGCGCCAGCACCGGCGCCACGGTCACCACCGACCCGGCCATCATCAGCTCGATGTCCTGCACGTGCTCTCGCGACATCGCCGCCAGCGCCACCGGCAGGGTGTAGTTCGACTGGTCCGTCAGGATGATCAGCGGCCACAGGAAGTCGTTCCAGCTGCCCAGAAACACGAACAGCGCAAGGGTCACGATGATCGGCTGCAAGGTCGGCAACACTACGCGGCGGAAGATCTGCCCCTCGCTGGCGCCGTCAACGCGCGCGGCCTCCAGCATCTCCTCGGGGATCGACAAGGCGTACTGACGCACCAGAAACAGGCCGAAGATCGAGGCCAGCCACGGCACCAGCGCCCCGGCGTAGGTGTTCACCAGCCCCATGGTCTTCAGCATCAGGAACAGCGGCAGGGTGCCGATCTGCGCCGGCACCACCAGCGCCGCGACCAGCAGCTGAAAAATCCGGTCCCGCCCCGCAAACTTCAGCTTCGCGAACGCATAGCCCGCCGGCACCGTGAAGATCAGCGCCGTGAAGGTCGCCAGCGTCGCCAACGCCACGCTGTTCCACATGTACCGCCCCATGCCCTGGCTGACGAACAGATCGCGGTAATGCTCCAGCGTCCAGGTTTTGGGCCACAGCGGCGGCGGGAAGGTCGCGGCCTCGCCGGTCGCCATGAAGCTGACCGACACCATCCACGCCAGCGGAAACAGCACGATCAGCGCGATCAGCGCCACGCCGATGTTGGCCAGGATCGCCTTGGGCCGAAAAGGGATCATGCGCCGGATCATGTGTCCGTCCCCAGCCGTCTGGCCACCGCCATCTGGATCATGGTGATGGTGAAAATGCACACGAACAGGATGAAGGCCACGGCGCTGGCGGAGCCCAGGTTCCACCATTTGAAGCCCTCTTCGTACATGAAGTAGAGCACCGTGACGGTCGACTGCGCGGGCCCGCCCTGGGTCATCACATAGGGCTCTGCGAACAACTGGAAGAAGCCCGCCACCGAGATGATCGACACCAGCAGCAGCGTCGGCGCGATGGCCGGCAGGGTGACGTTCCGGAACTGGGTCCACGGCCCGGCGCCGTCGATGCGCGCGGCCTCATACAGGTCGTCCGGCACGGTCTGGAGCACGGCCAGGAAGATCAGCATGTTGTAGCCGAAGATCTTCCACACCACGAACATCAGGATGGCCGGGATCGAGGTCTGGGGCTGGCCCAGCCAGTCCACCGCCGGCAGGCCGATGCCCTGCAGCGCCCAGTTGATGACGCCGTATTTGGTGTGCAGCAGGTAGTTCCACAGCACCGCCGTGGCCACCAGTGTCGTGACATAGGGCGCGAAGAACATGACGCGCCAGATCGGCCGCCACTTCACCACCCGCGCATTCAGGATCACCGCCGCGCCCAACGACGCCGCGATCGACAGCGGCACGCCGATGACGCTGAACAGGGCCGTGTTCTTCATCGCCCCCCAGAACAGCGGATTGGTCAGCAGCCGCTCATAGTTCTGCGCGCCGACGAAACGCAGGTTGTCGAGATCGGCAAGGGCATAGATGTCGAAGTCGGTCAGGCTCAGCAGCAGGGCCGAGATCACGGGGATGCAGAAGAACACCGCAATGGCGATCAGCGCCGGGGCCACGAACATCCAGCCCGCACGCTCGCGCCGCCGGGTCATCACGTTTGCAGCCGTCATGTCCCCCGCCCCCGCTCAAGCATCCAGCGGCGCTTTTCCAGCAGCCGGTCGGCGCGGCGGTTGATCTCGACGCCGGCGGTCTCGGGCGTGAACTCGCCGCGCACCATCCGCTCCGCCACGATCTGCATCTCGGTGACGACCCGCTCCCACTCCGGCGCCTTTGGCACGGCCTTCGCTCGCGCCAGCTGGCCCTTGAAGGCGGCGATGTAGGGGTCGTTCGCCACCTTGGGCGCGGACCAGGCGCTTTCGCGCGCGGGCAGGTTGCCGGTGATGCCGTTGAACCGCGCCTGCACCACCGGATCGGACAGATAGCGCACCAGCTTCCACGCCTCGGCCTGATGCGGCGAAGACTTGAACACCGCCAGCGACGATCCGCCGGGCGCCGAGGCCCCGGGGCCGATCGGGCCGGGCACCCCTGCCGTCATCCAGCGCGTGGTGGGCTTAAGCCGATCCTTGAAGTCGCCGATGCTCCACGGGCCGGAGAAATAGAAGCTGAAATAGCCGCGCTCGAACTCGGTCCAGACGTTGGAGATCTGCGTCGATGACGCCACCGGCGCCAGCTGCTCGTCGAACAGGCTCTTGTAGAAAGCCAGGGCCGCCACGAACGACGGGCTGGCGAAATTGCCCCGCGTGGCGTTGTCGCTCAGCAGCGGCTCATCCCCCTGCAGGCCGAAGGTCAGCAGCTGCTCGAACTCGTTCAGCGGCAGTAGCACAGCATAATTGTCCGGCCCCGCGACGCGCTTCACCGCATGCATCGCCGTCTTCCACTCGGCCCAGGTCGTGGGCATCGGCACGCCCGCCCGCTCCAGATAGTCGACGCGGTAATAGAGCAGCCGCGTGTCGACGTACCAGGGCGTCGCCATGGCCCGGCCATCGACGTTGTTGGTCTCCAGCACCGCCGCAAACTGGTCTGTCAGCAGGTCGGCCGCCGCCGCCGGCAGGGGCGACAGGGCGCCGATGGCCGTCATCTCCGACACCCAGGTGTTGCCCACCTGGCTGACGTCCGGCAGCGAGTCGCCGGCGTAGGCGGTCAGCAGCTTGGCGTGCGCGGCCGTCCACGGCAGGGCCTGCACGTCGACCTTGATGTCCGGGTTCTGGCGCTCGAACTCCGGAATGATCTCGAGGACGTTGGTCCCCTCGCTGCCCATCGCCCAGAACCGCAGCTTCGTGCGCCCGTCGTTCGCGCCAGAACAGGCGCCGAGACCCGACGCCGCAGCCCCGGCCAATAGACCCAGCGCAACGCGGCGATCCGGGCGGGTCAGGCTCATGCGTTATCCAGCCAGCCGCCGGTGAAGCCCGCACGCTTCAGCCCGCGCACCAGATTGGGCTCCGACTTCATCCGCTCCCACACCAGACCGGTGCGGTGGTTTTCAGTCATGATGACGATCGGCCCCTGGTCGATGCCCAGATAGTCGATGTCGACCCAGCCCACATCGGGGACCAACCGCCCGTGCAGCAGCGGCTGCTCGGTCGAGGTCAGGGTCGGGTTGAAGCAGTCGAGGAAGCCGTACTGGGTCCAGATTCCGGCGCCGTACCGCGCCTTCATCGCCTTCAGGCAGGCGGTCACCGCATCGGGCGCGAACGGCAGCGACGACATGGCCGCCGTCGGCGCGATGGTGCCGTCGTCGCGGTCGCCCGGTCCGCGGGCGGAATAGCTGAAGAACTCGCGCTCGCGCCCGTCAATGACCTGCCTGAAGTCGCCCGGCCCGTCGCACGCCGTCAGACCCCAGACCTGATCGTCATAGCCAACCCAGCCAAGGGGGTTGGCAGCCGCATAGTTCCGCTGCGCCTGCACCGCCCGGACGCTGTTCTCGAAATAGTCGAACGGGCCGATTTCCTCGGACTTGGCGCGCAGCCAGGCGTCGCGGATGCCGCGATAGTCGACGAACATGTGGCTGTACTGGTGCCCGAACAGCGGCGGGAAATGCAGGTGCGCGGGGCCGAACCGGTCGGTCCAGCTCTGCGGATAGACCCGCATCCACTCGTCCCAGACGGATGGGGCCACCGGGTGCGTCGGGCTGCCCAGCGCCAGCAGCAGCACCATCATGCCTTCGTTGTAGACGCTCCAGTCCGCCTCGATGAAGCCGCGCTCGGGGCTCCATCCCATGGTGATCCGGTCGGGACGCACCACGACCCAGTCCCACTCGACGCGCTCATAGATGGTCTGGACCTTGGCCCGGATCTCGGCCTCGTCCGGATGGTCGCCGTCGAAGAACTGCGCCGCGAACATCATTCCGGCCAGCAGGAAGGTGGTGTCGACCGTTGACAGCTCGGTCGTCTCGAACCGCAGCCCTGTCTCCATGTCGATGAAGTGGTAGAAGAAGCCCTTGTAGCCGGTGACGCCGACCGCCTGTGGCCCCTGCGGCGCGTCGTGGAAGAAGCGCACGGTGGTCAGGGTGCGGGTCCGCGCGTCCTCGCGGCTCATCCAGCCGCGCTCGACGCCCACGGGCCAGCAGGTCAGGGCGAAGCCGACCGCGGCGATGGAGCAGAAGGATGGGGTGGGCCAGCGGTCCGGCGTCAGACCGTTGCGCTGATTGGTGACGGCCTCGAACCAGCGGAACGTCCGCTGCTGCAACTCGTCCATCTCGGGGTCCAGCATTGCGGCAGTCTGCACGGGCGGGATCGGGGGCGTGGGCGTCGGCCCGGGCGTGGGCAGGGGCGAAACCTGAACGGCCCCCTCCGGCGCACTGGCGCAGGCGGCGGCCGAAAGGGCGGCTGTTGCGGCGGCGGAACCCATCAGAAAACGTCTGCGATCCATGGGCTCCATCTTACGCAAGAAATCGGGACTCAGAAAAAGAATGGCCGCTCCCCGACGGATCGGGGAGCGGCCTCAGGCTCAGGAGAAGCTTACCAGCGGTAGCGCATGCCGACCTGGAAGCTGCGCGTCGGCAGGAACTGGTCACGCGGCTGACCGTAGTTCGGACCCGCGCAGAAGCACTGCTCGAAGGCCGAGTAGTTCTTGAAGTTCAGCACGTTGATGGCGTCGAACGTGAACTCCACCGAGTTGCCGTCCATCACTTCGAACGTCTTGGACAGCCGCAAGTCGAGCTGGCGGAAGGCCCAGGCGTTGGGAATGATGAAGCTGTGCTTCTCGGGACGGCCGCCGTTCCAGCAGATGTCCGGATTGGACGCCGTGGGGCAGACGAACTGCGTGAAGGGCAGGCCCGACCCGAGGGTCAGCAGACCCGACAGGCGGAAGTCCATCGGCAGGCCGACGATGGCCGAGGCCACGATGCGGTGACGCTCGTCCTGGTTGGTCGGGAAGGTGGGCGACAGACCCGGGCGGTTGTAGTCGAAGTCGAAGCCCGCCAAGCCATTGTCGCGGCTGCCGTTCCGCTCCGCTTCCGACAGGGTGTAGGTGAACTGCATCCCCCAGTTGCTGGCTGTGTCGAACGGCTTGTCGACCGTCAGATACATGGCCTTGAAGGTCTGCTCGGCGTCGTTGTTGCCGAAGAAGATCAGGTTGCGGAACTCGGGGTGCCCCACCGAGCTCGGCGTCGGGCCGGAGAAGCGGTCGCCCGTCTCCGAACCGGCGTTGGCGATGTACCAGGCGAACAGGTTCTCGGTCTTGCCGTAGGCGAAGGTCAGCGCCGTTTGGAATTCGCCGAACTTCTGGCGGACGCCGAAGTTGTACTGGTCAGTGCGCGGCGGCTCCATGTCGTTCTTCAGCAGGAAGATCTCGCCCTGGCCCGGCGTCGCCGCCAGCAGCGGGTCGAGACCCGCCGGCGTCAGGTAGATCGGGTTCCAGGCGATGGTGTTTTGCCCGCCGTGCGGCCCGCCGGCCACCGAGAAGAAGATATCCTTGTTGAACTGATACGGCTTGAAGCGTTCGTCGAAGGCGAAGTTGAAGCCGACGCGGTCGTAATAGCGGCCCGCGCCGCCGAAGATCACCGTCCGCTCGTCGTTGAACACGTCGAACGAGAAGCCGATGCGCGGCTGCCAGGCGCCGGTGAAGGCGTCACGGCCGTCGGTGATGTAGTCCGCCGGGTTGAAGTAGGACGGGAAATCATAGCCCGGCAGCGCCTGGATGGCGTTCAGGGTGTCGCGGATCGCCGTCGGGGTGACGTAGTCGTTGTTGACCGCGTTGTCCTCGTAATCCCAGCGCAGGCCGAGGTTGATCTCCAGCTGGTCGGTGAGCTGCCAGTCGTCCTGGATGTACAGGCCGATGACGTTGTTATCGACGTCCGCCGGCGGGACAGAGACGCCAAGCGTGACCATCACCGGAATGTCGCGGCTGCCGTTGATTTCGGGACGCGCATCGACGTCGTAGATGAACTGCGGGTTCCGCCCGAACATCTTGTTCACATACATGTTCTGCATCGAGAACTTCGCACCCAGCTTGATGGTGTGAAGGCCGTTCATCTCGATGTCGTTGAACGTCAGGTCGTCCTTGAAGGTCCAGCTGCGCTGGCGGATGTCCTGGTTGTCGCTCTGGCCGCCGGCGTTGAACACCGTCGCCTCGCGGTTGAACACATTGTACTGGAAGCCCGGCGCGGCGCTGTCGTCGCGGAAGATGACGTAGCTGCGGCCATAATCACTGAAGTTCAGAGAGTTCGGATTGTAGTTATATTCAAAGAAGTCGATCGAGGCCTCGTTCAGGAAGCCGTCGCCCTGGTATTGGTGGCGCAGGTTGATCGACCGGGTATCGGTGTTGATTTCCTTGGCTCGCGAGTAGGCGTTTTCGTTGCCGAAATCGCGGACGTCGGACTCGGTGCGGTAGGTGACGCTCAGGTCCAGCCGCTGGCGATCATCCATCGACCACGACAGCTTGCCGAAGAACAGGTCTTCCTCGAACGGCGCGTCGAAGGTGCCGGTGTCGGCGTCGAACAGGCCGGCGTAAGCCGCGCGGTTCTGTTGCACAGTGAAGCGGCGGGTCTCGTCCTTGCGCTCATAGGTGCCGAAGAAGTGCAGACGGTCCTCGATGATCGGGCCGCCGATGGATGCGCCGTACTGCAAGCGCTCCACACCGACCTCGCGGCCGAAGTCGTTCTCCTCGGTCCAGTCCGCGTCCTGGTAGGCGACGAAGAAATCGCCCTGGAGGGTGTTGGTGCCCGACCGCGTCACCGAGGTGATGATCGAGGACGAGGCCTGCTCGTACTCGGCCTTGAAGTTCTGCGAGATAACGCGGAACTCCTGCACGGCGGCCTGCGGGAACGGGTTGCCGCGGCTGTCGTCCTGACCGGCTGCGCCGCCGTCGATGATGGTCGACTTCTGGTTCTGGCCGTCGATGAAGACGTTGAT
>JAZKHQ010000020.1:0-17075 GCA_040385285.1 Pseudomonadota bacterium
CCAAATCGGAGGGCGTCTTATAGTGGCGAGAAATCCAGAACGCAACGACCGGAAAGGGGCGAAAAAACCGCCTTTCAAGGGCCGTCCAGAAGCGTCGGCTCAGGGTCCGCGCGAGCGTGGCTGGACGCCCGCGGACATCAATCGAAGTGGGGCCGACACGCCGCGACCGGCGCGAGGCGGCGGCGACCGCACGCGCGGCGACGCCGACAACTTCCTGTGGGGCCGGCACCCGGTTCTGGCGGCGCTGGCGAATCCCCTGCGCAAGGGGTCCGGCCGCCTGCTGGTGACCGAGGGCCGCGCCGCCGAGATCGAGCGCGACAAGCTGGCCCACGGCCACAAGATCGAGGTCATCGACCGGCAGGTGCTGGAAAAGATGCTGCCCGCCGGCGCGGTGCATCAGGGCTTCGCCTTCAAGGTGCAGCCGCTGGAGGGCGTGTCGCTGGACGACATCGCTGATCCGGCGAACGGCGTCATCGTCATGCTGGATCAGGTGACCGACCCCCAGAACGTCGGCGCCCTGTTCCGCTCGGCCCTGGCGTTCGGCGCCAAGGGCATCATCGTCCAGGATCGGCATTCGCCGGCGCTGGCCGGGGCGCTGGCCAAGGCGGCGGCCGGGGCGACCGAGCGGCTGCCGCATGTGCGGGTGACGAATCTCAGCCGTGCGCTGGAACGGATGGCCGACCTCGGCTGGCGCGCCGTGGGGCTGGACGGCTCGGCCGAGCAGACGCTGGAGCAGGCTCTGGATCATCAGCCGACCGTGCTGGTCATGGGCTCCGAGGGCGACGGCATCCGCCGGCTGGTGGCCGAGCACTGCGACGTGCTGGCCAGGATCCCGATGCCGGGCGGATTCGAGAGCCTGAACGTATCCAACGCCGCCGCCGTGGCCCTGTATGAGGCCATGCGGGCGCAGACACGCGACGCCGGTTGATTCAGCGCCCCTCGCCCGACTAGTAGAGCTGTCATGGAATTCCTGTCTTCCCCCGAACTCGCCTCGCAGCTGACCGCCCTGGGCCAGGTGCTGATGATCGATCTGGTCCTGGCCGGCGACAACGCGGTGGCCGTCGGCCTGGCCGCCGCGGCCCTGGCCCCGGAACAGCGAAAGAAGGCGATCCTGATCGGCTTGGCCGCCGCGGTCGTGCTGCGCATCGGTTTCGCGCTGATCACGGTGCAGCTGCTGGCGATCATCGGCCTGCTGCTCGCCGGCGGAGTTCTGCTGCTGTGGGTCTGCTGGAAGATGTGGCGCGAGCTTCAGGAGCAACGCACCCACGACCAGGCCGAGGCCGAGGCCGAGCTGGAGACCGCCCTGTCCGCCCACCACGGCGGCGGCCCGCCTCCCGAGGCCCTGGGCATCAAGCGCAAATCGTTCGGCGCGGCCCTGCTGCAGATCATGATCGCCGACGTCACCATGTCGCTGGACAATGTGCTGGCCGTCGCCGGCGCGGCGCATGAGCACCCATGGATCATGGTCTTCGGTCTGATCCTGTCGATCGCGCTGATGGGCGTGGCCGCGACCTTCATCGCCAAGCTGCTGACCAGGCACCGCTGGATCGGCTATGTCGGCCTCGTCATCGTGCTGTATGTCGCCCTGCACATGGTCTGGGACGGCGCCCGTTCGGTCATCGTCCGCACCGACCGCCTGGAAGCCTTCAACGCCTCGGCCCCGGCTTTCCTCGACATCACGCCCGAGGAGGTCGCGAAATTCCAGAAGGGGACCGCGGCCGAAAAGACGGCTGCGCCCGGCGGTCCGAAACAGGCCGCTCTGCCCGCAGAGGCCGAAAAAGCGATCGGTCCTGCCGAGGCGCCGGCCAAGCCGGAGTAGCCGCTCAGGTTTTACGCCACCGCCGGATCGCCGCCTTCAGCCAGCCCGGCGCGCCGGTCATGTCCGGCTGCGGCCCGGTGAGCGCCGCGGCGCGGGCCTGAAGCTCGACGAGGGGCGGCACGTCATGCTCGGCCCGTTCGGCGTCTGTGGTCGCCGGATCGACGTCCCAGACCCGATAGGCCACGCTGTCGGGGACCATGTTGGTCCCGTATTTCTGAGGCTTGCCCGCATACATCAGCGAACGGTCCAGCGCCGCCGCCGCCAGCCAGCGCGCAGGGCCGTGGCCGAGATCGCGCGCGGCGACCGCCAGCCGGTGACCGAGGAAGGCCTCATCCGGCGTATCGCCGTGGTTCAGCACCCATGCGGCGGCGTAAATCGCCTCCGGATCGCTCGGCCATCCGCCGGCGATCAACGCCATGACCTGTTCGCGCCGGATGCGGTCGCGCGCCCGCAAGGCGTCGTAGGCGGGCGTTCCCGCGGCCAGGTTCCGGTTCTCGGCGTGGTCGTCGGCGAGCAGGGCCAGCAGTTGCCGATCCCGCCCGGCCATCCCGTCAGCCCTCTGCGCCGCCGAAGCGTTCGGACCATTCGGCGACCTGGGCGTCCTCGATCTTGCGGAACAGCACCTCGGCGGCGGCCACCGCCTGACCGCGCGGGAGCACGTCCAGCAGCGCCTGGTCCGGCGACGGCCACGACAGGTCGGACGCGCCGACGCTGGCGGCGATCTTCTCCGCCGACGACGGCATCACCGGCGCGGCCAGGCGGGCGAACAGGGCGACGAGGTTCAGGCCGGTGCGCACGCCGACGGCGGCACGGTCCACATCCGTCTTGAACGCGGTCCAGGGCGCGGCTTCCTGCAGGTATTCGTTGCCCAGCACCCAGACGGCGCGCAGGGCCTGAGCCGCCTTGCGGAACTCCATGGCCTCGAACTGGTCGGTGGCCTCGGCGATGCCGGCGCGGATGTCGGCCTCCAGCCTGGCCTCGATCGGTCCCGGCTCGCCGCCGTCCGGCACGACGCCGCCGAACTTCGACTCGGCGAACTTGACGATGCGATTGACGAAATTGCCCAGCACGTCGGCCAGGTCCTTGTTCGTCGTCGACTGGAACTGCTCCCAGGTGAACGCTGCATCCGATCCTTCCGGCCCATAGGCCGTCAGGTGCCAGCGCCAGTAGTCGGCGGGCAGCAGCTCCAGCGCCTGGTCCATGAAGACGCCGCGCTTCTGGCTGGTCGAGAACTTGCCGCCGTACCAGTTCAGCCAGTTGAAGGCCTTCAGCGTATCGACCGTCTTCCACGGCTCGCCCGAACCGATGATGGTCGCGGGGAAGCTGACGGTGTGGAAGGCCACGTTGTCCTTGCCCATGAACTGGACGTAGCGGACGTCGCCGGCGCCCTCGTCCAGACGCCACCAGTCGCGCCAGGTCCGGCCATTGGCCTCGGCCCATTCCTCGGTCGCGCCGATGTATTCGATGGGGGCGTCGAACCAGACGTAGAAGACCTTGCCCTCCATGCCCGGGCGCAGGCCGCCGTCCGCGCCGACCACCGGCACGCCCCATTTCAGGTCGCGGGTGATGCCCCGATCGATCAGGCCCTCGTCGAGGTGCTTGAGCGCGATGGAACGGGCCAGCGTCTGCCAGTCGGCCTTCGAGTTGATCCAGTCGCGGATCGGCCGCTCCAGCTTCGTCTGCAGCAGATACAGGTGCCGCGTGTCGCGCACCTCGAGGTTCTTCGAACCCGACACCGACGAATACGGATCAATCAGATCGGTGGGGTCCAGCAACCGGCCGCAGTTGTCGCACTGGTCGCCCCGCGCGCCGACATGGCCGCAGTGCGGACACGTCCCTTCGACATAGCGGTCGGGCAGGAAGCGGGCGTCATCGACGGAATAGATCATCCGGTCGACGCGCTCCTCGATGAAGCCGTTCTTCTCCAGCTGCGCCGCGAAATGCTGGGTCAGGCGGCGGTTCGGTTCGTTCGACGACCGGCCGAACCAGTCGTAGCTGAGGCCGAACGCCTCGCCGGCCGACTTCTGGATCTGGTGCTGCTCATCGCAATACGCGCGCACGTCCTGGCCCGCGGCAGCGGCGGCCAGTTCGGCCGGGGTGCCGTGCTCGTCAGTGGCGCAGATATAGAGCACCTCATGGCCCTGCCCCCGCTTGAACCGCGCGAACACGTCCGCCGGCAGCATCGAGCCCGCCAGATTGCCCAGGTGCTTGATGCCGTTGATGTAGGGCAGCGCCGAGGTGATGAGGATGCGGGCCATGAGAATCCGGTCGTCAGGGGAGCGGACGGATATACGGCTATGCCAGCCGCCGCGCCACCCGCACGAAGCGTCCGGTCAGCAGGGTCGATGACGCCAGGCTGGCGATGATCACGGCCCAGACCAGTCCGTCGATGCCGAGCGAGTGCGACAGCCACCAGCCCAGCGGCATCATGACGGCTCCATAGGCGGCGAAATGCATGATCGTCGGCCACCAGACGTCGCCCGCCGCACGGTTGGCCTGGGCCGCCACCACCTGAACGCCGTCGGCGACGAAGAACAGGGTCGCCAGCACCAGGGCCGGCGCCGCGATGGCCAGCAGCGCCGGATCGCGGCCATAGGCGTGGACGACCCAGTGCGCCGTCGGCCAGATCGCCAACGCCACGGCGAGGGTCAGGGCCATGACCACGGAAATGCCGACCAGCCCGGCGCGCAACACGCCGCTCCGGTCCCTCGCACCGTATGCGTTCCCCACCAGAACCGCCGTCGCCGAGGACAGGCCCATGGGGATCATGAAGACGATGGCCGACACGTTCAGCACGATCGCCCAGGCCGCCGTCTCATTCGCGCCCAGCCGCCCGGCGAAGAAGGTCATGGCCGCGAAGGCGCCGACCTCGATGAAATAGGACGAACCGCCGCCGTAGCCGATGCGGCGCTGCTGGATCGAGGTGACGGGGTCGGGTTTCGGCTTTGTGAAAACGCCCAGCGCCCGCGCCTCGGGCAGGCGCAGGATGTAGATCACCAGAAACACGGCCAGAGAGGCCCGCGCCGCGAAGGTCGCGCACGCCGACGCCTGGGCGCCATGAACGCCGAGGTTCAGTATGTCGGGCACCAGCAGCAGGTTCAGCGCCAGATTGACCCCGTTGGCCACCCACATGGCCCACATGCCGGGCTTCGGCTTCTCCAGCGCCTCAAGGAAGAATTGGGCCGCCACCGAGATCAGGTAGAAGGGCATCGACAGGGCGAAGACGATCAGCGCGGGAGACGCGCCCTCGGCCAGTCCGGGCTCCAGATGGATCTGGCGCAGCAGCCACGGCCCGGTGACGATCAGGGCGATGGCCGAGGCGACGCCCAGCTGGACCGCATAGACCAGCCCCCGGCGCAGCACCGCGCCGACCTCGGCGCGGCGGCCCTCGCCCAGCAGGCGCGCGGTCATGACCTGAACCCCGAACAGCAGACCCACCGCCGTCACCACCACGATGGAGCTCGGCGCCCAGGCCAGCGAGTGGAAGGCCAGCTCGCGCCCGGCGTAGTTGCCCACCACGATGGCGTCGGTCAGCCCCATGGTCATGATGCCCAGCCGCGCGAGCACCACCGGCCACGCCAGCGTCAGCAGCTCGCGCAGAGCGGATCGTACAGCAGGGGTCAGGAATGAGGGGCGAAGGATGGGGGACATGGGACGCGGCAAAGGCCACGGGGAAAGGCCAAGGTCAACTCAGCTTCCCTTATCACCCCAGAAGGAAAACTATCGCTTCAGCCTGTCCCGCGCCGCATTGACCCGCGCGGCCAGCCCCTCTGTCCCGCCCTGATCGGGATGGGCTCGGGCCATCAGGCGGCGCCAGGCGGCGTTGATCTCTTCGGGCGATGCGATCGGGCCGACGCCGAGGATCGCGCGCGCCTCGGCCTCGCTCAGATCCTCGGCGGATTTCGGCGGGACGTATCGGATACGCGACGCCAGCGTCAGCCACAGCCCCGCCCCGACAAGCCCGGGTCCCAGCACCCACGAACCCTTCGACATCGCCAGAACCCCGCCGGCCAGCATCACGCCGGCCAGCACCGTCGCGCTGATGCGCCAGTGGCCGCGCCGGGCGCCCTCGGTCTGCCGCCCCAGCCGGATCAGGGCCCAGACGGCGATCGCCGCCAGGACCAGCCAGATCAGGCCCATTGGAAGAACCGGTTCAGGCGGCGCTGTCCAGCGGCGCGGCGGCCTCGTCCAGTCCCAGCGACTGCATCAGGTTGCGCAGCTCCTGCCGCGCCGCGACATGCGCCAGCGACACGGCGACGGGGCGGACATCGTTCGACAGGTCCGCGACCGTCAGGCCGAAGGGGAACAGCTCGCGGTAGATCACCCGGTCGCGCAGGCCCGGCCCCACGCGGAAGCCAACCCGCTTGGCCAGCTTCTGCATCTTCTCTTCCAGACGGCGGCGGTTGCGGGCCTCGGCCACGGCCAGGCGGTTGGTCAGGACGACCCAGTCGATCGATCCGCCGCGCTGAACCGCGCGCGCCTTGCGGGCCTCCCACACGCTCTCGGCGTAGAGCGACGGCTTGATCAGGTCGAGGGTGACGGGATCCACCTGCCCCAGCATGTCGAAGTCGACGAAGCTGTCGTTCAGCGGCGTGACGATCAGGTCGGCGCGCGCGTGGGCGGCGGTCGAGATGGCGGTGTCGCCGCCGGGGGTGTCGATGACGACATAGTCGGCGTTGGCCGTGGCTTCAGCGAAGGCGGCGTCGAAGCGCGCCTGCTGCTCGGCCACATCGGCTTTCGCCAGCGCCTTGCCGTCGCCCATGTCGGGCACGAGCGGCAAGGGCAGGATCTGGCCGTTGGCCTGCGTCCACGCAATGCGGCTGATGAAGAAGCGCGCCATCGACTTCTGGCGCAGGTCCAGGTCGATGATGGCCACCCGCCTGCCCGCGTGCAGCAGGGCGGTGGCGATGTGGATGGCGAGCGTGGACTTGCCCGCCCCGCCCTTTTCATTGCCGATGACGATGACCTGCGGCTGGGCCATAGGCTTGGATATCCCCGAACTGTGGTCGCCGACTCATGGAGGGTCGGTCGGCGTTCAGCCAAAATCGGGGTCGCGCGGCGTCAGGTCAAGGAAACGGAAAGCCGGCCTGTGGATCAGGCGCCGCGCGTGCACCAGGGATCATTGATCCGCGCGGCGGCGCAGACGGCGGCGGCGCCGGCGGCCGGGGCCGCGACCTTCAGCCGTACCAGATTGCGGCCGTTGACCTGAACCGCCTCATAGACGGGCTGGACGTCGGCCAGATAGCGCGCGGCCTGACCGGACTTCAGCCGGGTCCAGGCGTTGCGGGCCGCATCCTGGCTGGCGAAGGCGCCGAGCTGGACCAGACGGCCCGACGGGCGCGACACGGCGGGACGCAGGCCGCTCCGGGCGGAGGCGCGGGGGGCGATGCGGGCCTGAACCTCGCGGGTCGCGGCCTCGACCACCATCGGCGCGGCGGCCTCGACGAGAGCGGGCGCGGCGCGGGACACGGCGTCCTGGACCACGCCGTCACGGGCGTCCCACAGTTCGTGCGGGTCCATGACCTCGACCTTCAGCGGCGCGCGGGCGGAGCGCAGGCCGATCTCGCCGGCGGTGCGGACGGGCTGCGCCTTCGCCTCGCCGGGCCGTTCCATGGTCACCGGGATGTCGGCGACATAGCCGGCCAGGTTCTCGAAACGGTTGGGGTCGCTGTCGACCATGCCGCAGGCGCTGGCCGACGAGGCCAGCACACAGACCAACACTGGACGGAACAGGGAGGAGAACTGCATAACCCGGACCCTAGCGGACCACCGGTTCAGGTCTCGTGCACGAACAGACTTAAGGGTCAGAGTTAACGTGGAAACCATGTCCGACCCCTCTCCCCTTCCCCCCGGCTTGCGTACGGTCCGCACCGTCGCCGACCTGCGCGCGGTGGTGCGCGACTGGAAACGTCAGGGGCTGACGGTCGGTTTCGTTCCGACCATGGGCGCGCTGCACGAGGGGCATCTGGGGCTGGTGCGCGAGGCGGGGCGGCTGGCCGACCGCGTCGTCGCCAGCGTCTTCGTCAACCCGACCCAGTTCGCGGCGCACGAGGATCTGGGGACCTATCCGCGACAGGAAGCCCGCGACGCGGAGTTGCTGGCTGGCGCGGGCTGCGCCCTGCTGTTCGCACCCACGGTGGACGAAATGTATCCGGACGGCTTCGGCACGGCGATCACGGTCCAGGGCCCGTCGGCGGGGCTGGAGACCGACTTCCGCCCGCACTTCTTCGGCGGGGTCGCCATCGTGGTGACCAAGCTGCTGAACCAGGTCCAGGCCGACGTCGCCGTGTTCGGCGAGAAGGACTACCAGCAGCTGATGGTGGTCACGAAGCTGGCCCGCGACCTCGACATCCCCACCCGCATCGTGGGTTCGCCGACCGAGCGGGACGCCCACGGCCTCGCCCTGTCTTCGCGCAACGCCTACCTCAGCGAGGCGGATCTGCAGGTCGCGCAGCGCCTGAATGTGATCCTGAAGGATGCCGGAGCGCAGGCCGCCTCGGGCCGTCCACTCGCAGCCGTCGAACGCGACGCCTACGCCGCCATCCTGAAAGCCGGGTTCGAGCGGGTCGATTACGTCGCCGTGCGCCGCGCCGATGATCTGGCCGCCTTCACCGGCGTGGCCGACGCCCCCGCCCGCATCCTCGCCGCCGCCTGGCTGGGGCGGACCCGCCTGATCGACAACATGGCGGTCTAGATCACCGCCCCCACACACCCCTCAGGCCCGCCGGGTGTCAGGCGCGCGTCGGTCAGGGACAGGGTCCAGCCGTGGTGGGTGTCGAGCCCCCAGCGCGCGCCGGCGCCGTCGCCGGCGTCGCCGCCGACATTGACCACCACGCGCCGCCCGCTCGGCAGGGCCGCGGGGTCGATCAGGCCGACCGCCAGCGATGACGGGGTCGCCCCGCCGAAGCCTTCGAACACCGACAGGGCCGCCCATTCGCGGCGCAGGCCGACCCACCAGGGATCGCCGGCGTTGATGGCCAGCACGGCCACGCCCTTGCCCTCGGCGGCGAAGGCCAGCGCCGCCTGCGGATCGCGCTCGGCCTTCAGGTCGGCGGCGGCGCCGAAGCGCAGGCGCGCGGCGTCATAGGCGCGGGTCGGCTCGACCGGGGCCCAGACGCGCACGCCCAGCCGGCCCTGACGCGCCAGACCCCAGCCGACGATGTCGCGCCACAGGGCCTCGACCGCCTCTGCGTTCTCGGGCTTCGCGCGGTCCAGCATGCGCTGCATGACCGTCTGCTCGCGGTCGGGGCGCAGCTTCACGTGCGGCCCCTGCGGCGCGTCCTTGGCCTTGCCGACGCGGTCGGCGATGGCGAGGCGGCGCTGGAACAGGTCCAGCAGCTGGTCGTCCAGCTCGTCGATCTCGTGACGCAGGGCGGCCAGCGCCATCTGCTCGGGCGTCAGTTCAGTCGGCACGGGCCAGACCTGGTGAAGCGGGGCCTGGTGAAGTTTGGAATTGGGCACAGGAAAAACTTTCGAATACGGAGCCTGGAAGGGTTCTGGGCGGGCCGCCGCTCCTTCGGGAGCGGTCGCCGGAGAAGCGGTCAGGTTCAGGAACCCGAGGCCTCAGCCGGCGTATCGAAAGCCGTAAAAATAGGCATAGGCCGCCGACGCCGCGAAAGCGCGGTCGACAGTCATCGCAGCGGGAGCGTGCGAAAGGGCCATGGCCGCACTCAGCGGCAAGCTTCGTGCGCGGTCAAGCGGCCTGACGGCTCAACAGGACAAAACGGGTGCGGTTGTCGGCTGAATCCTGAAGATCGTTGCGCAAAATCGACAGGCCGTAGATCTCGGCGGCGGCTGTCGGTGCCACGGCGGCGCGGCTGCGGTCCCCCGCCTCGGCCACGGCGCGGGCGGCGCCGGCGGTGTCGAACGCCTCCACCGCCGTCAGGCCCAGTTCGTTCAGGCTGTTCGTGCACTGGCGCAGGGCGACCGGGTGGCTTTCCGCCGTTCGGATGTCGCTCAAACGCGCCTCCGGCAGCGCCATCAAGGCGAGGCGGATCGGCCGCCAGACCTCGCTGACTACGTGCAGCCGCGACGCCGCGACCAGACTGGCCGCCGGCTCCACCACGCCGACGACGGTGTTCTCGACCGGGATCAGGGCGCAGTCGCAGTCGCCGCTGGCCACCGCGTCGATGGCCTCGGCGAAGGTGTCGAAAGCGATGGCCACATCCCACGGACGCAAGGCCGTGCAGGCTTCGTGGCTGAAGGCGCCGGGCGCACCCTGATAGGCCACGCGCCCCGCGCGGTCGTCGCCCACAGGTCTGCCGATGCCCTCGCTCATGCCGCCGCCGAACGGCTGAGCCGCCCCGACTTCAGCCGCTCGGCCACCAGGAAGGCCAGCTCCAGCGCCTGGTCGGCGTTCAGGCGCGGATCGCAATGGGTATGATAGCGGCTCGACAGGTCGTCCTCGGTCACCGCCTGGGCCCCGCCCAGGCATTCGGTGACGTTCTGGCCCGTCATCTCCAGATGCACGCCGCCGGGGTGGACGCCCTCCGCCTCCGCCACATCGATGAAGCTGCGGACCTCGCTGAGGATGCGCTCGAACGGCCGGGTCTTGTAGCCGTTGCCGGCCTTCAGCGTATTGCCGTGCATCGGGTCGATCGACCAGATGACGCGCTTGCCGTGATCCTTGGCCGCCTTCATCAGGCGCGGCAGGCGGTCGCCCACCTTGTCGGCGCCGAAGCGGCCGATCAGCGTCAGCCGTCCCGGGGTGTTGTCCGGGTTCAACGCATCGATCAGGGCCAGAAGGTCGTCCGGCTCCATCGTCGGCCCGCACTTCACGCCGATGGGGTTCTTGATGCCGCGCATGAACTCGACGTGGGCGCCGTCCAGCTGGCGCGTGCGCTCGCCGATCCACAGCATGTGGGCGCTGGTATCGAACCATTCGCCCGAACCGCCGTCCAGCCGCGTCAGGGCGCTCTCGACGTTCAGCAGCAGGGCCTCGTGGCTGGTGAAGACCTCGACCCGGCTGAGGTCGGGATGGGTTTCGGGCGTGACGCCGACCGCCTCCATGAAGGCCAGGGCCTCGCCGATCTTGTCGGCCAGGTCGCGGTATTTGGCGCCGTAGGCGTTGTCGGCCGCGAAGCCGAGCGTCCAGCGGTGGATGTTGTAGAGGTCCGCGTATCCGCCGCCGGCGAAGGCGCGGATCAGGTTCAGCGTCGCCGCAGACTGGTTGTAGGCCTTCAGCAGCCGCTGCGGGTCAGGCACCCGCTCTTCCGGCGTGAAGCCCATGCCGTTGATGATGTCGCCGCGATAGCTGGGCAGTTCGACATCGCCGATCTGTTCGATCGACGACGAGCGCGGCTTGGCGAACTGGCCAGCGATGCGGCCGACCTTCACCACGGGTTTCCGCCCCGCGAAAGTCAGGACCACCGCCATCTGCAGGATCAGGCGGAAGGTGTCGCGGATGTTGTCGGTCGAGAACTCCTTGAAGCTCTCGGCGCAGTCGCCGCCCTGCAGCAGGAAGGCCTTGCCCGCCTCCACGTCCGCCAGCTTCGACGTCAGCTTGCGCGCCTCGCCCGCGAACACCAGCGGCGGCATGGCGCGCAGTTCATCCTCGACGGCCGCCAGGGCGCCCGCGTCGGGATAATCCGTCGGCATCTGCACGACGGGTTTGCTTCTCCAGCTCTCGGGGGTCCAGCGGCTCATGGCCGCAAGATAGGCCGTGCACCGTTCAGGGACAATGAATCGAAGCGCCGCAGTTGCGATCAGGCCTTGGGATTCGTCTTTTCGACCAGTTCGCTGAGCTGGAAGCCGATGCGGCGGGCCGGCCGTTCCTCGGGCTTCTTCAGCGCGTTCAGGACCACGCTGATCTGGGTGTAGTGCTGGATCAGGCGCACCGGCTTGCCGTCACTGTTCTTGCCCATGAACATGATGAGGTCGGGGCCCCAGAAGCCGACGTCCTCGATCTGCATCGTCCCGTCGCCGGGCATTCCCACCAGGGTGGCGCCCACCTCCTCGTCCTTGTCGATGCCCTTCTCGAAGTCCTCGATCAGTTTCGACAACCGCACGAAGGCCCATTCGGCGGGGTTGTCGCGCATGCGCACCCCTTCGGTCATGGCCCCCAAATCAACCGGCGTTGCAGGACTGAATACGGGCTGCGGACACGGCGTGTCGCCACAGTCCGACAGCATTGAGGCTTCCATTTTCGGGGTCGTGGTCCGGGTCATGATCCCAGCCTAACGCATCAGAACAGCCCGTGTCCCTTGGGCAGTTCGGCATAGCGGTGAACCCGCGTGGCCATCACCAGGCCGAAGCCGATCATGACGGTGAGCATCACCGTGCCGCCGTAACTCAGCAGCGGCATGGGCACCCCCACCACCGGCGCCAGACCCATGACCATGGCCCCGTTGATAAGCACATAGAGGGCGAAGGTCGCGGTCACCCCCGCCGAGGCCAGGCGGCCGAAATGGCTGTGCGACAGAGACGCGATGCGCAGCGCGATCAGGATGATCCCGGCGAAGCACAGCAGGATGCCGAACGAGCCGACGAAGCCGAACTCCTCCGACACCGCGGCGAAGATGAAATCGGTCTGCTTCTCGGGCAGGAACTCCAGCTGGCTCTGACTGCCCAGGCCATAGCCCTTGCCCAGCAGGCCCCCGGAACCGAGCGCGATCTTGGACTGGGTGATGTGATAGCCCGTGCCCGAGGGATCGGCCCCCGGATTCAGGAAGGTCAGCACCCGGTTGCGCTGATAATCGTGCATGCCGAACATCACATAGAACGGCACGGCGATGGTGGCGGGAACACCCACGGCGGCGATGAATTTCCAGCTCAGGCCCGCCACGAACATGATGGCCGCGCCCGTCAGGCCGATCAGCATGGCCGACCCCAGATCGGGCTGGTGCGCCACCAGCAGGAACGGCAGGCCGATCATGGCCAGCGGGATGATCAGCTTCCAGTGCAGCCGCGCTTCCTGCGCCGTCGCCCCGTGATAATAGCGGGCCAGGGCCAGCACGAGGCCGATCTTCATGATCTCGGACGGCTGGATGCGCGTGATGCCGAGGTCCAGCCAGCGCGTCGCGCCCATGGCCGTATACCCCAGCCCCGGCACCTCGATAAGCGCCAGCATCAACAGCGCGAGGCCGTAGACCGGATAGGAGATGGCGAACCACCAGCGCAGGCTGACCATCGACAGGACCAGCATCGCCGTCAGCAGAACGCCGAAGCGGATCAGGTGGTTGGCGGCCCAGGGCTCCCACGACCCCTTGGCCACGGAATAGAGCATGGCCGTCCCCATGCCGGCGACGGCGCACAGCAGGGCGACGAAGCGCCAGTCGATCTGGGTCAGCTTGACCGACAGACGCTCGCGTTCGCCGGGACGGGTCAGGGCCGAGGCGGTCATTGCGGCGTCACCGGCTGATAGGGTTGCGGGCCCGACGGCGCGGGACTGGCAGGCCGCTGCGACGGCTGCGCGGCGGGCGCGGCGACCACGGGGTCCTCAGGCGCGGCGCCCTCGACCACTGCGTCGTCCACCGGGCCCTGGGCCTCCGGCGGCAACGGGCGCTGGATGCGCTCCAGCATCTCCGGGTCCTTCAGCAGCACGGTGCGCATGATCTCGCGGGCGCGCGGCGCGGCCGCCGTGGCCCCGCCCTTGCCGCCATGCTCGATGATCACGGCCACCGCATAGCGAGGCGCGTCCACCGGCGCGAAGGCGACGAACAGGTTGTGGTCCTTGAACTGCCAGACGCTGCTCTTGCGCGATCCGGTGCCGTAGCTGCGCACCTGGGCCGTGCCGGTCTTGCCGGCCATCTGGATGTCGCCGAGGCCGAGTTGCGACTGGCGATAGGCGCCGCCGCTGACGTCGTTGGCCACCGCCACCATGCCCTGGCGCACGATCTCGAGATGCTCACGCGAGAACGGCAGGTCCGGCACCGCTGCACCGGAGGGACGGTCTACGCCGCCGACCGACTTGATCAGACGGGGCACGATCGCCTTTCGGGCGTTGGCGAACCGTGAGGTCGTCACGGCCAGCTGCAGGGCGGTGACATTGACGTCCCCCTGGCCGATCGCGACCGACAGGGTCTCGCCCGGGAACCAGACCCGGGATTCCGGATTCGGATTGTTCTTGTTGTACTCGGCCTTCCAGGCCCGGCTTGGAATCGAACCCGCCTTCTGGTTGCCGACCCCGATGTCATAGGTCTGCATGAAGCCGATCTTCCTGGCGACTTCCTGAATCTTGTCGACGCCAGCCCGGTTGCAGAGGTGATAGAAATAGACGTCGCACGAGTTCTTGATGGCGTCGTGCATGTTCTGGGCGCCGTGGCCACGGTGCTCCCAGCAGCGGAACACGCGGTTGCCGAAGCGGTAGCCGCCGGTGCAGACGACCCGTTCGGTCGGGTCCACGCCTGCCTCCAGCAGCGCCAGCGCCGTGGTCAGCTTGAAGGTTGAACCCGGGTGGAAGACCCCGTTGATCGCCTTGTCCAGCAAGGGCTTGCGCTCATAGTCGGCCAGGGCGCGATAGACGTTGGATGGCACGCCGCTGACGAACAGATTGGGATCGAAAGACGGGGCCGAAACCATGCACAGGATGTCACCGTTGCGCACATCCATCACCACGCAGCCGCCGGACTCGTCGCCGAACACCTCCAGCGCCCGGTTCTGCACATCGGCGTCGAGGGTCAAGACCACGTCCTTGCCGGGGATGGCGGCGCGCGAATTCTCGGCGTCCTCGCCGACCACGCGGCCCCGCGCATCAACCTCGACCCGGTTGCCGCCGGCCTCGCCGCGCAGGTCGTCGTCCAGCGCCTTCTCGACCCCCTGCCGGCCGATGCGGAAGCCGGGATTGTAGAGGATGGCCGGCGGCTCCTCGCCCTTTTCCTCGATGGCCTTGATGTCCCGGTCCGAGACCTTGGCGACATAGCCGATCACGTGGGCGAACGCGCCGCCGAACGGATAGAAGCGCGCCTCATGCATGTCGGCCATCACGCCCGGCAGGCCGTTGGCGTAGAGGTTGACCTTGGCGAACTCATCCCAGCTCAGGTCGCTCTTGACCGGCACGGGACTGAAGCGCGGCGCGGCGTTGACCTCGCGGATGATTGAGCGGCGGCGGTCCAGCGTGTCGGGCAGCAGCTGACCCAGCAGGTCGAGCGTCTGGTCCAGGTCCTTGGTCTCGTCGCGCACGACCAGCACGCGGAAGCTCGGCCGGTTGCCGGCGATGACCACGCCGTTCCTGTCCAGGATGCGGCCGCGCGGCGGCGGCACGAGGCGGTAGTTGAACTGGTTGTTGGTCGCCAGCGTCGAGAACTCGCGCGCCTGCACGATCTGAAGCTGGGCCAGCCGCGCGGTCAGGGCCGTGATCCCCAGCGCCGTCAGGCCGCCCATGATGAAGGTACGCCGCAGGAACGATCCCTGCCGCTCATTGACGTCCGAGAAGAAGATAGACGGTTCACTGCTCATCGGAAGCGCGTGTCCCCGTCATCGAACCGCTCGATCAGGCGGTCGGCCAGAGGGAAGAGCAGCAGGGTCGGAACCAGCATGCCGAGGAAGGCCAGGATGCTGGGCGCATTGCCTTCGCCGATGCTGGCGATCACATAGCCCATGACCAGCGAGGCCGTGGTGCAGATGGCGTACCAGAAGAACAGGACCGGCGTTTCCTGTCCGATCAGGAAGCTGCGCGCGCCCAGGATGGCGCCATAGACGCTCAGCAGCATCAGCGATGAAAGCCCGAACCTCTGCTTCAGGACGACATCGATCATGAAGCCCAGCACGAACAGAACCAGCGGGGCCAGCATCGACGGCCGGATCAGGGGCCAGGCAAAGGCCAGGACCATCGGCAGCACCGGTTGGGGCAGTTGCAGGCCGAAGAACTGAACCGGCGTGGCGATCAGCACCGTTCCCACCAGCGCCACCAGCGCTGGAATGAAGATCCAGCCCACCGGCCCGACGACGCGAACCGCGACCGGCCGTCTCACCGGGCCTCTCCGGGGGTCTGGGCCGGCGGAGCCGCGGCGGGCGGAGACCTCGTTGCGGCGGCGGCCCGGCGCGCCGCGTCGTCACGGATGGCGGCGGCGTGCTCGGCTGTCGGCGAGGGCGCGGTGTCAAAACCGGCCAGCGGCGGCGCACTCAGGGCCTCGGGCGAGACCAGCTGGCCGAAGTCCTCGAACTTCATGACGTTGACGAAGTCGATGGCGGCGCGGTCGCTGAACAGCTTGACCCGCCAAGAGCCGTCGATGCCGCGGGCGGCGACGCCGATCGGCACGCCGCGCGGCAGGCCGCCGCCGTCGCCGGAGGTCAGGATGCGGTCGCCCGGCTGGATCGAGTTGGCGCCGCGCACGAACTCCAGCCGCGGGTTGCCGCTGCCGTCGCCGGTCAGCATGGCGCGGGCGTCGGTGCGGTCGATCAGCACCGGGATGCGGCTCGCCACGTCGGTGACCAGCAGCACGCGGCTGACGTTGTCGGACACGCCGGAGACGCGGCCGACCAAGCCATGTTCATTGATGACGGGATTGCCGATCTTGACCCCGCCGCGTGTCCCCACGTCGATCAGGCGGGCGCGGGCGAACGGCCCCCGGGCGTCCGAGATCGAGCGGGCGCGGGCCAGCGGGACCGGCGGCTCCGTGCGGATGCCCAGCATCGTCTCATAGCGGGCGTTGACGTTCTTCAGCGCGATCGCCTGATCCCGCCACGGCTGAAGCTCCTTGATCTGGGCCTTCAGCCGGCGGTTCTCGGACACGGCGAAGAAATAGCCGCCGACATAGTCGCTGGCAGCCCCGATCCAACGCACCGGCGCGGCCAGAACGCCGCCGACCGGTCCTGCTACGGCGTCGCCGCCGCTGCGCACGTCGTCGTAGGGGCTGGGGCCGTCGCGCCGGTCGCTGAGCAGCAGCAGGATCGCGCCCACGATGCCGACCACGACGACGACCGCCGCGGTCCAGACCAGCGGCACCTTGAGGTTTTCAAACGGTCCGTCGCGAAACGCCACGGCGCGCCTTCCAGCAAAGGGGTGGAATCAGCGGGACATCCGGCTGATCGGCTTCAGGCTATCGCAAAATCCATGCCGGTTGGAAACCGGCACAGTCCTAGCGATGACAGCGATTTGAGGCGGACGTTCGACCTGAGCCTTAAAGGGCCGAGTCGAGCACGCCCTTCATCCAGCGCGGATGCTCCAGCACCCGGCCGCAGCCGATGGCCACGCACGACAGCGGATCGTCGGCGACCGAGACCGGCAGGCCCGTGTGGTCGCGGATTTCCGCGTCCAGGCCGCGCAGCAGGGCGCCGCCGCCCGTCAGCATGATGCCCTTGTCGGCGATGTCGGCGG
>JAZKHQ010000021.1:0-17559 GCA_040385285.1 Pseudomonadota bacterium
GCGTCGGCCATGACCTCGGCGGCGGTGATCTCGCGCACATAGACCGTGTCGGGGGCGCCGAGGTCGGCGAAGTCCTTGTTTGTCATCATCGGCGTCATCGAGACCGCCTCCTTATGCAGATACAAACGCCCGGAAATCCGGGCGGTTTCGACGCCGCATCGCGCGCGTCGTCAACGAGCTGGGTTCAGCCGGCCGTGATCGGGATGTGGCGGACGACCTGCACGCCCTCGGGCCGCACCAGATCGACGTGCAGCAGGCCGTGCTCCAGCTTCGCCCCTTCGACCTCCAGCCCGTCGGCCAGGACGAAGTTGCGCACGAAGCCGCGCGCCGCGATGCCGCGATGCAGGAAGGCCTCGCCGTTCGCCTTGTCGGCGCCCTCGCGCTTGCCGGCGATGGTCAGCTGGCGGCCTTCGAGGGTGATGGCGAGGTCGTCGGGCGAGAAGCCGGCCACCGCCAGGGTGATCCGGACCTGGGCCTCGCCGCGCTGCTCGACGTTGTAGGGCGGATAGCTGTCCGCCGCCGCCCGCTGGGCCCGGTCGATCAGGGCGCGGGTGTGGTCGAAGCCCAGAAGGAACGGGCTGTCGAACAGGATGGTGCGTGTCGTCATGGTCGTCTCAGGCCCCCGAAGCAGGCTGTTGGTCGCGCTCCCCGAAACCGGCGAAGCGTCAGCATCAAGATGGTGAGGCCGGGCGGCCGGATCAACCGCCGGAAAGACAAAGGCCCCGCGGTTTCCCGCGGGGCCTTTTTTTATGGTGGAGCTTAGCGGAGTCGAACCGCTGACCTCTTGCATGCCATGCAAGCGCTCTACCAACTGAGCTAAAGCCCCGAACCTTTAAAGTTCGGCCGCCGGGGTGGCCCCCGGCGAGGCGGCGGAACCTATGTCAGGGGTTTATCCTGATCAAGCCCGGTTCCGCCCTTTATTTTCACTCATCATCCGCCGGCGGTTTGGCCAGGTCGCCGTCGAACGCGTCGTCGTCCTCGTCCTCGATGAACGGGACGGAATCGTCGTCGTCGTCGTCATCCAGAACGTCGTCCTCGCCCGCCTCGCCCATGCCGGGCTCCTCGGTCGGATCGACGACGGCGTCGTCCTCGTCGTCGGGCGTCAGGATCGGCTCGTGGCCTTCCTGATCGATCTCCGGCGTGACGACCGCCTCTTCTTCTTCATCCTCGTCGGCGTCGGCCGACTTGTCCTTGACCTGATCCTCGGCCTCGTCGTCGGCGGGATAGCCGCCCGGACGGCCGCGGCGGTTGCGGCTCTTCAGCGCTTCCTCCGGGTCGAAGTCGGTGGCGCACTTGGGGCAGTGGGCCGGCCGACGGCCGAGATCGTAGAATTTGGCCTGGCAGTTCGGACAGACCTGCTTGGCGCCCAGTTCGGGATTGGCCACGGATTAGACCTTTGGCGGGGGGTGGAATTCGGGGGCGTCCCTTGCCACTCGCAGGGCTCGCTGTCAAAAGCCATCTTCCGCGCGCTGCCCGGGGCCGGGGTCTATCCCGGCGTGAAGACAGCCATCGGAGCCTCCCCAGAGTGTCGTCCCAGCCCGTATTGACCGCCCGCCCGAGCTCCGGGCTGAACGGCGTCGTCACGGCGCCGGGGGACAAGTCCGTGTCCCACCGGGCGCTGATCCTGGGGGCCATGGCCTATGGCGTCACGGAGATCGAGGGCCTGCTGGAAGGGGACGACGTGCTGGCCACCGCCCGCGCGGTCGAGGCGTTCGGCGCGGGCGTCGAACGGCTGGGGACGGGTTGCTGGCGGATCGACGGACTGGCGGGCTTCCTTGAGCCCAGAAGCGTGATCGACTGCGGCAACGCCGGGACGGGGGTTCGTCTGATGATGGGGGCGGCTGCGGGGGAGTTCATGACCGTCGTGTTCGACGGGGACGCCTCGTTGCGCAAGCGTCCCATGGGACGTGTCATCGAGCCGCTTTCCGCCATGGGCGCGGTGTTCAAGTCCAACGGAGGCCGCCTGCCGGTCACCCTGCATGGGGGAAATCTCAAGGGCGTCACCTATGTCGCCCCGGTCGCTTCCGCTCAGGTGAAATCAGCGATCCTGCTGGCGGGACTTGGGGCGCACGGTGTCACAACCGTAATCGAACCGGTCGTATCGCGGGACCATACGGAACGGATGCTGCGGGCCTTCGGCGCCAAGGTGGAGGTCGAGGAGCGTGCCGAAGGCCGCGCAACGAGCGTCACAGTTCAGAGTCTCTATGGCGCCAAGGTCGCGGTGCCGGGTGATCCGTCCTCGGCGGCGTTTCCGCTGGCGGCGGGGCTGATCGTGCCCGGCAGCGAGGTGACGGTGCAGGGCGTGATGCTGAACCCCCTGCGCACCGGCCTGTTCGAGACCTGGATCGAGATGGGCGCGGACCTGACCATCGCCAACCGCCGCATGGCCGGGGGCGAGGAGGTCGGCGACATCACCACCCGGCATTCGGTGCTGAAAGGCGTGGTCGTGCCGCCGGAGCGCGCGGCCTCGATGATCGACGAGTATCCGATCCTGGCGGCCACGGCGGCCTTCGCCGAGGGCCGGACCGTCATGCGCGGCATCGGCGAGATGCGGGTCAAGGAAAGCGACCGCATCGCCCTGATGGCGGCGGGGCTTCAGGCCTGCGGGGTCCGGGTGGAGGAGGAGCCGGAGGGCTTCATCGTCACCGGCGGGCGCGTAGCGGGGGGCGCAACCGTCACCACCCACGGCGACCACCGCATCGCCATGAGCCATCTGGTGCTGGGGCTCGCGGCAGAGGCGGCCGTGACGGTGGATGAACCGGGCATGATCGCCACAAGCTTCCCGGGCTTCGTTGACATGATGCGCGGTCTCGGTGCGGAGATAGCCGCATGAACCGTCCTCTCGTCATCGCCGTCGACGGACCCGCCGCCTCGGGCAAGGGCACGATCGCGGCGCGGCTGGCGCGGGCCTATGGCCTGCCGCATCTGGATACGGGGCTGCTGTACCGCGCTGTAGGTCTGGAGGTTCTCGACCGGGGGGGAGATCTGGGCGACGCCGCCTTTGCCGAGGGCGTCGCGCGGACGCTGGACGCGAGCAACGTGATGGAGAGCCCGCGCTTGATCGATCGCGACATCGGCGAGGCCGCCAGCCGGGTGGCCAGCCATCCGGGCGTGCGGGGGGCGCTGCTGGCGTTGCAGCAGGATTTCGCGGCCCAGTCCGGCGGCGCGGTGCTGGACGGGCGCGACATCGGCACGGTGATCGCGCCGAATGCGCAGGCGAAGCTCTATGTCACCGCCAGTCCCGAGGTGCGGGCGCGCCGCCGCTGGCTGCAGCTGACCGGGCGGGGCGAGGCCATCGCCTTCGAGGACATGCTGGCCGACATCCTGAAGCGCGACGAGCGCGACGCCGGCCGGGGCGCGGCCCCGATGGTCCAGGCCGACGACGCGGTCTTGCTGGACACGACAGAGATGGATATAGAAGCCGCCTTCGATGCGGCCCGCCGTATCGTCGAGGCCGCGCGAGCTCGATAAGAGCAAATTCAACGCGCCCATCCTCGGCTTCCGCGGGCGTCCTGACGATCTGATCGCCTCGCATCCGCGACCGACTTCCCAATCTGCACTTTCACCTCGCGCGGGGCCGTCTGGTCACGCGCCACAACCTTCAGAAACACCAGAGCTATATGACCGACACCATGACCCCCTCGCGCGACGATTTCGCCGCGCTGCTCGACGAGAAACTGCAAGGCCGCGACCTTGGCGAAGGCCAGGTCGTCCACGGCCTCGTGGTCGGCATCGAGAAGGACATCATCATCATCGACGTCGGTCTGAAGACCGAAGGCCGCATCGCCGCGCGCGAGTTCGGCATCGGTGAAGGCGCCGTCATCCCCAAGGTGGGCGACCACGTCGAGGTTTACCTGGAGCGCGTCGAGAACGCCCTGGGTGAAGCGGTCATCAGCCGCGACAAGGCCCGCCGCGAGGAAGCCTGGACCCGTCTGGAAGTCGTGTTCGCCGACGGCCAGCCGGTCATGGGCGCCATCGTCGGCCGCGTGAAGGGCGGCTTCACCGTCGACCTGGGCGGCGCCTCGGCCTTCCTGCCGGGCTCGCAGGTCGACATCCGCCCGGTGCGCGACGTCGGCCCGCTGATGGGCAAGGAACAGCCCTTCGCCATCCTGAAAATGGACCGTCCGCGCGGCAACATCGTCGTCTCGCGCCGCGCCATCCTGGAAGAAGCCCGCGCCGAACAGCGCACCGAGCTGGTCGGCCAGCTGCAAGAGGGCGAAGTCCGCGAAGGCGTGGTCAAGAACATCACCGACTACGGCGCGTTCGTGGACCTGGGCGGCATCGACGGCCTGCTGCACGTCACCGACATGTCGTGGAAGCGCGTCTCCCACCCGTCGCAGGTGCTCGCCGTCGGCGACACCGTCAAGGTGCAGATCGTCAAGATCAACCCGGACACCCAGCGCATCTCGCTGGGCATGAAGCAGCTGCAGTCGGACCCCTGGGACGGCGTGGAAGCCAAATACCCGGTCGGGGCCAAGTATTCGGGCCGCGTCACCAACATCACCGACTACGGCGCCTTCGTGGAGCTGGAAGCCGGCGTCGAGGGCCTGGTCCACGTCTCGGAAATGTCCTGGACCAAGAAGAACGTCCATCCGGGCAAGATCGTCTCCACCTCGCAGGAAGTGGACGTGGTCGTGCTGGACGTCGATTCGTCCAAGCGCCGCATCTCGCTGGGCCTGAAGCAGGCCCAGGACAATCCGTGGGACGCCTTCGTCGCCAACAACCCGATCGGCTCGACCGTCGAGGGCGAGGTCAAGAACGCCACCGAGTTCGGCCTGTTCATCGGCCTGGACAACGACATCGACGGCATGGTCCACCTGTCCGACCTGGACTGGAACGTCTCGGGCGAGGAAGCCATCCAGCGCTACCGCAAGGGCGAGATGGTCAAGGCCAAGGTTCTGGACGTCGACATCGAGAAGGAACGCGTCTCGCTGGGCATCAAGCAGCTCGGCGGCGATCCGATGGAAGGCGACACCTACAAGAAGAACCAGCCGGTCACCGTCACCGTGACGGCGATCGAGTCGGGCGGCATCGAGGTCAAGTTCGGTGAAGACGACGCGCCGGTCACCGCCTTCGTCCGCAAGTCGGACCTGAGCCGCGACCGCAACGAGCAGCGCCCCGAGCGCTATTCGGTCGGCGATCGCATCGACGCCATGATCACCGGCATCGACAAGGCCACGCGCCGCGTCTCGGTGTCGATCAAGGCGCTGGAGATGAAGGACGAGGCCGAGGCCATCGAGCAGTTCGGGTCGTCGGACTCGGGCGCCTCGCTGGGCGACATCCTGGGCGCCGCGCTTCGTGAAAAGGGCGCCGCGAAGGAGTAATCCCCGCGCATCGCTGAAAAGTGAGGGCCGTCGGAGCGATCCGGCGGCCCTTTTTCTTTCGCGAGGCGAGGAGTCGCGCTTAATGTACGGAAGCGGACGCTTAACGACGATTATGGACGGTTCCCGACACTGAACCCCTTTTTCCCCGGGCGGGCGAAGGCTAGGGTGTTGTGGCGAGGCCGGCCGGTGTCGCACCGTAAGCGTCCAACCGACATACAGAGGGCGGGGGCCTGACGAGATGATCAAGTCCGAGTTGATCGAGAAACTGGCGGCCGAGAACACCCACCTGACCCATGCCGAGGTCGAGCGGGTGGTGAACATCGTGCTGGGCCGCATGGTCGACGCCATGGCGGACGGCGGCCGGGTCGAGCTGCGCGGCTTCGGCGCCTTCTCGGTGCGAGGCCGCCCGGCGCGCGCGGGCCGCAATCCGCGCACCGGCGACACCGTTGACGTTCCGGCCAAGTCAGTGCCCTTCTTCAAGAGCGGCAAGGAGCTGCGTGAGCGGCTGAACGCTTCGGGCGACGAATAAGGGCCTCCGGCCAAGCGCGGCGGGCCAGGAAGGATTTTCCATGGGCGTGGCGTCCGAATTCAAGGACTTCATCTCGCGCGGCAATGTCATCGACCTGGCGGTCGGGGTCATCATCGGCGCGGCCTTCGGCAAGATCGTCACCAGCCTGGTCGAACAGGTGGTGATGCCGCCGGTCGGCCTGCTGCTGGGCAGGGTCGACTTCTCGAAGCTGGAATGGGTGCTGAAGCCTGAAAACCCGGCGACCGTGGAGATCGAGAAGGTCGCCATCCAGTACGGCGCCTTCATCAACACCCTGATCCAGTTCGTGATCGTGGCCTTCGTGATCTTCCTGATGGTCAAGCTGGTGAACAGGCTGCGCCGCGAGAAGGCGGCCGAGCCTGACGCCGCGCCCGCGGCGCCGACGCCGACCGAGGCGCTGCTGACCGAGATCCGCGACGCCCTGAAGGCGCGTCCCTAAGGCTCAGGCCTTGGCGGCGGTCGGTCGGGCCCGGGTTCCGAACAGACGTTGCGACGCCGGAAGCGGCGGCTGGCGCACGCAGATGGCGTAGTCGCCGTCCAGCGGCGTGGGCGACCACAGGGCCGGGTTCGGCGCATCCGGCGCGAAGGCCGCATGGCAGTGGCCCCACCCGCCTTCGCGGCGCGCCTTGCCGGCCCACGGTCCCAACCTTTCCAGAAGCTGCGGCGAGATGGTCTGCAGCCGCACCTTGGCCGCGCCCAGCTTCGGCGCGGACTCGGTCAGGGCCCGCATCAGGGTGGGAATGGCGTCGGCGTCGTTCTCGAGCGCCACCAGATCGATGATCTCCAGGAACGGCGCCTCGACGGTCATGTTCTTGGCCACCATGGCCATGGCGAATCCGGTGATGACCGAGCCCCGGTTGAAGGCCAGCATCAGCGGCCGCGCGGTCAGGTCCGGGTCGCTCAGACGCCAGCGCATGGCCTCCGGGCTGCGGTCGACCATCAGGTCGCCGTCGGCGATCAGGGTGTTCCAGAAGTCGGCGTAGCGCGAGCGGTCGCGGAAATCGGTCAGCACCGCTACGCCGGACGGCAGGGCCAGTTTCGGCATCGTGCCGACGCGGGCGTTCATCAACCGCTCGCCCATCATCGAGGCCAGACCGGGTCGGCCCCTGGTGACGCTGCGCATGGCCTTCCCCAGCAGCAGGGCCGCGGGATCGTTGATCCACGACAGCTTCAGCGCATGGGTTCCCGGCGGCCAGGGCTGCATGCCGAAACGGAGATACAACGGCGCCGACAGGGGGTTGGCGTCGAAGACATAGGACGCGAACACGCCCGGCTGCTGCGTGAAGGCGTGCAGCAGATGCTTGGAGGCGCCGCGCGCCTCGGGCCGCACCACCAGCGAGTAGCCGGTCGCGCCGTGCAGAGTGCGGTCCTCGTGGCGGAATTTCTGGATCAGGTTGCCGAGGAAGGCCGCGGGCTGGCCGTCATCGCCGTCGATGACCCAGCCCGGCGCGGCGCCGATCTCGTGCGCCGCCGGATTCTCGAGCAGCCGGTTCCATCCCGCGATGGAACGCTCGGGCCACCATACCGACCGGTGCAGGGCGTTGACGCCGGCGATGTCGGCGGCGGTGAAGGGGCGGATGGTCACGACGGCGGCTCCCCTGTCCCCAAGCGGGACGGCTGAAGGACCGCACAGCAGGGACCGGGCCACACGGCATGTGCGGCGATGCGCCGCCTCACGAAGGGTTACGGCTTGTAAACCCACAATTCCGGTGGCCTTATCCCGACTTCGCCAGGGGAGGGGCGCGATGTGATCGCGGCCCTGAATCAACAAGGCTACGGGCGGCGGCGCCCGGCATCACAAGGGTAGGCATGAATATCGTCATTCTTCTGGGGATCGTGGTGACCGTTGTCACCGGACTCCCCGTCCTGTTGCAGATTCTGAAGAACCACCCTCGAGGTTTGATCATCTGCTTCTTCGCCGAGATGTGGGAGCGCTTTTCCTACTACGGCATGCGCGGCATCCTGATCTTCTATCTGACCCAGCATTTCCTGTTCGACGACACGGTCGCGGGATCGACCTACGGGTCCTACACCTCGCTGGTCTATCTGCTGCCGCTGATCGGCGGCATGCTGGCGGACCGCTTCATCGGCACGCGCAAGGCCATCGCCTTCGGCGCCCTGCTGCTGGTCGCGGGCCACACCCTGATGGCCTACGAGGGCGGCGGCGCCACCCAGGTGCTGAACTATCAGGGCGCTTCGTATGAAGTGCAGGCTGAAGGGCGCGGCGCGACGCGCGAGGTCAGCATTGTCGTGGACGGCAAGAACTACTCGTTCAGCCCCGCCGAAGGCGGCGGCCTGACCATCGACAACCTGCCGGCCGGGGGCGTCCTGCCGGGCACCCTGCCCGCCGGCAGCTACGAGACCGTCACGACCAAGGACAACATGGCCCAGAACTCACTGTTCCTGGCCCTGTCGCTGATCATCATGGGCGTGGGCTTCCTGAAGCCGAATATCTCGACCCTGGTCGGCCAACTGTATCCGCAGGGCGATCCCCGGCGGGATTCCGGCTTCACCCTCTACTACTACGGCATCAACCTGGGTTCGTTCTGGGCCGCGGTGCTGTGCGGTCTTCTGGGCCAGACGGTCGGCTGGTGGGCGGGCTTCGGCCTGGCCGGCGTCGGCATGGCGCTGGGCTTCATCGTCTTCGTGCTCGGCAAGCCCCTGCTTCAGGGCAAGGGCGAGCCGCCGGCGACGGCACAGCTCAGCAAGCCGCTGCTGGGGCCGCTCAACCGCGAATGGTCGATCTATCTGTTCGGCCTGCTGGGCGTGATCCCGGTGTGGTTCCTGGTCCAGCGTAACGCGCTCGTCGGCACGGTGCTGACCTTCGCCACCCTGGCCTCGCTAGCCTTCATCCTCTGGGTGATGATCGGCATCTGCAAGACCTGGGCGCAGCGGCAGCGGATGATGCTCGCGGTCGTGCTGATCTTCGGCTCGGTGTGCTTCTTCACCCTGTTCGAACAGGCCGGCACTTCGCTGAACCTGTTCGCCGACCGCAACGTCAACCTGCTGCTTATCCCGCAGGCGATGCAGTTCCTGGGCCTGACCTTCGGCACGCCGGAGCAACTGGCTGCCGCCGGCCTTCAGCCCGGCGGCCTGTGGGTCGACACCACCATGACCGCGGCCCAGACGCAGTCGTTCAACGCCGGCTTCATCCTCATCTTCGCGCCGATCTTCGCGGCGATGTGGGTCTGGCTGGCCCGGATCGGCAAGGATCCGGACCCCACCTTCAAGTTCGGCCTCGGCCTGCTGCAGGTCGGTCTCGGCTTCCTGGTTGTGGTGTGGGGCGCCGGCATGGCCAACTCGGCCTTCCAGATGCCCATCATCCTGCTGGGCGCGCTCTACCTGCTGCACACGACGGGCGAGCTGTTCCTGTCGCCGGTGGGTCTGTCGGAGATCACCAAGCTGTCGATGCCTTCGGTGGTCAGCTTCATGATGGCCGTCTGGTTCCTGGCCAGCTCGATCGCCCAGTATGTCGGCGGCTTCATCGCCGGCATGGCGGGCACCGAGACGGTCGGCGGCCAGGTGCTGGATCCGGCGCTGGCGCTGCGCACGTCGCTCGACGTGTTCCAGACGCTCGGCTGGGGCGGCGCCGGGATCGGCGTGATCTTCCTGATCCTCAGCTTCTTCATCAAGGGCTGGTCGAACGGGGCGAACGACTCGTCGAACCACCCGGGACCGGACCTGACCGACCGCGGCCAGGAAGACGGCAACGTCGCCAACCCGGCCCAGTCGACGGCCGGCTGATACGGATGAAGGCCGGGGCCTCGCGGCCCCGGCCGACACCCGCCCTCAAGCCGCGACCGACAGCGTCGGGAGCGACACGACGAACAAGCCGCGCTCAAGCAGTGAGGCTCCGCGAGCCGAGCGTTAGCGCACAAAAGAAGAGGGCGGCGTCTCGATCGAGGCGCCGCCCTTTTTCAAGGCGCACTTTGGGGGTGAGGACGCCCTCTTCAGAGGGTCTTTCTTATCTGGATGAAGAGCCAGGGGCTCATCCGGGTGCCGTACTCCTCGTAGCGCGTGACCGGGGTCGAATCGCGCGGGCCGGAGTGGATTTCACGGAAGCGGCGCTGTTCGCGGTCGGTGGCGTTGCCGAGATCGACGCGGACGGTGAGGTCGGTCGAGGGCTTCCACTGGCCGTAGATCGTGACGAAGGGCTCTTCCTCGAAGGTGCGGATCTCGCGGATGCGGTAGTTGACGCCGCGGTCCAGGTTGCAGCCGTGGTCGAAGCCGTAGGACCAGCGGCCGCCGTCCAGGTCGTGGTTGAAGCTGACGCCGCAGCCGAACTTGCCCTGGCCCGAGAAACGGCGGTCCTCGCCCGTCAGCGGGTCGATGATCGAGGAGTCCCGGAACGAGGCGCGCGCCTGCAGCCGGGCGTTGGCGATGCCCAGATGGTCGAGCGGCAGGTTGAGGCTGACGTCGAACGTATCCTGGGAGCCGGAGCCGATGTTGCCGACCGCTTCGAAGCCGCCGGTCAGGGGGATGACGTCGATGAAGTCCTCCACCTCGGCGTGGGCGTAGGTCATGGTGAAGACGGCCTTCTCCCAGAAGCGGCGCTCATAGGTCACCGACAGGGTCGTGGCCTTGTAGGGCTCCAGGTCGGGGTTCCCGGCCTGGACCTGGCCGATGTCGACCTCGGCCGAGGCGACGAAGTCGCCGAAGTCCAGCTGGCCCACCTCGCGCTCGGCCTTGAAGCGGAGCTGGTGGCCGGTGGCCGGGTTCCAGGTCACCTGAACGCGGGGCTTGGGATAGACGAAGGACTTGGAGGTGTCGTTGTCGCCGGACTGGCTGATCTCGGAGTACTCGACGTTCAGGCCGGCCTCGACGGTCCATTTCGGGTCGGGCCGCCAGGTGGTGCGGCCGAAGACCTCGCCGCGCAGCTCCTCGACCTTCACGGCGGCGCCGGGCAGGGCGATGGGCACGCCGTTCTCGGAATAGGAGGTTTCGCTGTCGAGGAAGTTGTAGGCGATCTCGCCGCCGCTTTCGTAGGACCAGCGCTCGTTCGGGCGGAAGCGGAACACGGCGCGGCCGATGCTCTCGCCCGAGGTGGCGTCGTTGCCGAAGGTGGCGGTGTCGCCGCCGCTCGAGAAGGTCGAGACGAAGTCGTCCGTGCCGATGCGCTGCAGGCCAGTCAGCTCCAGCTCCAGGCGGGGGCTGAGCGCGCGGGTGTAGTTGAAGCCCAGTTCGCCGTTCAGGCCGTCATAGTCGTCGACCCCGAACTCGTCGTCGCCGGCGCCGGACTGGATCAGGATGTCCTGCTCGTTGACGCTGTTGAACCAGCCCAGCAGGCCGTTCACGCGCAGCTTGCCGCCGCCGACCATGCGCTGGATCGCCCCGGTCGCCCGCACGTTGCGGAAGCGGTCCCACAGCTCGACGTCTGCATCCTGGACCAGGGCTCCGGATCCGTCATAGCGGCGGCGATAGCCGTCGCCCGTGCCGTCGGTGCGGTCGGTGGTGGCGCTGATCGAGGCCTCGATCTGGTTGTCGCCCTCGCGCCGCGAATAGGACCCGGCCAGGATCGGGCCGATGTAGCCGTCGGGGTAGAGGTAGCTGTTGAACTCCAGCACCCGCTCGGTCGTCACCGTCCGCTTCAGCACGACGTTGGCGATGACGGACTGGCCCTGCATGTCGATTCCGGCCGCGCCGCCGCGGATCAGCTCGATGCGCTCCACGCTGTCGGCCGAGATGCGGCGCAGCACCTGATCCAGGCCGTCGCTCTTGGACGAGGGCCGGTCGCCGTCGATCAGGACGTTGCCGGCGGCGCCGGAGTAGCCGCGCGTGCCGTTGTCGCCGGTGTTCAGGCCGAAGCCCGGCAGGCGCTGGATCATGTCCAGCGCCGTGTCCGGCTGGGAGTCGGCGAAGAAGGACGGCTGATACACCAGCACGCCTTGTTGGGCCGCCGGCGCCTCGGTGGTCGCCGTCGTCTGCGTCTGCGTCTGCGCCATGGCCGGCGCGGCCAGAACGCAGGCGGCGACGCCCGCCAGCCAGATCGCTTTTCTCATGGTCCCTCTCCCTGTTGCGGCGACCGTGCGCCGCGTCCCCGTCCCTCTCCAGTTACAAGCCGGACAGGTGGATTAAATCTCTGAAAGGTCCGGGGCGCCTGTGCCGCGCCCCGGCCGGATCAGAAGGTCTTGCGCAACGTCAGCCGCAGGAAGGTGCGCGGATCGATGGTGCGCAGTTCGGTGTAGGCGACAGGCCGTGCGGCCGTGCGGTCGGCATAGACCGTGCGGAAGGTCTGGAAGTCGTCCCACAGGTTCACCTGGGCGCTCAGCGTCAGGGTCGGGGTCGGCTTGTAGGAGGCTGCGATCTCGAAATACTCCGCGCCGCGGAAGCCCGAGGTCTGGTCCGGGTCGAAGCTCTTGTTTCCCAGCATCGGGATGTAGGCCACGCTCCAGTTGACCTTCCAGCTGGTGATGTCCTGGCTGAGGCTGATGACAGCCTGGGTCGGGCGGATGCCCGAAATGTCGCGCGTCCGGCCGGTGGTGGGGTCGGTGACCTCGGTCTCGTTCCAGGTGTTGCGGAAGCCGAACTTGCCGCCCGAGAAGCCGACGGTGTCCAGCGGCAGGGTGACGTTCAGGCTGATCTGGTCCGCCGTCCCGTCGCCGATGTTGCCGACGGCCGACAGACCCATGTCCAGCGGGATCACGTCGATGGCGTCGACGATCTCGTCATGACGCAGACCCAGCGAGACGATGCCGTCCTTGAGGAAGCGGCGCTCGTAGGTCAGCTCGGTGATCCAGCGCTGTTCCGGTTCCAGATCGGCGTTGCCGCCCAGCACGTTCTCGTCGTCCAGGTCGGCCGAGGCGGCGAAGTCGCCGAAGTCCAGCTGGCCCAGCTCGCGCTCGAAGCGGAAGCGGAACTGGTTGTTGGCCATGGGCGTCCAGGTGGCGAGGAAGCGCGGCTTGGCGAAGAAGAAGCTCTTCTCCTGCGAGGCGTCGCCCGACTGGCTGATGGTCGAGGCCTCGAGCCGCAGGCCGCCTTCCAGCGTCAGGTCCGGACGGATGCGCCAGGTGCCCTTGCCGAACAGCTCGCCGCGCGTCTCCTCGACGGTGACCGAGGCCGAGGGCAGGGGAACCGCCACGCCGCCGACGCTGAACGCCTGGGTGGTCTCCAGCATGTTGTAGGCGATCTCGGCGCCTGTCTCGAAGGTCAGGTCTTCGGAGCGCTCGTAGCGGACCAGGGCGCGGGCGATGGTTTCGGAGGACTCGCCCATGGAGTCGAACAGCTGTTCCGGCGACGGCGTGCCGCCGACGGAGCTGTTGGAGATCGACGTCGAGTCGAAGCTGCTGAACTGATGGATGAACCGGGTCTCGAGGTTCGTCTTGTCATTCAGCGGGCGGGTGTAGACGCCGCCGACCTCGCCGCCGTCGCCGTCCTGTTCGTATTCGCTGAGGCGGAAGTCCGCGCCCGAGGTCAGCTCGGTGAAGCTGTAGTAGTCGTTGACGCCGTAGCGGGCGGTGACGTCGATCTTCCCGCCCATGAACGGCTGGGCGAAGTTGCCGCGCACAGACGTGCCGCCGCCGTACTGGTCGTTGTAGAAGGCCTCGTCACGCAGGATGGCGCCGCCCCCGCTGGTGCGGACCGAGCGTCCCTCGCCGTTGGAGTCGCTCATGCTCAGGCCGTCGGCGAGGGTCACGCCCCAGGTCCGGTCGCCGTCGCGCGCGGTGAACTGATAGCTGCCGTTGTAGAGGTCGTGGCCGCCGTCAAACAGGGTGGCGCCGGCGGTCATGATGGACTGGGTGCTGGACTGGGTCTTGGTGATGACGTTCACGACGACCGAGAAGCCCTGCATGTCGATGCCGGGGGCGCCGCCGCGAATCAGCTCGATGCGTTCGACCTGGGTGGCCAGGGTGCGGCCCAGCACGCTGGAGCCGGAATCGGTCTTGGAGGCGGGGCGGGAGCCGTTGATCAGGATGTTGCCGACCGCGCCCTCGAAACCGCGGCTGCCGTCGCCATCGACAACGCCGAAGCCGGGGATGCGGTTGACCATGTCCAGCGCCGTATTGGGCCGGTACTGGGTGAAGAAGTCGGGCTGGAAGACCAGAACGCCCTGCTGGCCCTGATCGGCGGCGGGCGCGGGCGTGGCGGGCTGGGTTTGCGCGGCAGCTGCGCCCGCCCCCAGAAGCGCGGTCATCATCACGGCCGTCGTGGCCAGCAGCATGGTCTTCTTCACGGACAAACTCCCCTCGTCGTGTGAGCGAAGGTGTGGCTTCCCGTGCACCGATCCTCCAGTTACAAGATGGACAGGTGGATTAAATCGCCGTCACATTACCAAGCTGTCACCTTCCTCATCAGTATTCGGGACGCCATTATTTCGCCATGATCAAGAACGCGCGCCTGATACTCGGATTGATCCTTTCACTGTTCCTGATGGGACAGCCCCTGGCCGCCGCTGCGCAGGAGCAGGAGCCGGAGAGCACGGTCGACGAGATCATCGTCATCGCCCGCCGCTCGGGCGCGCCGATGTGGATCATCGAACAGGGCGGTCACACCCTGATCCTGGTCGGGTCGCTCCAGGGCATGCCGCGCGACCTGCAATGGAGCCCGGACGACCTGGAGGCGGCGGCGGCGCGCTCGGACCGCATCCTGTTCCCGCCGGAAGGCCGGGCCTCGCCGATGGATCTGCTGCGCATAATGTGGCGCATCCGCACGATCGGCTGGCTGCCCAGGGACACGACGACCGCCGACTATCTGTCGCCCGAGGTTCAGGCGCGGCTGGAGACGGCCATGGCCGGCGAGCGCAACGACAACTGGCGCACCCAGAGCCTGCTGATGCTGGGCATCGACCTGCTGCAGGAAAAGGCCGGCTATGATCGGGGCGGCCGCGACGCCGTGGACGTGGTGCGCCGCGCCTCGCGCCGGGCGCATGTGCCGGGCGAGCCGGTGGGCATCGTGCGCGGCGACGAACTGGTCGAAAGCCTGATCTCGTCCCCGCCGACGACCCATGCGCCTTGTCTTGAGGCTTCGCTTGCGGCGGCGGAAGCCGGCAAGGACGAGTTCCGCAACCGCGCCAATGCCTGGCGTCGCTTCAATGTGGCGGCGGTGGTGGCCTCGCCGCTGGACCGGGCGCTGTTCCAGTGCTGGCCCTGGGGCGATCCCGAGATCGGACCGCAGCTCAAGACCGCCTGGCTGAGCGCCATCGAGACGGCGCTGGGTCAGGACGGCGTGACTATGGCCGTGGCCCCCACGCGCCTGCTGGCCGAGCCGGGCGGGGTGCTGGACGATCTGGAAGCGCGAGGCTTCAACATCGAGGGCCCGACCTGGCGCTATGCCGAAGACGAAACGCCCTAGACGGCGGTGCCGCCCACGGTCAGGCCGCCCATCTTGAGGCTGGGCTGTCCGATGCCGACGGGGACGCCCTGGCCGGCCTTGCCGCAGACGCCGACGCCGGGGTCGAAGGCGAAGTCGTCGCCGATCATCTCGATGCGGGTCAGGGCCGTGGCCCCGTCACCGATCAGGGTGGCGCCCCGCACCGGCGCGGTGATGCGGCCGTCCTCGATCAGATAGGCCTCGGTGCACTGGAACACGAACTTGCCGTTGGTGATGTCCACCTGGCCGCCGCCGAAGTTCGCGGCATAGAGGCCGCGTTTGGTCGAGGCGATCATGTCGGCCTGCGAATCCCTGCCGCCCTCCATGAAGGTGTTGGTCATGCGCGGCATGGGCATGTGGGCGAAGGACTGGCGCCGGCCGTTGCCGGTGGCGCGGGCGCCCAGCTGACGCGCCGACAGGCGGTCGTGCATCAGCCCGACCATGATGCCGTCCTCGATCAGAACGGTGCGCGAGGTCGGCGTGCCCTCGTCGTCGATCGACAGCGAGCCGCGCCGCCCGGCGATGGAGCCGTCGTCGACCACGGTCACGCCCGGCGCCGCCACGCGCTTGCCCATCATGCCGCTGAAGACCGACGAGCCCTTGCGGTGGAAGTCGCCCTCGAAGCCGTGGCCGATGGCTTCGTGCAGCAGCACGCCTGGCCAGCCGGCGCCGAGCACCACGTCCATCTCGCCCGCCGGGCAGTCGACGGCCTCGAGGTTGACCAGGGCCTGACGCAGGGCCTCGTCCACCTGGCCCTGCCAGCGGTCGGGCGCGATCCAGGTTTCGAACCCGGCGCGGCCGCCGGCCCCGGCCGAGGCGCTCTCGCGCCTGCCGTCCTTCTCGACGGTGACGGAGACGTTCAGGCGGACCAGCGGGCGGATGTCGCGCAGCAGCCGGCCGTCGGCGCGCAGGATCTCGATGGCGCGGCGCTCGCCGACGATGGAGGCCGAGACCTGAACCACGCGCGGATCGCGCGCCCGGGCCCAGGCGTCGATCTCGCCCAGCAGCGCGATCTTGTCCGAGAAGGCGGGCGAGGCGAGGGGGTCGACCTCGTCATAAAGCTTCTGGTTGGTGGCGCGCGGCGCCTCGGCGGTGGCTCCCGCATGGCCCGACTTGGCCAGGGCGGCGCTGTCGGCGGCGCGGCGGATCGCGGCGGCGGAGATCTCGTTGGCGTGAGCGTATCCGGCGGTCTCGCCCGCCACGACCCTGAGGCCGAAGCCTTCGGTCGCGTCATAGGCCGCGGACTTCAGCCGGCCGTCGTCGAACACCAGCGATTCGAGCTCGGAGCGTTCGAGGAACAGCTCGCCGTCATCGGCGCCGGTCAGGGCCTGTTCGAGGATGGCCTGGGCTTCGGACGGATCGACGCCGGCGGTTTCGAGAACGGGCGGCGGAGAGGCGTGCAGGGTCATGACCGACAGATAGGCACTTCAACCCCTTGCGTCACGGCCCTTCCCCCATTTCGGGGGAAGGTGTCAGGCGAAGCCTGACGGATGGGGGTGTGGTCCGCAGCCCCCATCCGTCTCGCTGCGCGATCCCGTCGTTGAAACGGCTGCGCCGTTCCTGCCTCCATCCCCCGTGAAGGGGGAAGGCAGTGGTCTCACTCTTCGTGCACGTCGCCCGAACCCGAGATGTCGCGGGTGATCTGGGCGGGGCGGGTGGTCAGATAGACGTCGCCAGAGCCGGCGATGTCGATGTCGGCCTTGCCGGTCGGGGCCAGGGTGGCCTCGCCGGAGCCCGAGATCTCGACCGAGGCGTCGCGGGTGGTCAGGTCGCGCAGGTCGGCCTCGCCCGAGCCGGACATGTCGATGGCCAGGGTCGTGGTCTTGCCCGTCGCCTCGACCTCGCCCGAACCGGACATGTCGAGCGTCAGGGTGGGCTGGTCATAGTCGGTGATCTTCAGCCGGCCCGATCCGGACAGGTCGAAGCGGGTCACTGACGGGGCGGTGACGACGATGCGCAGGTCGTCGTTGTCGCTCCAGCCCGTCAGCTCGCCGTTGCGCCAGCCGAAGGTGACGCGTTCGGCGTCCCGGGTCATGAAGACGCGGCCGTTCTCGATCCGGACGCGGTCCACCGCCGACTTGGCGCCGGTGATGACCACGCCGGCCTCGGCGCCGGGCACATAGGTGACCTCGGCCGCCAGCTCGACCTCGAGGGTGTCGCCGCCGTTCCAGGCCAGGGTGCGGGTGACGTCCGGGCCGCGTTCGCCCCGGGCGCGCTCGAAGCGCACCGTCTCGCCGTCCTCGTCATGGAACGACCAGGACCAGTCGTGACGCTTCAGGTCGGCGCCGCCGAGGGCCGCCGCGCCGGCGATGCAGCCGACGGACAGAACCAGACCGGCGCCGGCGATGATGAACAGATTGCGGATCATGCCGGGTCTCCCGA
>JAZKHQ010000022.1:0-89296 GCA_040385285.1 Pseudomonadota bacterium
GCCCCCGACCACTGGTCTCCCCTCCACGACGCCGACCCCTGGGCCGCGTAGAGGCTAACCCGCCACAACGGAAAGGGCCGCCGCAGGAAACTGCGGCGGCCCTTCTGGCATAGGTCCCGATCGGCGCTTGCCGATCTAGGGGTCATCCGATCGGGACAGGCCGCAGCGGCAGCAGACCTCGCGCTGCCGCCGTTCGGACCAGATGTAGGCATGGCGGCACAAGCGACGCTTCAGCCATTTGATCATGGCGTCGCGCCGGCCGATGGGCCGCGGGGACGACCCGGCGGATATCCTCGCCGTCCCCTTCATATCCGGCTGCCCGGCCATTCCTACCAGCGGATCTGGATGCGGGCGCCGACCTGGTGGTCGCTCAGCCGCTCGTCGAACACGCCGCGGTAGCCCAGCGACACGGTGGCGCTGTCGCTCACCTCGGCTTCGAAGCCGAAGTCGGCGACGCCGGCCACCGGCGCGGTCTCGGCCCCCTCGATGGTGAAGTCGCCGAAGCCGGTGGCGGCGCCGCTGAAGCGCATATCCGCCAGGGCCTGGCGGTCGCCCGACGTCAGCATCGCCCCCAGGCCGCCGTAAAGGCCGAAGTCACGGCCGTTCAGGCGATAAGTGCGGTTGATGCGGCCGCTGAAGACCGTGGTCAGCCATTCGCGCGACTGGGCCTCGACTTCCAGCGACAGGCCGCCGGCGCCGGTTTCGGTGAAGCCGTCCAGGTCGATCCGCGACGCCGTGGTCTCGGCGCCGAAGGCCAGCATGGTGTCGCCGTCCAGCTGGAAGCGACGCGAGACGCTTGCGGAGAGCGACTGGCCCTGACCATCCGTCGAACCCTGGGCCACGCCCGTCAGCGCGCCGACCGTGATGGTGCGGCTGCTGTCGACCTGGCCGCCGTAGAGCGAACCGGTCACGCCGACCACCCATGTGCCGTCGTCGAAACGCATGTAGGCGGCGCCGTGGGTCAGGTCGCTCTCGTAGGTCGAGGCGCGCTGGTCGACATCGCCCTCGACGCGGGTCACGCCCGCGGCGGCGCCGATGGTGACGTCGCCCTGGGTCGAGGCGTAGCCGCCAGCGAAGCCGTTCAGACGAGTCTGAACTTCGGCCTGACCGGTCTTGCCTTCCAGGCTCGCGTCGCCGGCATAGGCCGAGATCCAGCCGCCGTTGACCGCCGCAGCCTCAGCGCCCGGGTCGAAGGCGCCCAGTACATTGGCGACCATCGCGCTTTCGCCTTCACGGCCGCCGACGAAGCCGAGGGTCGAGGCGAACGCCATCGAAACACTGCCTGCCGCCTGGGCTCTTGATGCGCCGCGCACGGCGTTCAGGAAGGCGTCGTTGGCATTGAACAGCGAGGTCGAGATGTCCGCGATGGCCTCGCCTCCCGCGCTGTCGAAGGCCGCAAGCTGGTCGTCACGGTCGAGCCCTGCGAAGACGCTGAGCACATTGGCCCAGTCGTCCGAAGCCTCCAACTGCCCGTCGCTGAGCCCGCCGGCGACCTCGTTCTGGTTGATCGTGCCGTCCGCCCCCGTGAAGTCGGTCAGCTGGCGCAGTTCGATCACCGCGCCGTTGGCGACGAGGTCGTAGCGGACCCGCCAGTAAAGGCCGGCCAGACCGCCGGCGTCAGCGGTGAAGGCATTGCCGTTGGCGAAGGTGCCCGTGCGGCTGCCCGCCGTCAGGAACAGGTAGCGGGTCGAGAAGTTGAAGTCGGTGACCGGCCCGTGGAAATTCGGGGCCAGAACGCCGCCCGTCAGGTTGGCGTTGCCCGAGACCTGGATGACGTCGGTCAGGCTGCCGCCCGAGAGACCCAGGACGTCGAGCGAGAGGCGCCCGCCGTTCATCACCAGGCTGCCGACATTGAAGCCGCCGATGCCGTTGTTCGTGCCGGTCAGTCCGGGCGACAGGGTCGCGCCGTTCGATACGGTCAGGGCCCCGCCGATGGTGCCGGCGCCAGTCATGCTGCCGCCCGAGACGCTCACATTGCCCGTCGTCGAGGCGAGATAGCGCAGCTCGCCGCCGGTGCTGCTCAGCATGTTGATGCTGTGGCTGCCCATCAGGGTGAACAGGTTGCCGGTGTGGACCACCGCTCCCGCGCCCGACAGCACGCCGCCGAACCCGGAGTCGACGCCGCCGAAGGTCAGGCGTCCCGCGCCCACGGTGACATTGCCGCTGCCGAACAGACCGCGCACCGTCTCCATATTGCCGTTCAGGTCGAAGGTCGCGCCGGCCGAGACCGACAGGTCCGCCGCGTTGTTGATGCGGTCCGAGGCGCCGAGACGCAGCGTGCCCGTTTGCACCACCACATTGGCGGCGTTCGACGTTCCGTTCAGCACAGACAGGCCGCCGGTGTTGAACAGGTTCCCGGCGCCGAGGTTGGCGTTCACGGTCGCGCCATCGAGCTGATACTGGCTCGCCGTCAGCGTGCCCGTGCCGTTCAGCGTGCCGTTAAGGAAGGCCAGGCCCACCGTGTCGCTGAAGGATTGCAGGTCGAGGGTCGCGCCCGAGAGCACGGTCAGGTTCGCGGCGTCGCTGAGACGGTTCGATGCGCCCAGTTGCAGCGTCCCGGCCATGACAGTGACGATGCCGGCGCCCGCCGTGCCGTTCAGGATCGAGACGCCGCCGAGGTTGAACAGCGTGCCGGCGCCGAGGTTGCCGTTAATGACGGCGCCGTTCAGATGGTACTGGGTGGCAGTCAAGGTGCCCGTGCCGATGCCCGGCAGGAACTCGACCAGATCCGCGACGGTCTTGTCGTAGTAGCGGCCCATCGGCATGAGGCTGGTGCCGAAGCCGTCCAGCGTGCCGTTGATGACGGCCACGTTGACCGTCTCGTTGTGGCCGTAGAGGTCGAAGACCGCCCCCGACGCCACGTTCAGGGTCGCGCTGTTGCTCAGGCGTTCATCCGCCTCGAGCCGCAGGGTGCCGGCCTGCACCGTCACATTGCCGGCGCCGACCAGTCCGCTCAGCGTCGACAGCCCGCCGATGTTGAACAGATCGCCCGCGCCCAGGTTGCCGTTGATGGTCGCGCCGTTGAGCACATACTGGCTGGCCGTCAGGGTGCCGTTGCCGAGGCCCGGCAGCACCTGAGGACCGTCGCTGTCCTTGCCCCACAGCGACGGCATGGGGGGCGGCGGCGGCGCGGCGCCGAAGCCGTCCAGCGTGCCGTTGATGAAGGCCAGGCCAACGGTCTCGTCATGCCCATCGAGGTCGAAGGTCGCGCCCGCGGCGATGGTCAACACCGCCGTATCGTTCAGACGGTCCGAGGCGCCGAGGGTCAGGGTCCCGTCCAGCACATAGACGTCTGCCGAGGCCGCCGTGCCGTTCAGCACCGACACGCCGCCGGTGTTGAACAGGGTGCCAGCGCCGAGGTTGGCGTTCACGGTCGCGCCGTTCAGCTGGTACTCGCTGCCGGTCAAGGTTCCCGTGCCGTTCAGCGTCCCCGAGATCAGCGCCAGATCGACGGTTTCGTTGAAGCCTTGCAGGTCCAGGGTGGCGCCGCTCGACACCGACAGGTCGGAGCCGTCGGCGATGACGCCCGAGGCGCCGAGTTGCAGCGTGCCCGACGAAACCACCGTCGCCCCGGTATAGGTGTTGGCGCCGGTCAGGGTCAGGACGCCCGTGCCCCCGTGCTCCAGACCGCCGAGGCCCGAGATCACGCCGTCGAAGGTGCTGGAGCTGTCGTCCGCGCCGACCAGCAGGGTCTGCAGGTCGCTGACGATCACCGATCCCACGCCCGACAGGGCGCCAATGGCCTCACTGTCGATCACCGAAAGGGTGGCCCCCGCGTTGACGATCACGCCGGCCGCGTTGTTGACCGACAGGCCGCCCGTCAGGCGCAACTCGCCCGCGTTCAGCGTCCAGCTCGAGGTGTCGCCGTCGGAGCCGCTCAGGGTCCACGAACCCGTGCCGTTCATGGTGCGGGACTCGAAGCCGCCGAGCACGCTGGTGTCCAAGGCGCCGTTCGCCGCGCCGCCCAGGGTGAGGGTGTCGACGCCGTCCATGCCGTTCAACACGCCGGTCAGCGTCATGCCGCCCATCAGGGTGACGTCATCCGCACCCGTGCCGCCGACATAGCCGCCGTTGGCCGCGCCTGCGACCGTCAGGACATTGTGGCCGTCACTCAGCGATGCGTCGATCACGCCGTTGACGGTCGAACCCGACTGCAGATCCACGGTGTAGTCCGTGCCGGTCAGGATGATCGCAGCGCCCACGCCATTGCCCGAGATGACGCCGCCCGACTGGTTGGTGATCGTGCCCGTGCCGCCCGACAGGAAGACGCCGCGGCCGTCTGTCAGGGTGCTCTCGATCACGCCCGAGTTCGTCACGCTGGAGCCCGCGCCCGCCATATAGACGCCGCTGATCACGGTCGGGGCGGTCGTGCCCGTCACGCGGATCGTTCCGGTGTTGGTCAGGCTGGTGTTCGCGCCGTCCGTATAGACGCCGGCGTTGCCGCCGTTCATCAGGCCCGCGTTGTTGATCACCGAGCCCGCGCCGCCGGTGTAGACGGCGTTGTAGACCGTGCCGGTCATCACGCCACCGGTCTGGTTCGTGACGGTGGACGCTTCCACACGACCGATAAAGGCGTGGTTCAGACCGGTGATCGTACCTGAGTTGGTCAGAGTGCCGCCGGCGTCAAAATAGACGCCTTGGCCGACCGAAGCGCCGATCGTGCCCGTGTTGCCGACCGACACCCCGCCGGCTAGCGACAGGATGCCCTGCTGCGAGCCTGTGATCGACCCGGCGTTGGTGATGGTGGAGCCGACGGCCGTAGAAGCCAGTTCAATGCCGCGCCAGCCGCTGATGACGCCCGTCGCCTGGTTGGTGACGGTGTTCACGCCGCTCGCCAGGTTCATGCCGCGGCCGCTCGTGGTGTTGCTGGCCGAGATCACGCCCGAGTTGGTGATGTCGAAGACACCGCCCGTGCCGAGCAATCCGTTGACCGTGCCGTTCACAGTGCCGGTGTTGGTCACGGTCATTACGCCGCCGGAAGCGGCCAGGCCGCTGTCGGCGTTGATTACGCCGGCGTTGTCGACCGTTGTGTTGGTGTAGGTGAGAATGCCCCAGCCGCCGACCGGCATGGCGTTGATGACGCCGCTGGCCAGGTTGGTGATGGAGCCTCCAGAGAGGGCCGAGATGCCGTTATACTGGCCGCCGGTGATTGTCCCGGCGTTGGTCAGGGTCAAGAATCCACCGGCGTAGACGCCGCCGTAATTGCTCGTGATCAGGCCGCCCGCCAGGTTATCGATCGTGGCGGTGTTGAAGGCGATGACGCCGAAACTGCCGAAGCCCTGGATCGTGCCTGCGTTCGAGACTGTGCCGTTGGCGGCCGCGTTGCTGAACTGAATCCCGCGCCAGCCGTCAATGACGCCGCCCGCCTGGTTGGCGACGGCGCTGTTCGCACCGCCCATAACCACACCATACTCAAACTGGTCCGTGCCGCCGTGGATCTGGCCTGCGTTGGCGACGCTGGCGGTCCCGGCGATGTTCACGCCATGCGCAGCGCCGGTGATCGAGGCGCCGGCCGCGTTGGTCACGGTCAGGGCGCCGGCGCCGTAGACGCCTTCGGCCAGGCCGGAGATCGAACCGCCTGCGTTATTCTGCACCGTGCCGTTGCTGCTGAAGAAGAGAACCCCGGCGCTGCCCAAGCCATTGATGGCTCCGGCGTTGTTGACCGAGCCGCCGGTGGCCGCACTACTGAATTCCACGCCGCGCCAGCCGTCGATCTGGCCGCCCGTCTGGTTGCTGACGGAGCTGTTTACACCGGAGATCAGCACCCCGCGTTCGAACGAGTCGGTTCCGCCGTGGATTTGACCTGTGTTGGTGACTGTGCCCGTGTTCAGCAGTTGCACCGCATCCTGGCCGCCCCGGATGACACCCGTGGCCTGGTTGAGCACCGTGCCGCCAGCGGTGAGGACGACGCCCTGCTGGGCCGTGCCCGTGATCGTGCCGCTGTTGGTGAGGCCGAGATTGGCGGTGCTGTAGATGCCGACGCCGGAGCCCGTAATGGCGCCGCCGGACAGGTTGGTGATCGTGCCGCCGGCCGTGTTGACGCCGATCTGGCCGGAAATCGTCCCGGCGTTGCTCAGGGTGACGCCGTTGCCCGCGTCGATGCCGTAGACGCCGCCGGAGATGACGCCCCCGGTCTGGTTGGTCACCGACAGGGAGCCATTATAGGCCTGAATGCCGGCGCTGTTGCTGGTGATCGTGCCGGCGTTGGTGACCGTGATCGTGCCCTGGCCCAGGACGCCGCCGTACTGGCCCGAGATCACGCCGCCGGCGTAGTTGTTGATGTTCAGGATCGAGCCGGTCGTGGCGCCGTAAACGCCCTGGTTGTTGGAGCCGTGGATCAGGCCCCAGTTGTTGATGGTCAGGGTCGCGCCGGCGGCGTTGCCGTTGAACACGCCGTTGATGTAACCGACCAGGCTCGCCGTCGCGTTCGTGACCGAGCCGTTGTTGATGGTGTTCGAGCCCGATCCGAGCGACGAGTTGATCGCCGCGCCGATGCCGTCGCCGTTGGCCGAACCGTTGCTGATGGAGCCCAGGTTGCCGACCGTCGTGCCCGCGCCGTTCATGACGACGCTGCTGTAGACTCCGCTGCTCAGCGAGCCGGTCGCCGTGGTCGAGAAGCTGGTTCCCGCGCCGCTCAGCCGCACGCCGTACACGCCCGTGGAGCCCAGCGTACCGGACAGGATCAGGTTGCCGCCGGAGACATCCCAGCCGGGACGGCCCGTGCCCGAACCCGTCAGGGTCAGGCTGCCAGCCTGGTGCGTATAGCTCTCGAAATTCGTCAGGGCGCCGTGGTTGATCGAGGTCGACCCGCTGAAGTTCGAGGTGAAGCTGTCAACGCCGGCGCCCGCGTCGACCACGCCGCTGAACGTGCCGCCGTTGTAGAGGAAGCTGTCGTTGCCGCCGCCCAGGCTGGCGCTGGTCATCGACCCGGTCGAGGCCAGGGTCAGGTTGTCGATGCCCGAACCGCTGCCGGCGTTGTAGGCGCCGTTGAGCACGCCCGCGATGTTGACGTTATGCGTGCCGTTGTTGGTCGACAGGATCTGGCCGGTCGTCGTCGATCCGAGCTGCAGGTCGATGGTGGTGTTGCTCGCGCCGTTCAGCAGGATCGAGCCCACGCCGCCGTTGATGACGCCGCCCGACTGGTTGGTGATCGTCACCGTCCCGCTGTTCGTGCTGTTCTGGACGCCGTAGCCGAAGCTGGCGTTGCTTCCACCGGTGATCGTGCCCGCGTTGGTGACCGAGCCGCCGCCGTTCAGTTGCACACCCGATTGTGTGCCGACGATCAGGCCGCCGGTCTGGTTGGTCACGGTCAGGACGCCGTTGGCGACGACGCCGTTGCCGCCGACGGTCTGGGTCCCTGCCTGATTCCGGCCGATCACGCCGGCGTTGGTGACGGTGACGGCTGAGCTCGAGGCGCTGGAAACGCCGTTGCCCAGCAGGGCATAGATATAGCCGCCGTTGAAGTTATTGACGGTGAGGCCGCCAGCGCTGTTTTCGACTCCGTTGTAGAGTTCGCCGACGATGTTGCCGTAGTTATTGACCACCAGAGTATCGGTCGAGCCGAACTCATGGCGAACCCCGGCGTTGCGACCGAAGATCAGCGACCCGGCGCCCGTATCGGTGGTCGAGCCGTTGTTGACAGTCGTGGTGCCGCCCGCGCCGCCATTCAGAACATAGATGCCCGCGCCGACCTGGCCATCCGCGCCCGTGCCGGTGTTCTGGATCGTGCCGAGGTTGTTGACGGTGGCGTTGGCGCCCGTCACCCGGACGCCGTTGTACTGGCCGGACTGGATCGCGCCGGTGTTGGCCACCGTCAGGGTCGCACCCGCGCCGCTGACCAGGACGCCGGTGGTCGCACCTCCGCTGCGCGTGCCGCCCAGCGTCAGGCTGGAGCCCGCGCCGCTGACCGAGACCTGGCCCGTCGACGTGATGTTGCCGTTCAGCGTGACCGGGCCGGTCCCCGTCACCTGAAGGGCGCCGGAACCCGAGATGTTCTGGTTTGCCGTGCCCGCCGCGCCGTTGGTGTAGATCACGGTGCCGTTGTTGACGATCGAGCCGCCGGAGATGGACGCGGTCGTGCCGCTCAGCGTCGTGCCGCCGCTGACCGTGGTGACGCCGCCCCAGCTGTTGGAGCCGTTGGTCAGGAAGGTCGTGCCGGCGCCCGAGAAGGTGACATACTGGTTCGCGCCGCCCACGCCCGCGGTCTCATAGATGCGGCCGGACAGGGTGATGTTCCCGCCCGAGGTGTTGTTCAGAACGGTCGGATCCGCCGCCTGCTGGCCGTTCGGAACCTCCAGCGAGATGTCGTTGACGTAGGTTCCGGTTGCCGCGAAATTGATCGTGGGATCGATCATGTGGATCGTGCCGGTCCCCGCGCTGGTCGTGGTTCCCAGGCCGAGCGTCGGTCCATTGACGTAGATGTCGCCGGTGTAGGTGTTCGAGCCGGTGAAGGTGACGCCGCCCGTGCCGGTCAAATTCAGGGTGCCCGGAGCGCCGCCGCCGGCATCGGAGAAGACGCCGCTGAAAGTCACGGCCTGGCCGTTGGCGTCGATCGTGCCGCCGCTGCTGTCGACCGTGAAGCCGGGCGTGACCGTACCCCCGGACTGGATAGCCAGGGTGCCTCCGGTGAACACGGGATTGACCCCGCCGGCGTTCAGCTGGGTGGTCGTGTAGGAACTGACTGCGGTGTCGATGTTGGGCGTGGTTCCGCCCACGCCGCCGAGGTCACCGCTCGGGGTGATGGTGAAGGATCCCGCGCTGATGGCCGTCCCGCTGGGCGTCCAGTTCACCGACAGCGCGCCGGGCGCGTAATTAAAGCTGTATGAGCCGGCGCTGAGGCCGGTGAAGGTCGCGGACTGGAAGGCGTAAATCCCTGACCCCGCCGGGGTGGCGGTCAGCCCCCCTGAGTTGTCCGGAAAGAAGTAGTTCACCCCAGCCACCAGGCCGGTCGGGACCACGCCGTTGGCCACATTGTTGTAACCGGGGACCATGGAGAAGGCAGCCAGGCCGACCTGCGACCCTCCTTGCGACAGAATCACGCTGCCTTCGGCCGCAATGCCGCCGGAGTGCCAGCTGCCGTAGAAAATCTGGGCGTTGAACTGGTTCGGGGTCGTGCTGGGCGTGATCAGGAAGCCCAGGGCGTCAGTGTGGGCCTGGGCCGAACCCACGGCGAACACCGACTGGGCCATGACCGCAATGGACGTGGTCGCCATCAGAAGACGGCGAACGGTCGATCCGGCTTTCTTGGGGGCGGCTTGCTTCGCGTTGGTCATGGTGTTTCCGGTATGGCTGGTCATCGGGCGGCTCCGTCGCGAATGTGCGGCGAACGGACTGGCCCCGCCTCGCGCGTATTGGGTGAAATTGCTGCGGACCCGGCGGCAGGAAGGCCGGGCTGCAGATGAGGATTGGTTCGGGTCAGTTCGGTCACGCGGACGGCAGTCCGATGGAGGCCGCTGCGTCTGCGAACCCGCTCATCGAGAAATCGAGCTTGGCGACCTGTTGCCCCTGAAGCTCGTAGCGCAGCGAAAGACTTACGGTGCTCGAGAGGACCCGCGCCCACTGCTCCGCCGTCAAAACCCCGCCTGCCTCGCAGACATTCGAAGAGCAGACCGCGAAGGGGAACTGCGCCACCAAGGCGCCGTCGGCCGCTTCCACGCGCACGCCGGGCGGCAGCCACACGCTGGTCGGCAGTTGAACCGAGAGCTGTACGCCGCCGTCGGGCGCGCGAACCACAACAACGACAGCCGCCACGGCTCGCTGGCCGTCGGCGACCTGGACCGTGATCGATGTGAACGCGCGACAGTTGGGCGCCCCCGGCTGGACCGCTCCGGCAGGCGCGCATTGCGCCTCCCAGGCGCCGAAGGCAGTCGACTGGGCCGCGGGCGCTGGCTGCGTCTGGGCGCTCATATCCGCTGCAATGGAAACGGAGGCCTGCGTCGCCAACACGCAGCCTAACAAAACGCCGCAAGCCATACGGCCAAAGGTGTCTCGCAGGTAAGAGGCGCGCGGCCGGGCTTGCACGAACGAGCGCGTTTCGGAAACCGGCATGAACTCGACGCCCCCACACACGGCCGGCGCTGCAGCGCCCGGCCAAATCCTTGAGAACACGCAGAAAGCGCATTCCACCCGGGATGGCGTAACAGGGTCCCGGGGGGGCGGGGAATGCCTGACCGTGTCAAGATTGAGACGGGTTAACCCAATTGGAGAAATTCGTCTTTCTGGCGCGCCGGCGCATCGACATTGTGACCACACACCGTTACCGATTAACCCTGTCCTTTATTTTGTAAGCGTTTTTCGGTCGCATGCCTTCGAACAGACGATCGTCAGAGCGGCCGGTCCGGATCGCGTGGGACATCTCGACCCGGGATGATCCTGATGCGTTCGACGCCTACCGCGCCGGGCTCTCGCACCTCTATGCGACGTCTGATTTCGCCGGGGGCAAGGAGGCCTTTTTCAACCGGAACGTTGCCTGGCAGTTCGGGGGGACTGTGTTGGGCCGAGGCCATTCCACGGGCCAGACCTTCACCCGCTCCGCGGCCGAAATCCGCCGCTCAGGTTTCGACGGCATCGGCATGTATCTGGACCTGGGCGGCGGCAAGGCCGATGCCGATGGCCGCAGCGCGCCCACCGCCCCGGGCACGGTCGTTTTCCGGGACCTGACCCGCCCTTCCGCTTCGCAGTACGACCGCATCGACCTGGTGGTGACCATCATCCCCCGCGAAGTCGCCCCCGAGTGGCTGCTGGATCCGCGCATGCATGGCCATGGCATCGACAGCACCTCGCCCGCAGGCCGGATGCTGGGCGCCCACCTGCTGTCCACGGTCTCGGTCGCGGACGACCTGGACCATGAGGGCGGTCTGGCCGCCATCGACGCCGCCCTGGTGCTGGCCCAGCAATCGGTCGGCCCCATCGGCGTCATGACGACGGAACAGGCCCGCGCCGCCTACCGCAGCGTGCGCCAGCTGGCCATCGAGGTGATCGAGCGCAATCTGCTGAGCCCCGACCTGACCGCTGACCGGATCGCGGTCGAACTGGGCGTGTCGCGCTCGACCCTCTATCGCGCCTTCGAGGCGTCGGGCGGTGTGATGGTCAGCATCCAGCGACGGCGGCTGGCCATGGCCTACGCCCTGCTCCGCCAGCGACAGGGACGCAGCCCCACCGTCGCCGAGATCGCCCACGACTGCGGCTTCTCCAGCGAGTCGCATTTCAGCCGCGCCTTCCGCGACCTCTACGACCTGTCGCCCGGCGAACTCGGCGCCGCGAGCATCGAAATCAAGCCCCGTTCGATGGACGGGGTCCGCCACGACCTTTTCATGGACTGGCTGCGCAGCCAGTAGCGGTCAGCGGACGCGGACGTAGCTGCCGGGCGCGGCTTCCCCGGCCTTCAGCTTGCCGCCGCCGGGCTTGCGCGCCTTGACCCTGTCGTCGCCGGCGGCCTGATCGAGCCAGCCCTGCCATTCGGGCCACCACGAGCCGGGCTTCTGTTCCGCGCTCGCCAGCCAGGCTTCGGCGTCGGCCGGGGCGTCGTCGTTGGTCCAGTAGCCATGCTTGTTGGCTGACGGCGGATTGATCATCCCGGCGTTGTGGCCCGATCCACCCAGCAGGAACCGCGTCGGCCCGCCGAAATACGACCGGCCCGCGTAGGTGTTCTTCCATGCCGAGACGTGATCGTCCTTCAGCGCCACGATCATGACCGGCGTCGTGATGGCGCCGAGGTCCAGCGCCACGCCGTCGATGACCACCCCGCCCTTGTCCTTCAGCCGGTTCTGCTGAAGCACCTGACGGCCGTATTCCTTCAGCGTCTTCGCCGGAATGCGCGCGCCGTCGTCGAACCACCAGAGCAGGTCGGACGCGCGGGCCTCGTCACCGAGCAGATAGTGGTTCACCACCGACGACCAGATCAGGTCGTTGGCGCGTACCGTCGAGAACAGCTTGGCCAGGTCGTGGGCCTCGACATAGCCCTTGTCGTCCAGATAGCGGTCGAACGCCTTCAGGTCGGCCTCGCTGGTGAACACCGACCATTCACCCATGTCGCCGAAATCGACCAGCGTCGCGATCAGGGTCGCGGACGCAATGCGCTCGCCCCGCCCCGTCTGGGTCAGATACGCCAGCGTCATGGCCGTCAGTGTGCCGCCGAGACAGTAGGACACCAGGTCCGCATCCGCCTCGCCCGTCGCCAGCTCAATGGCGTCCAGGGCCGCGACGATGCCGTCCTTCACATAGGCTTCCAGCCCGTTTTCCGCGTGGTTCTCGTCGGGGTTGGCCCACGAGATGACGAAGACGGTGTGGCCCTGATCCACCAGCCATTTCAGATAGCTGGACTTCGGCGACAGGTCGAAAAGGTAGTATTTGTTGACCAGCGGCGGCACGAACAGCAGCGGGCGGCGATAGACCGTCTCGGTCGTCGGCGCATACTGGATCATCTCCATCAGGTCATTTTTGAACACCACGGCGCCGGGCGTGGCGGCGATGTTCACGCCCAGCTCGAAGTCATTGGGCGCGCGGCGGGTGATCAGCCCCTGCCCCTTGCCGATGTCCTCCAGCAGGTTCGACAGGCCGGTCATCAGGTTCAGCCCGCCCGTCTGGATCGTGCGGCGCGCGACCTCGGGATTGGTGTGGGCGAAGTTGGTGGGGGCCAGGGCGTTGATCATCTGGCGGCTGGCGAAGTCGACCTGGGCGCGCGTGCCCTCGTCGACCGGCGCGGTAGCCACGAAGTCCTGCAGCTGTTTCGCCGCCAGCAGATAGGACTGCTTCAGCCAGTCATAGACCGGCTCGTCGGTCCAGGCGGCGTCGCTGAACCGGCGATCGCCCTTGGCCGGGGAGGCGACCGGGGTCGTTTCCTGCCCCATCGCCCGTTCGCCCATGATGCGCCACAGGGCGGTCCAGTCGCTCAGGTTCTTGGCCTGGGCCGCGAACAAGGCCGCCGGCTGCATCATCACGGCGGTGTTGAAGTCGATGATCGCCCTGGTCAGGGTCGTCGGATCGTAGGGCAGCGGCTGCGGCGTCGCCGTCTGCATCATGGTGGTGCGCACAGCCGCGGCGGCGTTCTGCATCAGGTTGGTCAGGGTCTCGGCCACGACCGTGGGGTCGGGCGCCCCGGCAAAGGCGGTCATCAGGTCTTCGACCGACGGGGTGCGCGGGGCGGTCATGGCTGGGTCTTCCGCTTAGAGCGAGACGAGGACGTCGACGGCCGCACAGTCCTGCGGCGCCACGAACAGGAACGCCAGCGCGCGGTCCGGGTTCTCCGCCGCCCAGATGGGGCACAGTTCTTCGCCGGCCTCGGTGAGGGGCTTGGCTTGCGGATAGTTGGCGGCGTCGAAGGCCATGGGGGATGTCCTTGGGGCGTGGGGTAGCGGCGATATGCCATGGCTTTTCTGCTGATAGAATGCCAATGATCGCGCAATCGTTGTGCGTTTTTGCACAGGGGGGCCTGGTGGCGGACTTCGACTGGAATGATCTCCGCGCCTTCCTCGCCGTGGCCCGAACGGGCCGCCTGATCACGGCGGCGGGCAAGGTCGGCATGGACCACTCCACCGTCGGCCGCCGCATCGCCGCGCTGGAGGCCGGCCTCGGCGCGCGCCTGTTCGACCGCAGCCCGCAGGGCTACGCCCTGACCGCCCACGGCGAGCGACTGATGCCCACGGCGGAAAAGATGGAGAGCCTGTCGATCCAGGCGGCGGATGATCTGGGTGAGGCCGATCAGGCCGTGTCCGGCGCGGTCCGCATCGGCGCGCCCGAAGGCTTCGGCTCCTATGTCGTGGCGCCGCTGCTCGGCCGGCTCGCGGACCGTCATCCGCAGTTGCAGATTCAGTTGGTCGCCATCTCCGGCGTGCTCAGCTTGTCGAAGCGCGAGGCCGATATCGCCGTCACCCTCTCGGCCCCGCGCGAGGGCCGGATGGTGGCGAGGAAGCTCACTGACTACGGCCTCAGCCTCTACGCCGCACCGTCATACCTCGACGCCCGGCCGCCGATCCGCACCCGGGCCGACATGGCTGACCAGCGCTTCATCGGCTACATCGGCGACCTGCTCTACGCCCCCGAGCTCGACTACATGGAGGCGCCGGACGTGGACATCCACGTGACGCTGCAGAGCTCCAACCTGATCGCCCAGCTTCAGGCCGCCATCGCCGGCGCGGGCCTGTGCGTGTTGCCGGACTTCATCGCGGCGCGCGAGGCCGGACTGGTGCGGGTGCTGCCCGACGACGTGCGTCTGATCCGCAGCCTGTATCTGGTCACCCACGCGGACCTGAGGTCCCTCGCCCGCATCCGGGTGGTCAGTGACATGATCGTCCAGGCGGTGAAGTCGGACCGCGCCATGTTCACCGGCGCCTGACGCCGGACTGGAACGCCGCCTCAGGGCGTCGTAATCCTTGGCCATGAGCGATCGTCCCGCCGTCCTTATCATGCAGCCGCATCTGGCGCCGCTGACCGCGTTTCTGGAGAGCGCCTACACCGTCTACCGTTTCTGGGAGGGGCCGCCGGTCGAGGCGCAGAACGAGATCCGCGCCCTGGTCGTGGCCGGCGAGTTCCCGCTGGACAAGCACCTGATCGAGGCCCTGCCCCGGCTGCAGCTGATTGCCTGCTTCACGTCCGGCTATGACGGCATCGATGTCGACTGGTGCCGCGCGCGCGGTCTGCCGGTCACCCATGCCCCGGGCGTGAACCACGAGGACGTGGCCGACCACGCGTTAGGCCTGATCCTCGCGGCCCGGCGGCAGATCGCTACGGGCGACCGGACGCTCAAGGCCGGCGGCTGGACGAAGGACAGCCGGACCATCACCGCGTCCCTGAACGGCCAGCGCATCGGGATCGTTGGCCTGGGCGCCATCGGCGAGGCGTTGGCGCGCCGGGCCGAAGCTTTCCGCATGACCGTCCGCTGGTGGGCGCCGCGCGAGAAAACCGCGCCCTGGCCCCGGGCGGCCTCGCTGATCGAATTGGCGAAGGACAGCGACATCCTGGTCCTCGCCTGCCGGGCTGACGAGGAGAACCGCGGCCTGATCTCAGCCGAGGTGATCGAAGCGCTGGGGCCGCAGGGGCTGCTGGTCAATGTCGCCCGCGGCCAGCTGGTGGACGAGGCCGCTCTGATCGCCGCTCTGAAGGACGGCCGCCTCGGTCAGGCGGCGTTGGACGTGTTCGAGGACGAACCCACCGACGCCGCTCGCTGGGCCGGCGTGCCCAATACAGTGCTGACGCCCCACACCGGCGGCGCGACCACGGAGGCGGTACAGGGCATGCTGATGCTGTTGCTCCAGAACCTCGCAGCGGCCTTCGGCGGCGAGCCGCTGAAGACGCCCGCGCCCTAGAACTGCGGGCGTTCTTCCTCGGTGACCTTGCCGTCGCCGTTGGAGTCCATCCGGCGGAACATGGCCTGGCTTCCCGCCTGCATCTCGGCCCGGGTGATGCGGCCGTCGTTGTTGGCGTCGGCGCGTTCCAGCATCCGCCCGCCGCGGCCGCCCTCGTCGCCCATCTCCTCGCTGGTGATGACCCCGTCGCCATTGGCGTCCATGCGGTCGAAGCGGCGGTCGGAACGCGCCTGCATGTCGGCCAGGGTCATGTTGCCCTCGAAGCCGCGCCCTCTGGGCCGGTCGGGATCGGCGGGCATGCCCTGCGGCCGGTCCTGATCCGCCGCCGCATCGGCGGCTCCGGAAGGAGCAGCCGTCTCTCCGTCATCGGCATCTGTCGTGCCGGCGGAGGGTTCAACCGCCATTCCCGTGTTCTCGGTCGGCGTGGCTTCCGCCGGTTTCGGACTGCACGCGGCCATGGCGAGCACCAGGGTCGAGGCGGCGAGGAAAGGGGTCAGGAGGCGCATGGCGGGTTCCGGATTGGGGGCTTCGGGAGTCCAACGCCTGAGGTCGCCCGATCCTTCGTTTTCGCCGAGGATTTTCCTTGCATAATCATATAAGGATATCTTTATATGATCCGCATGGCCCTGACCGCTGACCAGACCGTCGAAGCTCTTCGCGCCGCCGGCGAACCGACCCGCCTGCGCGTCCTGTCGCTGCTCGCCGCCGAAGAGCTGTCGGTGATGGAGCTGTCGCGCATCCTGGACCAGAGTCAGCCGCGCGTGTCGCGCCATCTCAAGCTGATGGCCGACGCGGGCCTGATCGAGCGGTTCCCGGACGGGGCGCGGGTCTTCTACCGCCTGTCGCACGACCTGCCGGCCCGCACCCTGATCGACACGGTGCTGGACCTGCTGGACGACGAGGCGGGCGCCGCCGACCACCGCCGGCTCGAGGACGTGCGCGGCGAACGCGCGGCCGACGCCGCATCCTATTTCGAACAGGTCGCGCCCCAGTGGGACCGCATCCGCTCGCTCTATGTCAGCGAGAGCGCCGTCGAGGCGGCGATCGAAAAGGCGACCGGACCGGGTCCGTTCCAGCGCGTGGTCGATCTTGGCACCGGCTCGGGCCGGATGCTGACCCTGATCGGCAAGCGGGCGAAGATGGCGGTCGGCCTCGACCTCAGCCAGAACATGCTCAACATCGCCCGCGCCAATGTCTCCAGGGCCGGTCTGGACAAGGTCGAGCTGCGCCACGGTGACATCTTCGCCACCCGCCTGCCCGCCGCCAGCGCCGATCTGGTGCTGGTGCATCAGGTGCTGCACTACCTCGTCGACCCTGCCGCCGCCGTGGCCGAGGCTGCGCGGCTGGTGATGCCCGGCGGGCGGCTGCTGATCATCGATTTCGCCCCGCACGAGCTGGAGCGGCTGCGCGAGGAGCACCAGCACCGCCGCCTGGGGTTCGCCGACGACGAGATCCGCCGTTGGCTGACCGACGCCGGGCTCACCCCGTCGGCTGTCGTCGCCCTGCCCCCGGATTCCGAAGGGCTGACCGTGTCGATCTGGACCGCCGAGCGACAGGCCGAGCGCCAGCGGGGCGCCGCCTGATGGCCGGGCCGGCCACCCTCGCCGAGGCCCGCGCCCTGCTGCTGTCGCCGCTGGGCCCGGTCGCACGGGCCGGTTCAAACGCCAGTCCGGTGCGTGTCTCGTTTGAATTCTTCCCGCCCAAGTCCGACGAGGCCGAGGCCAATCTGTGGACCGCGATCCGGCGGCTTGAGCCGCTGAACCCCGCCTTCGTCTCGGTCACCTACGGCGCCGGCGGATCGACGCGCGAACGCACCCACCGCACGGTCACGCGGATGCTGGCCGAGACGACCCTGCGTCCCGCCGCTCACCTGACGTGCGTCGAGGCCGGGCGTGACGAGGTCGATCAGGTGATCCGCGACTACAAGGCCGCGGGCGTGGATCATATCGTGGCCCTGCGCGGCGATCCGCCCGCCACCGGCCAGATCGGCGGCGTCTATCAGCCACGTTCCGACGGCTACGCCAACGCCACCGAGCTGACCCGGGCCGTGTCGGCTGTCGGCGGCTTCGACATCTCGGTCGGCGTTTATCCCGAGAAGCACCCGGAAAGCCCCTCCATCGACCACGACATCAACGTGCTGAAGGCCAAGATCGACGCCGGCGCCACGCGCGCCATCAGCCAGTTCTTCTTCGACATGGACGCCTTCCTGCGTTTCCGCGACCGGGTGCGGGCGGCGGGCGTGACCATTCCCCTGATCCCCGGCGTCATGCCCGTGTCAAACTTCGCCGCCTTGCAGCGCATGAGCGCGTCGTGCGGCACGGCGGTGCCCGGCTGGTTGGCCGCCCATTTCGACGGGCTGGACAATGATCCGGAGACCCGCAAGCTGATCGCCGCCTCCGTCGCCGCCGAGACCTGCGCGCGCCTGCAGGAAGAGGGCTTCAGCGACTTCCACTTCTACACCCTGAACCGCGCGGACCTGGTCTACGCCATCTGCCGGGTGCTGGGTGTGCGGGAGCAGGCCGCATGAGCCGCTCGGACCGCATCGCCGCCCTCCACGCCGCCGCCCGCGAACGTATTCTGGTGCTCGACGGCGCCTGGGGCGTGATGATCCAGCGCAGCGACCTGTCGGAAGAGGATTTCCGCGCCGACCGCTTCGCCGACCATCCGGGCCAGCTGAAGGGGAACAACGACATCCTGTGCCTGACCCGGCCCGACATCGTCGCCGGACTGCACGACCGGTATTTCGCCGCCGGGGCGGACATCAGCGAGACCAACACCTTCTCGGCCACGACCATCGCCCAGGAAGACTATGCGCTGGACGCCCAGGCGGTCTGGGACATCAATCTGGAGGGGGCGAAGCTGGCTCGCGCCGCCGCCGACCGCTGGACGGAGAAGGAGCCGACGAAGCCGCGCTTCGCCGCCGGCTCCATCGGGCCGCTGAACAAGATGCTGTCGATGTCGTCCGACGTGAACGACCCCGGCGCCCGCCTCGTCACCTTCGACCAGGTCTATGAGGCCTATCGCCATCAGGTCATGGCCCTGCACGAGGGCGGCGTTCACCTGTTCCTGATCGAGACCATCACCGACACCCTGAACTGCAAGGCCGCGATCAAGGCGATCAAGGATCTGGAGGATGAGGGGTATGAGCCCCTGCCCATCTGGATTTCAGGCACCATCACCGACCGCTCGGGCCGGACGCTCAGCGGCCAGACGGCTGAGGCGTTCTGGAACAGCGTGCGCCACGCCAAACCCTTCGCCGTCGGGTTCAACTGCGCCCTCGGCGCCGACCTGATGCGGCCCTTCATCGCCGAGTTGAGCCGCGTCGCCGACACCCTGGTCGCCGCCTATCCCAACGCCGGCCTGCCCAACGCCATGGGCCAGTACGACGAGCAGCCGCACCAGACCGCCCACTTCCTCGAGGAGTGGGCGAAATCCGGCCTCGTCAACATCGTCGGCGGCTGCTGCGGCACGACGCCAGACCACATCCGTCACGTCGCTGAGGAGGTCGCCGGCGTGACGCCCCGCGCCATCCCGGAACGGCCGGTGGCGATGCGGCTGTCGGGCCTCGAACCGTTTGAATTGGTAGCCTGAGTTGCGCCCCACCTTCATCAACGTCGGCGAACGGACCAACGTCACCGGCTCGGCCAAATTCCGAAAGCTGGTCGTCGAGGGAGACTACGCCGCCGCGCTCGATGTCGCGCGCCAGCAGGTCGAGGCGGGCGCCGCCATCATCGACATCAACATGGACGAGGGTCTGCTGGATGGCGCCGTCGCCATGCGGACCTTCCTCAACCTGATCGCGGCCGAGCCTGACATCGCCCGCGTGCCGGTGATGATCGACTCTTCCAAGTGGGAGGTGATCGAGGCGGGCCTGAAGTGCGTTCAGGGCAAGCCGATCGTCAACTCGATCAGCATGAAGGCCGGCGAGGCCGAGTTCCGCGAACAGGCGGTGAAATGCCTGCGTTACGGCGCCGCCGTCGTGGTCATGGCCTTCGACGAGACGGGCCAGGCCGACACCGCCGCGCGCAAGATCGAGATCTGCACCCGCGCCTGGCGCATCCTGGTGGACGAGGTCGGCTTCCCGCCCGAGGACATCATCTTCGACCCCAACATCTTCGCCGTGGCGACGGGGATCGAGGAGCACGACAACTACGCCGTCGACTTCATCGAGGCGACGAAGGTCATCAAGGCCACCCTGCCCTACGCCCGGGTGTCGGGCGGGGTGTCGAACGTCTCGTTCAGCTTCCGCGGCAACGAGCCGGTCCGCCGGGCGATCCACAGCGTCTTCCTGTACCACGCCATCCAGGCGGGCATGGACATGGGCATCGTCAACGCCGGCGACCTGCCGGTCTATGACGACATCGAGCCGACGCTGCGGGAAGCCGTCGAGGACGTGATCCTCAACCGGCCGCAGCGGACCAATGTCTCCAACACCGAACGGCTCGTTGACCTCGCCCCCAACTACAAGAGCGACAAGGGCGTGGCCCGGGTCGTCGATCTGAAATGGCGCGATGCCCCCGTCGGCAAGCGGATCGAACACGCCCTGGTCAACGGCATCACCGAGTTCATCGAGGCGGATACTGAGGAGGCGCGCCTGTCGTTCGAGCGGCCGCTGCACGTCATCGAGGGTCCGCTGATGGACGGGATGAACGTGGTGGGCGACCTGTTCGGCTCGGGCAAGATGTTCCTGCCGCAGGTGGTGAAGTCAGCGCGGGTGATGAAACAGGCCGTGGCCTGGCTGGAACCCTTCATGGAGGCCGAAAAGGCCGGCAAGCCGCGCGTACAGGCCGGCCGCATCCTGATGGCGACGGTCAAGGGCGACGTCCACGACATCGGCAAGAACATCGTCGGCGTCGTGCTTCAGTGTAACAACTACGAGGTCATCGACCTGGGCGTCATGGTCCCGGCCGACCGCATCCTGGACGCCGCCGTCGAGCACAAGGTGGACATCGTCGGACTGTCCGGCCTGATCACGCCGTCGCTGGACGAAATGGTCTTCGTAGCCCGCGAGATGGAGCGGCGCGGCGTCACCATCCCCCTGCTGATCGGCGGCGCCACCACCAGCCGCACCCACACGGCGGTGAAGATCGAGCCCGGATACCGCAGCGGCTCGACCACCTATGTCATCGACGCCAGCCGCGCCGTGGGCGTCGTCTCCGGCCTGCTGTCGCCGACAGACAAGGCGAAGAACGAGGCCGCCACCCGCGACGAATACATCCGCATCCGCGAACAGTACGCCCGGGGTCAGGAGGTCAAGGCGCGCAGCCCCCTGCCAGTCGCCCGCGCCAACCGGTTCCGGCCCGATCCGACCAACCGGATGCCCGGAGCCCCGTCCTTCATCGGCGTGCGGGCCTTCGACGCCTGGGATCTGCAGGACCTCGCCGACCACATCGACTGGACGCCCTTCTTCGCCAGCTGGGAGCTGATCGGCCGCTATCCCCTGATCCTCGAGGACGAGATCGTCGGCGAGGCGGCGCGCGACCTGTTCGCGGACGCCCAGGCGATGCTGAAGCGGATCATCGACGAAAAGTGGTTCACGGCGCGCGGCGTCGTGGGCTTCTGGCCCGCCCGTGCCGACGGCGACGACATCGCCGTCTACGCCGACGAGAGCCGGACCGGCGAGATCGCCCGCTTCCACACCCTGCGCCAGCAGATGGCCAAGACCAACGGCAAGCCCAACCTGGCCCTGTCGGACTTCGTGTCGGAAGCCGCTGACGACTACATCGGCGCCTTCGCCGTCACCGCCGGCCATGGCGAGCTCGAGATCGCCCGGCGGTTCAAGGACGCCGGCGACGACTATTCGTCCATCCTGGCGACGGCGCTCGCCGACCGGCTGGCCGAAGCCTTCGCCGAGCGGCTGCACAAGGAGGTGCGGACGCAGTTGTGGGGCTACGCACCCGATGAGGCGACCAGCATCGACGACCTGATCGCCGAGCAGTATCAGGGCATCCGCCCCGCCCCCGGCTATCCGGCCCAGCCCGATCACACGGAAAAGGCGACATTGTTCCGCCTGCTGAACGCGGAGCAGTACGCGGGCATGGCGCTGACCGAGAGCTTCGCCATGACACCGCCGGCCTCGGTTTCAGGCCTCTACTTCGGCCATCCGGGCAGCCACTATTTCGGCGTCGGCAAGATCGACCGCGACCAGGTCGAGGACTACGCCCGCCGCAAGGGCTGGGACGTGCAGACCGCCGAGCGCTGGCTTTCGCCGATCCTGAATTACGAACCCGGCGTGGCGGCGCGCGAAACGGCCGCCTGACGCCTACTCCAGCCCGACCTCGGCCGGGGTCGCGGGCGGGGTGGTGATGTTGTCGAAAAGACGCCGCGCGGCGTGCTCGCACCGTCCCGGCAGACCGAAGAACAGGCCGAACGCCTGGTCCCTGGCCAGATCCTCGGCGGTCATCAGGGCGGTCCAGCGCGAGGCCCCTTGGGCGGCGGCCGCACGAGCAGCTTCCTTGACCGCCGGCGTCTGGCGGGCCTCGGAGCGATTGAGCGCCGCGCGGAAGTTGTCGGCCTCGATCCGGCCCAGCCGCAGGATGTCGCGGTCCAGATCGTCGGGGTCCGTCAGGGTCTCGCCCAGCGCCACATGGCCGCGCACCAGCGCCTCGCACCAGGCGACCAGAGGGTAATCGCCCTCGGGCGCGCCGTTGGGCATCGGATTGGCGTAGGCGATGGCCTCCCGTAACCGCAACGCGTCCGGGCTCTCGGCGGCGATGACGGTGCCGCCGGTGACGATCACCTCGTCCTGGGGCTGGACCGCGCCGGTGACGATCACCTCGCTCTGGCTCTGGGCAAAGGCGGGCCCGGCGCTCAGGGCGGCGAACAGGGCGAGGCTGGCGAGGCGAAGGGTCATGCAGGGTCCAAAGCAACAACCGGACCAGAGGCGTCCGGCACACGGTAACGCTTGATCGCGGCAATGGTTTTTCTGCGGCGCCGCTCTTTTGCAAAAGAAAAGGGCGGCGGACCGAAGTCCGCCGCCCGATCCTTGATCGTCTAACCGCGGATTAGAAGCGGTAGGCGATGCTGAAGCGAACCGTGCGAGGCGCCTGGTAGGCGGTCACGCGGCCATAGTTCGGATCAGCCGACGACGGCAGGTTCGGGTTGACCCCGACGAAGCCGGCAGCGGCGATATCGCCCAGTTGGCCGAACTCGTTGAAGTCCTGCTCCGACTGGAAGTCGAACACGTTGAAGATGTCCGCCCGAAGGGTCAGGCCTTCACCCGGCATGTTGAACGCTTCGCCCAGGTTGTAGGAGAAGGTCAGGTCCAGGTTCTTCAGCCAGTCGCTTTCGAACTGCGAACCACGCGGGGTCGGCGTCAGGGTGCCGTTCCGGTCGAGGTCGCAGAACCAGGACGCCGCGGCGTACTGATAGGCGAAGTCGTCGGTCGCGTGTTCGCCCTGGCAGCCGAACTTGCGCGGCGACTGGATGAGCAGGTTGGCGCCGATGTTCAGGTTCGGCGTCGCCTGCCAGTTGCCGAACACCTTGAACGAATGTTCGCGGTGGTTCGGCAGGAAGCCGTAGGCGCCGTCCGTCAGGCCAGGCTGGTCGAAGTCCTGCGACAGACCGGGGTCGGTCTGGCCGTTGTCGGACTTCAGCGCGCCTTCGTAGTTACCCTTGGATTGCGACCAGACGTAGCTGAAGCGAGCGCCCCAGACGCCGTCGAAGGCCTTCTCCATCGAGAGTTCGACGGCCTTGTAGGTGCGGTCCGGCGTCGGATAACCGAGCTGGTCGGCCGTGAGGGTGATCTCACGATCCGCCGTGATCAGGCCGCCCGTGGCGTTCGACAGGTCGGCGCCCGAGAGGGTGATGACCATGTCTTCGCCGGGGTTCGTCAGCACGTACTGGTGGAAGCCGTACCACACGTTGTAGCAGACGGCCGCCGAGAGGCCGCCACCCGCCGCTTCGCAGTACTCCAGCACGGCGGCGTCGATGGCGACGTCGTCGATGGCGGTGCCCAGCTCACGGTAGGTGCCCTTCAGGCCGAAGGTCCAGCCGTTGTCCATCTGGCGCTCGTAGCCGAGGATGAACTCGTCCACGAACATCGGATCCAGCTCCTTGTCGACCTGGGTCGAGATGGGCTTGACCGAGCCGTCCGCCAGCGTGGAGGTGCCGAGCAGCGAGCCCAGGATGGGCTCGTCGGTGGTGTCGTGGATGCCGTCGGCGTTGAGGTCGTTCGGGCCGCCCGTCTGGTTCAGGCTCCAGGTGTCCGAGATGAAGAACTCGGCACCGGCCAGACGCTGGTTGGTGTTGACGGCGACCGGCAGGTAGTACTTGCCCCAGAAGCCGAACAGCTTGGACGAACGGTCGCCCGTGACGTCGTAGGTGAAGCCCAGACGCGGAGCCCACTGGTTCTGCAGATCGACGAAGGCGACGCCGGCGATGTTCTCGTTCTCGAAGCCTTCGTTGCGGATGCCCAGGTTCAGGGTCAGCCGATCCGTGATTTCCCACGAGTCCTGCAGGTAGTAGGCGTTCTGGGTCGAGGACCAGGCGCCGTCGTTGTCATAGGCGCGGATACGAACGCGACGCGGCTGACCGATCAGGTCAGTACGGACGCCGGCCGTCGCTGCGGTATGCAGCGTCTGGTAGCGGTACCAGAGACCACCGGTGACTTCGCCGGTGCAGGTGATGCCGTTGGCGAAGCCGCCGGGACGGCAGTAGCTGTAGCCCGAGCCGGAGTAGTCGAGCAGCTGGCTGGCTTCGAGCTTCTCCTGGTCGATGCCGACGCGGAAGTGGTGCTCGCCCCACAGGCTGGCGTAGATGTCCACGTCAGCGCGCAGGATCGTGCGCTCGTCCTCGTTCGTGGACGGCTGGCCCACGCCCCAGATGCCGCGGCGCGGGAAGCCCGGCAGCTGATCGGTGATCAGGGCGCCTGCGTCACCCGGCGAGTAGTTGTATTCGTTGTATTCGTTGACGCCGTACGACAGCGAAGTCGTCAGCCAGTCGGTCCAGATGCCGGTGTAGCGGGCGATCCAGTTCGTGCCGCCGAACTCGAAGGTCGAGGGCGTGAAGGTGGCGACCCGCTCACCGCTGCTGTCGACGTAGTAGTTGTCGGTTTCCTGCGACTGTTCGTCGGAGAAGTAGGTGAACTCCAGACGGTGATCGTCGTTGATCAGGAAGTCGACCTTGGCGCCGTAGAACGGATCGTCCGAGGTGACCGTCGTGGCGTTGGCGCCGGTGCCGAGGCCGCCGCTGTTCGCGGCTGAAATCGGGGCGCCGACGTTGGTCGCTTCCCGATCACGGAAGTTGTACAGGCCGAAGATGAACAGACGGTCCTGGATGATCGGGCCGCCGAAGTCGAAGATGTAGTCGGTGGCCGACGTTTCATCGAAGTTGTTCTGGGCCAGATAGGTGTTCGGCGAGTCGGAACGCATGCTGTCCGGCGACCAGTAGGCGGTCAGGCCGAATTCCCACTCGTTGCCGCCCGACTTGGTCGTGCCGTTCAGCACGCCGCCGGTGCCGCGGCCGAATTCCGACGAATAGCCGCCGGTCTTGGTTTCCAGCGTCTGGTAGAACTCGAACGGAACGATCGACGAACCGGTGAAGTCACGGAATTTCGTGATGTTCAGGCCGTTGATGAAGTAGGTGTTTTCACCGGCCGACGCGCCGCCAATGGTCGGGATGTTGCCGAAGGCGCCGTCCGAGGCGGTCACGCCCGGAGCCAGCAGGGCCACCGAGCTGGCGTCGCGGGCGATCGGGATGTTGCGCGACAGCTCTTCCACGTTGACGGTCAGACCGGTCGTGGTGGCGTCGAACTCCGAAACGGCCTGACGCACGCCGACGACGACGATTTCATCGACGTCCGAAGCGGCGTCCGACGAACCCACCGTGAAGGTGAACGACGTGGTGCCGCCCGCGTTGACGTTCAGGGTTTCGACCAGCGAGTTGAAGCCCGAGGCGTTGACGGTGGCTTCATACTGGCCCGGGGGCAGCGCGACGGCGCGGAACGAGCCCGAGGCGTCCGTGGAATAGGTGCGGGAGAAGCCCTGCGAAACCGACTGCAGCGTAACGCTTGCGCCCGAGATCGGAGTGCCGGCCTGGTTGGCCACGGTGCCGGAAACGGCGCCTTGAGCCAAGTTTTGAGCGGCGGCGACCGTCGGCGTCAGCATGACGGCGGCGGGCGCGGCGACCAGCGCAAGAAGCGCGGTGCCCCCGATCATCGTCGACTGAAGCAGACGCTGTCTGATGGTGTGGGTTTTCAACTGTGGTCCTCCTGAGACCGCCCCGAAGTCCCCGATGACGGGTTCCCCTCCTGGTGCGGCAACCAACATCCGCGAGCCCCAATGCACGCAGATTGCCTGAGAGCTTAGTCTGGCGATCCGGCCGTCGCACTATAATTACAGCCAAGTAACCCCGACAACGCTCGATTGTCGTAATCTCGCCACACCCAGCTTGGCCGTTCTGATTTTGATAGGGAATTTGTCACTTGCCGCACCACTATTCAGCCATTGACGACGGCGTTTTCGTCTCGGGGCAGCTCCGGCCCGAAAATGTGGGCGAATTGACCGCCCAGGGGTTCGCCTGGTTGGTGAATCACCGGCCTGACGGCGAAGAGCCCGGCCAGCCCTCCGCTGCGGCCGTTTCCGAGGCGGCTTCGCTGGCCGGAATGAAGGTGGTTCATGCCCCCGTGCGCGGCCTGCCTGACGCCGATGCGGTGGCCGCCACGGCCCGGGTTCTGGCCGCCCTGAAGCCGGGGGAGAAGGTGCTCATGTTCTGCCGCTCGGGCATGCGCTCCAGCGCCGCTTGGGCCATGGCGCGCGCGCAGGAGGGCGCTCCGGCGGATGAACTGCGCACCAAGGCTGCGGCGGCAGGCTACGATCTCAGCCGCGTTCCGCTCTAGCGGAGGATGGCCACGCGGCTCGCATACGGCGCCGGCTCGGGGGTGCAGGAGGCGACGACAAGTTGCGCCGCCATGAGACACAGGATGGCCGCCATGACGGGCTGGAGCCGATTTGATACAGCCAGGGCGATGGAAACGGCCACGATGCGCACTCCGAAGGGGGTTTACGACCTCTTAACGCAAGGGTCGGGCCGCCCCGGCCAGCGCCCGGGACGGGCGTCATGATCCCCTTCGTGCGGCTGACGGATCCGGCCTACGGGCGATGCGAACAGGTCTCGCCGTTGATCCGGCGCGTGATCGCGGACAATCCCGGGCCGTTCACCTACACCGGGACCGGGACCTACATCGTCGGGCGGCCCGATCCGGGCGCGACGTTGGCCGTGATCGATCCCGGTCCACTGGACGAGCGGCACCTGCAGGCCCTGCTGGCGGCGGTGGCCGGCCAGACGGTCAGCCATGTGCTGGTGACCCACACCCACCGCGACCACGCCCCGCTCGCCCGCCCCTTCGCCGGAGCCGTGAGGGCCGAGATCGTGGCCGCCCCGCCGCCCCTCCGGACGACCCACGCCTCGGCCGGCATGGATGAGGACGACGACGAGGATTTCCGTCCTGACCGGGTGCTGGGCGATGGCGACGTCGTCGCGGGCGACGGCTGGACGCTGGAGACCCTGGCCACCCCGGGCCATGCCTCGAACCATCTATGCTTCGCCCTGCTGGAGGAGAACGCGCTGTTCAGCGGCGATCACGTGATGGGCTGGTCCACCACCATCGTCGCCCCGCCAGACGGCGACATGGCCGCCTACATGGCCAGTCTGGAGCGGGTGATCGCGCGCGGCTTCTCGACCCTGTGGCCCACACACGGCGCGCCGGTGACCGATCCGGGACCGTTCCTGGCCGCCTATCGCGCGCACCGGCTGGAGCGCGAGGGCCAGATCCTGGCCGCCCTGACGCCCGGGGGCGTTCGTATCGCCGACATCGTGCCGACGCTCTATGCGGCGGTGGACCCGCGCCTGTGGCCGGCGGCCAGCCTGTCAGTGCTGGCGCACCTCATCGCCTTGACGCGGCAGGGACGCGCCGTCGCCGATGGCGAACCGACGCTGCAGACGGTCTATCGCCCGGCCTGAAGCGAAGCGACGATCGCGCCGGCCAGACGGCAGGCCTCGGGGCCCTGGGCCACATCCTCTCGCGCCACGACGCGCACGTCGGTCTGGCCGGGGCGGATGCGGATCACGGCGTCATGGGTCAGGCCGAACCAGAAACCCACACGCGACCCCTCGGCCCGGAACGGCGCGACGCCGACCACGCTGAAGCCCGCGGCCTTCAAGGCTTCGCGCGCCTTCTCCGGCGTGACCTGGGTCGGCAGGGCGGTCGCTGCGGTGCAGGTCGCCGGGGCAGTCAGCGCCATCGCCTTGTCCTCGGTCCGACGGCCTTCCAGCAGGCGCGAGAAGCCGGGCGGCTCGGACAGGTCGGTCGAGATGTCATTGGGCGCCGTCCCGAACTTCGCCTGTTGCGTCAGGAAGGCCGTCAGGGTCACGCCCGCGACCACCACGGACAGCACGGCGAAGAACCAGCGGCCTCGGGGCTGCTTCACCGCCAGGACCACGGCCAGGGCCGCCGCGCCGACCCCCGCCAGCGCCAGATAGCGCGCGACGGTCAGGGTCAGGGTCTCGAAAGCGAAATCCGCGCCCCATAGCCCCGTCCGCACGCCCCCGGCCGCGATCAGCACCAGCAACGGCGCGGCCGCCGTCACGGCGGTCAGGATCTGAACCCCGTCGCCGCCCTTGCCCTGTTTGTCCGCCATCGTCGTCTCCCCGGATCGCGCCTCAGCCCGCGCCGGGCAGACGATAGTCCTTCAGCTGCTCACGCACGACCTTCTTGTCGATCTTGCCCGTCGGCCCCAGCGGAATGTCGTCCACGAAGACCACGTCGTCCGGCATCCACCACTTCGCGATCTTGCCGACCAGGAAGTCGAGGTGCTCCTGCTTGTTCTGGCTCTCGCCGGGCTTCAGCTTGATGATGAGCACCGGCCGTTCGTCCCATTTCGGGTGCGCCGCGCCGATGACGGCCGCCAGCTCGACCTTGGGGTGGCCTACGGCGATGTTCTCGATCTCGATGGAGCTGATCCACTCGCCGCCGGACTTGATGACGTCCTTGGCGCGGTCAGTGATCTGCATGAAGCCCTGTTCGTCGATGGTCGAGACGTCGCCGGTGTCGAAGAAGCCCTCGTGATCCAGGATGTCGCCGCCGTCGCCCTTGAAGTAAGCGCCCGCGATGGTCGGCCCCTTGATCATCAGCCGCCCATAGGTGTGCCCGTCGTGCGGCATCTCCTGGCCGGCGTAGTTTTTCAGCTTCAGCTCGACGCCCAGCGGCGGCGTGCCCTGCTTGATGCGCCACTTCATCTGCTCGTCGTACGGCAGGGCGCGCAGCTCGGGCGGCAGGTTGGACAGGGTGCCGATGGGCGAGGTCTCGGTCATGCCCCAGCCCTGCAGCACTTCGATGCCGAACTCGTCGTGGAAGGCGCGGATCAGGCTTTCCGGCACGGCCGAGCCGCCGATCAGCACGCGCTTGACCGTCGGGATCTGCAGCTTGTGCTCGCGCAGGTGGGCCAAGAGCCCCTGCCACACCGTCGGCACGGCGGCCGAGAAGGTGACGCCCTCGCTGACGATCAGCTCATAGATCGACTCGCCGTCCATCTTGGCGCCGGGCAGAACCAGTTTGGACCCCGCCGCCGGCCCGCCGAAGGCGATGCCCCAGGCGTTGGCGTGGAACATCGGCACCACCGGCAGGATCACCTCGGACGGCGTCGCGCCCAGCACCGTGGTCTGCAGACCCAGCAGCGTGTGGATGAAGTTCGAGCGATGCGAATACAGCACCCCCTTGGGGTTCCCGGTCGTGCCCGAGGTGTAGCAGAGGCCGCAGGCGGTCTGTTCGGCGAAGCCGCCCCACTCCACGTCCTCGGACGCCTCGGCCAGCAGGTGCTCATAGCATTCCGCGCGCGGCAGCTTGGTCGCCGGCATGGTGAACTCGTCGGTCATCACCACCACCCGCTCGACGCACGGGCAGTGCGGCAGCACCGCCTCCAGCAGGGGCACGAAGGTCAGGTCGACGAAGATGATGCGGTCTTCGGCGTGGTTGATGATGTAGATCAGCTGTTCCGGGAACAGGCGCGGGTTCAGGGTGTGGCAGATCGCGCCGATGCCCATAATGCCGTACCAGGCCTCGATGTGGCGGCCGGTGTTCCAGGCCAGGGTGGCGACGCGGTCGCCGACCTTGACGTCCCAGGCCTTCAGCACATTCGAGACGCGCTTCGCCCGCCCGTGGATCTCGGCATAGGTCGTGCGCACGACCGGCCCCTCGACCGAGCGCGTCACCACCTCGCGGTGGCCGTGCCAGTTCTTCGCATGATCGATGATCTTGTCGACCGTAAGCGGCCAGTCCTGCATCAATCCCAGCATCGCAATCCCTCAATCCGCATCGGCTTTTGCGACGCTTGAGCCCACGCTATCGGGGTGATCGGCGATAATCAACGTGACGCTAGGTCATCCCCGGCGCGCGTCCATGGCGTTCACAGTCCTATGCGGCTAATCAGGCCGGGTTCGTCGTCGGAGGCCGCATGTCCATTCTCGTCGCCATCACCGGCGGGTCCGGGTCGGGCAAGAGCACCCTGGCCGAGGCGGTCGTCTCGGCCCTGCCGCCCGGGACCGCCGTCCTGCTGCGCGAGGACTCCTATTACCGCGATGCGGCAAGCCTGCCCGAATTCGACCCGGCGACCTTCGACTTCGACGACGTGGCGGCGCGCGACCACGAACTGATGATCCGTGACCTGACGGCGCTCAAGGCCGGCCGGGACATAACCGCCCCCCTCTATTCCTTCATCCACCACGGACGCGAGCCGGGCGGCGAGCCGGTGCGCGCCGCCGAGGTGGTGGTGGTCGAGGGCACGCATGTGCTGTGCACGCCCGAGCTGGTCGACCTGTTCGACATCCGGGTGTTCGTCGATACGCCCGCCGACATCCGTTTCATCCGCCGCCTGCTGCGCGACCAGGCCGAGCGGGGCCGCACCCCGGATTCCGTCATCGGTCAGTATCTGGCCACCGTCCGTCCGGGCCACGAGCGCCTGACCGAACCGTCGAAGACCCACGCCGACTTCATCGTCGCCGACGCCACCGCCGCCGTGCGCCTGGAGGACGCCCAGGCCGTGGTCCGTCTGGCCGCTCCGCTGCTGGCCCATCCCCTGCTGGCGCGCTTCCGCGGCTGATCCGCATTCGCGGAACAATGGTTGGGGGCTTGCACTAACCGATTGAACGCGCAAGCATCGGGGCCATCACCCCCTGATGAATTTGCCTGACCCCATGATCGCCTCCGGCGCCTGCGCCGCCCCCACCGACCCCCGCCGCGACGCCGTCCTGAAGCACGCTCGCCGTCACTTCACGACCTTGGGTTTCGCCGCAGCAAAGATGGAGCCGATCGCCCGCGAGGCCTCGGTATCGACCGCCACCCTCTACGGCTATTTCGATTCCAAGGACGCGCTGTTCAAGGCGGTCATCGAGGACGCCTCCAACGACTTCGCCTGTCAGATGGACGCGGTCAAAGGCCTCGACGGCCCCGCGCGTCAGCAGCTGAGCACCTTCATCGCCGCATACGCCGCCTTCATGAGCGACCCGTTCGTGCGTTCGATCTTCCGTCTGGTGATGGCCGAGCGCCCGCGCTTCGGCGAAGTCGCCATGCGCTTCTTCGAGCGCGGCCGCAGCATATTCGGCGCGGCCCTGATCGGTTCGATCGTCGAGCTGACCGAACGGGGCGAGCTGAACTGCGAAAAACCCTCCTGGGCCGCCGGCCAGTTGATGGGCCTGGTCGAGCATCCGGTGTTCTTCGTGCCTCTGGTCACCGGCGACGAGGTGAAGACGCGCCGCTCAATCGAGATGATCGCCGACGACGCGGTCGAGACCTTCCTGGCCCGCTACGGCGCTCAGGGATAAAGCCGGCCCCGGCTCCAGCCCTCGCCCGCCCGCTCATACCGCATCCGGTCGTGCAGCCTGAACGGCCGGTCGCGCCAGAATTCGATGCTTTCAGGGATCAGCCGCCAGCCGCTCCAGCGTTCGGGGCGGGGCACGTCCTGACCCTCAAACCGCGCTGTCTCGCGCGCCACGGCGGCCTCCAGCTCGGCCCGGCCCTCCAGCGGCCGTGACTGGTCCGAGGCCCAGGCCCCGATGCGGCTCTCCCGCGCCCGTTCGGCGAAATAGGCGTCGGCCTCCGCCTCGCTCACCGGCTCGACCCGGCCCCGCACCCGCACCTGTCGGCGCAGCGTCTTCCAGTGGAACAGCAGCGCCGTCCCCGGATGCGCCGCCAACTGCTCGCCCTTGGCGCTCTCGCGGTTGGAATAGAAGGTGAATCCCGTCGCATCGACGTCCTTAAGCAGCACCATCCGGCAGTCCGGCAGCCCGTCCGCATCGACGGTGGCCAGCGCCATGGCGTTGGCGTCGTTGGGCTCATGCCTCAACGCCTCGGCCAGCCAGTCAGTGAACAGCCCGATAGGATCGTCCCGATCAAACGCCGCCTCGTCCCCATTGGCCGCCAGGGCGGCGGCGTAGTCGCGGGCATAGTCTTCACGGCTGGGGCTGGGCGGTATCACGGGCGCGGTCATTGGGCCGCTATACGCCGCGCTCAGCCCGCCGCAAAGATCACCCGCCTGAACGCTCGCGCAGTTCCTGTTCCTTGGCGGCCAGTTCCGGGGTGATGTTGTCGAAGTCCTCGAACGTCACGAACGGCCGGATCTCGACTTCGCCGTGCAGGTTGTCGGTGTTGGGGATGCGGCGCGCCCATTCGACGGCGGTATCCATGTCCTTGACCTCCCACACCCAGTAGCCGGCGATCAGCTCCTTGGTCTCAGCGAACGGGCCGTCATAGACGGTCGGCGCGGCGTTCGGCGAGAACACGACCCGCTTGCCTTTCGATGAGGGCTGCAGGCCGTCGCCGCCCAGCATCATGCCGGCGTTCACCAGCTCCTCGTTGAAGGCCATCATCTCGGTCATCAGGGCTTCGGAGGGCTGCACGCCCTGCTCGATCGCTTCCGTGCCCTTCATCATCACCATGACCCGCATGTCGTCTCTCCCTCGGCTGGCCGGTCCCGGTCCGTCCGGGCGCGTCGGCTCTCTGATGACACGTCGAACGGCGCCGCGCGATTCCGACAGGGGCGCCAAAATTTCACGGCGGCGCCGTCACGGTTAACCCGGCCTTGACCATGCCGCCCCAAGGGTCTGCGGATGCGCGCCGACACGCCAACCCTTGAGCAAGCCCGGGCCCTGCTCGGTCTCAACGGCCCGACCGGGCCGGAGACGGCGGCCGCGGCCTTCCGCGCGGCGGTCAAGGCGGCGCGCCCGGACCAGCCCGGCGGCGACGCCGAACACTTCCGCCAGATCATCGCCGCCTACCGTGTGCTCCAGGCCCGGGGTCTGCACCCCGCCCTGCCCGCGCCGAAACGCCGCCCCGCGCCTGCGCCCGTCGTCACCCTGACCCCGCTCGAAGCCATCGCCGGGGCGACGAAGACGGTCATGTATCGCCGCCGCAAGCTTCAGGTCCGCATCCCCGCCGGCCTGCGCTCGGGCGAGCATCTGCGTCTCCGGGACGCCGGCCAGGACGGCGCCGACCTCTATCTGCCGGTGCTGATCCGCGCGGCGGGCGGGCTGTCGGTGCTGGGCGCCGACCTGTTCATGACCGCGCCCGTCTCCGAGCGCGTGCTTCAGGACGGCGGGCGGGTCGAGATCGAGACCCACGCCGGTTCCCGCACCGCCTGGGTCGTCGCCGGGCTGCAGTCGCCGGTGCGCCTGTGCCTGAAAGGTCTGGGCCTGCCTGCGCGCGGCGCCCGTCCCGCAGGCCGGCTGTTCGTCACCCTGACGCCCGCCGCCGACGCCCCCTCCGCCGCCGAGGACCTGCTGGCGCGCTTCACCCGGGTCTGGACGCCGGAGCGTCTGGCCGCGTAAGCCTTTTCGCGCCATGTCGCACAACACCTTCGGCCATCTGTTTCGCGTGACCACCTGGGGCGAGAGCCACGGGCCGGCCATCGGCTGCGTCATCGACGGCTGCCCGCCCCTGATCCCCCTGACCGAAGCCGACCTCCAGCCCTGGCTGGACCGGAGGAAGCCCGGCGGCAGCCGCTTCGTCACCCAGCGCAATGAAAGCGACACGGCCCGCATCCTGTCCGGCGTCTTCGACGATGGGAATGGTCCGGTCACGACCGGCACGCCCATCGCCATCGAGATCCAGAACGAGGACGCCCGGTCCAAGGACTATGGCGAGATCGCCCGCGCCTACCGCCCCGGCCACGCCGACCTGACTTATCAGGCCAAATACGGCGTGCGCGACCATCGTGGCGGCGGCCGTTCCTCGGCCCGCGAGACCGCCATGCGCGTCGCCGCCGGGGCCGTGGCGCGGAAGGTTCTGGGCGACAGCGTCCGCATTCGTGCGGGCGTGGTCCAGTTGGGTCCGCATCGCATCGCACCCAACGCCATCGATTTCGAAGCCGTCTATGACAACGCCCTGTTCGCCGCCTCGGCCGACGTCGTCCCCGCCTGGGAGGCCTATCTCGACGGGGTGCGCAAGGCCGGTTCGTCCATCGGCGCCGTCGTGGCGCTGGAGGTCACGGGCGTCCCCGCCGGCTGGGGCGCGCCCATCTATGGCAAGCTCGACGCCGAACTGGCCGCCGCCATGATGTCCATCAATGCGGTCAAGGGAGTCGAGATCGGCGCGGGCTTCGCCTCAGCTGAACTGTCGGGCGAGGACAACGCCGATGAAATGCGCCTCGGCCCCGACGGCGGCATCGTCTTCGGCTCCAACCACGCCGGTGGCGTGCTGGGCGGCATCTCGACCGGCCAGCCGCTGATCGCTCGCGTCGCCTTCAAGCCCACCTCATCCATCCTGACCCCGCGCCAGACCGTCACCCGCGACGGCACGGAAACCGACCTGCGCACCAAGGGCCGTCACGACCCCTGCGTCGCCCTGCGCGGCGTTCCGGTGGTCGAGGCCATGGCCGCCTGTGTGCTCGCCGACGCGATGCTGAGGCACCGGGCGCAGGTTGTAAGGAGCTGAGCTATGGGCGGCATCAATGCCAGAAGCGAACTCGCTGATGTCCAAGAGCTGGAGTACATCTGCTCTCAAATCAAGGAATGCAGTTCCCGACTTGACCGCGCCTATGAGATATTTATCCAACTTTGCGTCGCCATAGTTGGCGGAAGCATTTGGCTTAGCATCCAAGATGGAATTGAGCAGCAACAGGCCTTGTGGTTTAGCTGGCTTTCAACCCTTGCCATGTTTGGACTTGCCAGTCTTTCCACGGCGATGATGCTGGGCCAGCTATTCGCGTGGCGGAGATTTCGAGTGACACTCTCGGATTTGCGCGGGCGGAATGAAGACGGCTCTCATCGAGTTGCGCTTCCTCCGAGGTTCCCGCTCGGCCTACATCACATGGCGATGATCGTTTCTGTTTGGGCAATCGCTGTTGGATTTGCCCTCTTCAATCCATTCTTCCTCTCATAAGCGTCCCCTTCCGTAACCGATACGGTTACCTATATATCCCCCGAACCGGCGCGCCCTATCGTGTGAGGCGCCCATGAGGGAGACCGCATCATGATCGACGTCAGACCTTTCAGCAGCCTCGGCGGCGCGGACCACGGCTGGCTGAAGGCCAAACACCACTTCTCGTTCGCCGGCTACTACGACCCCGCCCGCATGAGCTGGGGCCGCCTGCGCGTCTGGAACGACGACGAGATCGCCGCCCAGTCGGGCTTTCCGCCCCACCCCCATTCGGACATGGAGATCATCACCTATGTCCGCACCGGCGCCATCACCCATGAGGACTCCATGGGCAACAAGGGCCGCACCGCCGCCGGCGACGTCCAGGTGATGAGCGCGGGCACCGGCGTGCGTCACGCCGAATACAATCTCGAAGACGAGACCACGACCCTGTTCCAGATCTGGATCGAGGCCGACAAGCGTGGCGCGACGCCGTCGTGGGGCGCGCAGGTCTTTCCCAGGAGCGACCGGACCGGCAAGTTCTCGGTCCTGGCCTCGGGCGATCCGGATGACGGCGCCCTGACCATCAACGCCGACGCCCGCGTGCTGGGCGCGACCCTCAACGCGGGCGAAAGCCTGACCTACAGCCTCGGCGCCGGCCGCCACGCCTATCTGGTGCCCGCCGTGGGTGCGGTCGAGGTCAACGGCATCACTCTCAACGCCCGCGACGGAGCGGCCATCAAGGACGTGGCCGAGATCACCGTCACGGCGAAAGCCGACGCCGAACTGGTGATGGTCGACAGCCTCTAGGGCGGCCTTCTCGGCCATGGCGGGGCGGGGTATGCACGGCGCATGACCTCCGCCCCCCTGCCCGACGCCGGATCCAACTGGGTCGACCGCCACGCACCCGAGCCGCTGAAGCCCTGGCTCAAGCTCGGGCGCTTCGACCGGCCCATCGGCATCTGGCTGTTGCTGCTGCCCGGCTGGCAGGGAATCGCGCTGGCGCTGGCGATGTATCGCAAGGCGCCGGACCTCTATGACGCCTGGCTGTTCGCCGGCTTCGCCATCGGCGCCTGCCTGATGCGCGCCGCCGGCTGCGCCTTCAATGACATCGTCGACCGCGACATCGACGCCAAGGTCGCTCGCACGGCGCTGCGTCCCATACCGTCGGGCCGCATCAGCGTGAAGCAGGCCTGGGGCTTCGTGATCGGCTGCTCGCTGGTCAGCCTGCTGATCCTGCTGACCCTGAACCTCACCGCCGTGCTGCTGGGCGTCGCCTCGCTGGCGCTGGTGGCCATCTACCCCTTCATGAAGCGCATCACCTGGTGGCCGCAGGCCTGGCTGGGCCTGACCTTCAACTGGGGCGCGCTGATGGGGTTTGCAGCGGCCTTCTCGATGGCCGCGCTGACCGAACATCTGATGAGGCAAACGGGCTCGACCAACATCTATATCAGCCTGCCGGCCATCTACGCCCTCCCGGCCCTCCTCCTCTACCTCGGCGGGGTGTTCTGGACCCTCGGCTACGACACCATCTACGCGCTGCAGGACATTGAGGACGACGCCATGGTCGGGGTGAAGTCCTCGGCCCGGCGGCTCGGATCGGGCCTCCGCACCGGCGTTGGCGTCTTCTACGCCCTGGCCGGGCTGCTGGCGACCGCTGCGGGATATATGGCCGGCCTCGGCCCCCTGTTCTGGCTCGGCCTCGCCGCCTATGCGGGCCATCTGGCGCTCCAGACCCTGCGCATCCGCCGCGACGACCCGGCCCTCGCTTTGAAGCTGTTCAAGTCGAACCGCGACGCCGGCGTGATCCTGCTGGCCGCCATCGTCATGGGCGGGTTAAGCTGAGGCGTTCCTCCCCCGGAGTTCCCGTCATGTCCGCCGCCCGCCTTTTGCTTCTCTCCGCCGCCGTCGCCCTGACGCTCAGCGCCTGCAACCGCGACAAGGACAAGCCGGCGGCCCCGCCGCCCGTCGTCGTCACCGACGGCGCCGTCATCCCGGCCGACGCGGCCGCCCCCATGGGCTTCGAGCAGAAGACCGAGTTCGCCACGGTCCGCCTGACCCTGCCCGCCGCGATCAAGCCCCAGACCGACCTGCACGCCCGCATCTACGCCCAGGAGGTCCGCACCCTTCGTCAGTTCATGGAGGGAGCCCAGGCCGATCGCTCGGAGGCAGGCAGCGAGGAGGGCCTGCCCGCCTACGAAAAGACCGTCACCTTCCAGACCGCGCTCGAGACCGGCAAGCTGTTCAGCCTGCAGCGCGTGGATTTCGACTTCTCCGGCGGCGCCCACCCCAACACCGTCTCGACCGGCGTCCTGTGGGACAAGGCGCTGAAGCGGGTGCTGACCCCCGCCGATCTGTTCCGCAAGGGCGCGGACCTCTCGGTGCTGGACCAGGCCCTGTGCAGCGCCATCAACGCCGCCAAGCGCGCCCGCGTGCCGGATTCGGCCAGCGTGACCCTGGGCGAGGGCGACTTCTCCTGCCCGCTGGCCATCGACACGCCCTTCGTTCTCGCCCCCGGAACCACGCCCGGCAAGGCGGGTGGGCTGATCTTCCTGATCGGCCCCTATCAGGTCGGCCCCTATGTCGAGGGCGCCTATGAGATTGCCATTCCGGCCGCCATCTTCCGCTCGCTGCTGGCCCCCGCCTATGCCGACGAATTCGCCGGCCAGCCGGTGAAGGCGGGGGACGTCACCAAACCCTAGTCCGCCAGGAACCGATCCACGATCTCGCCGAACCGCTCGGGCTGGTCGGCCATGATGAAGTGGCGGCTGCCGTCCACCCGGATCAGGGTCACGCCCGGCAGGCGCGCATACTCCCGGCCCCACATCGCGTCGGCCATCGCGGCGGGCGCGCCGCCGTCGGCGTCCGAGGCGTATACAGCCCAGACCGGCGTGGTCATGGCCGCGAGGCCGGGCCGGGTGTCGGTGGTCATCACATCGCGGATCGCCGCGGCCATGGCGTGGCGGTCGGAGGCCACTGACCACTCGACCATCGCCGCCTGCGTCGCCGGGGTGTTGCTGTAGCCGACGGCGGCCTGTGCCTGACCGGCGCGGAAGCCCGCGTCGTCGGCGGCGAGAATGCCTGCCGCCGCCTGATCGGCGAAGGGCGCGGCGCTCTGGGCCGTCACTTGCGGCCCGTAGAGGGCGCTGAAGAACGGCAGGCTGTCGACGCTCATCACCCGGCCCACCAGCTCCGGATGCTGTTGCGCCAGCATGACGGCGCTCAGCCCGCCCATGGAGTGGCCGATCACCGCCGGATGCTCCAGTCCGGCCTGTTCCACATAGTCCGCCAGGGCGTCGACCGCCGGCTGGACGAACGGCCCGTCGCCGTGGCTCCACGGCTCGCCGGCGAAGCCCGCGAGCTGAACCAGATGCACCCGATGCGTGGCCGCCAGTCGCTCGGCCAACGGACGCCAGACATCGCGCGAGGAGCCGAAGCCGGGGATCAGTATGACGTCGGGGCCGGTCCCGATCACCACGACCGACAGGCGGTCGGAGGTGAAAGCCGTCTGCACGGCGGCGACAGGCTCGGCGCGGACGGCCAGGGCGATGCTCCCGGCGGCGAGGCCGACGGCCGAGGCCAGGAACAGGGCGCGCAGGGTCGAGCGCCCGACGAAGTGGCGGAGATGCAGCATGACGATGTGTCCTTGGGGTGTAAGGTTATACTGACTTGCCGTCAGCGATGCGGGTTCTCGAAGATGTCCTCGACCGGCTGGCCGAAGACGGCGGCGATGCGATAGGCGAGGTCCAGCGACGGGTCGTGCTTCTCGGTCTCCAGCGCGTTCACCGCCTGGCGCGACACGCCCAGGGCGTCGCCCAGCTGTTCCTGGGTCCAGCCCTTGCCGGCGCGCAGGACTTTCAGGGTGTTCTTCATCAGCGGCTGCTCCGGATGAAGGGCGCGACGACGCCGAAGCAGGCCCAGAACAGCGGGTAGACGATCCATGCCGGGATGTGCGGCGCGTCGGCGTAGCTCTCACCGAAACCCCAGACGGTGGCGATGGCCATGGCGAGGCCGGCGGCAAGGATGAACTGCTTGGCGATCACCGCCCGCACGAACTCATCGGAGTCCCGCATCAGCGACAGGGTGGCCCAGATCTGGCCCACCACGGGCGCCGAGACGGTCAGCGCCAGACCCCAGGCGGCGGGGGTGGAGGCGATGTCGTCGAAGGCGCCGAAGATGGCCGCGACATTGACCGCCACATAGCCGGACATGAAGGCCATGGTGCGGAAGACGTATTTGCGGCCGGCGGTGGTGTTCTGTTTTCCGAGGGTGAGCATGTGAGGCGTTCCTGACGTTTTGTAAGGACTACCTTACTCGCTGTATTTGTCATGTCAACCTGACTTTTTGTCAGGAGTGGAAAACATTCCAAACCTGACGGCCCACGCACGGCGGTCGCGTCCTTTGGAAAACGCGTTATCTTGCCGCCATGCCCGCCGCGCCCCGCATATCGCCGACCGCCCTGTTCTCTCAGGACGACTGGGCGCCCTTCCAGGAACGGTCCCGCGCCGCGGGCCCGTGGCTGGTGCTGCATTGCTGGGGCGTGATCGGACTTACCATGGCGGCGGGGGTCGTCTGGCCGATCCTGATCCCGCTGTGTGTCGCCGTCATCGGCACGCGCCAGCTGGGCCTCGCCATCCTGATGCATGAAGCGGCGCACGGCGGCCTGTCGTCGAACCGCTCGCTGAACGACTGGCTGGGCCACTGGCTGTGCGCCGTGCCCGTGGGCGCGGATATGAACCAGTACCGGCCCTATCACCTGTCGCACCACAAGTATGCGCAGCAACCCGAGGACCCGGACCTGGTCCTGTCGGCGCCCTTCCCCGTCACCCCCGCCTCGCTGCGGCGCAAGATCATCCGCGACCTGACCGGCCAGACCTTCTTCAAGCAGCGGGTGCTGTTCGCGTTGCGCTCAAGTAGCCCGACGGGCGATAGCGCGAAAGAGAATGTCGAGGGGGCCGTGGTCACCGGCAAGTCGGTCGCGCCCTTCCTGTTGTTCAACGCCGCCCTGCTGATCAGCCTGACCCTGGCCGGGTTCTGGTGGGCGTATTTCGTCCTGTGGCTGCTGCCGCTGGCGACCTGGTTCCCCATGGTCACGCGCATCCGCAACATCGCCGAGCACGCCTGCGTCGAGGGCTCGGCCGACGACGCCTTCCGCGCCGCCCGCACCACCCGCGCCAACTGGCTGGAGCGCGCCTTCATCGCCCCCTACTGGGTCAATTTCCACGCCGAGCACCACCTTTTCATGCACGTCCCCTGCTGGCGGCTGGCGAGGCTGCACAAGGCCGTGCGGGCCAAGGCTGAGGGTGAGCGGATGGAGGTGGCGGGGGGTTATGGCGCTGTTCTTCGCGGGGTCACGCGGCAGGCATAGGCCGAGGCGGAAAGCGGACCTTCCTGACGCTCAGTTCACGCAGCAAAAAGCCGGCGGGGGTGATGCGCCCCCGCCGGCCTCTTTGGTTTCAGTGGAAGTTCAGTGTGATCAGAACTTCCTGGACAGCAGGAACCGGATGGTTCCGAGCGTCTGGCCGGTGGAGAAGCGTCCGCCCAGTTCGCCGGTGGCCTTCCAGCCGCTGGAGGTGGTCACGTTCAGCCCCAGGTCGAGGACGAACTCGCTGCGGTCCCAGCCGGTGGACTGGATCTGGTAGACCGGACCCGCCGCCCAGTCGGCGTACTGCAGGGACTGCAGGCCGCCGTCGGCGAACTCGTGCCGGTACTCGATGCGGAAGCTCGGCGTCCAGACGCTGTCGCGTTCCTCATGAGCCCAGGCGTAGCGGGCGCCGAGGACGCCTTGCAGGCTTTCGACGTCACGCTCGGCGTAGCTGAGCGCCCAGAGCGCCGAGCCGGTTTCCGTGTAGGCGTCCAGTTCGGCCTCGATCGATTCAACGCGGCCGTAGGCGTTGACGTGGCCGACCGCGACCGAGTGGTCGAAGCCCAGCCCGACGGAGCCGAACACCGCCGTGCCGTCGCGCTGGCCGGTCACCAGGCTGTTGTCGCCCGTGGCCCGCCGCTGCAGGTCGAACTCAAGCGAGCCGTAGCCCAGCATGGCGTCCAGATAGATGCCCGGCTGGGGCCGCCAGCTGCCGTAGGCCATGCCCACGAACTGACGGCTTTCGACCGACGAGTCCGCCGAGCCGATGTCGGCGCTTTCCTCACCGAAGCCGCCGGCGAGGCCGAAGTCCAGGGTCGGCGACAGGGCCATGTCAGCCCCGACGCTGAGCCCGCCCGAGTGGATCGAGAACTTGGACTGACCCGTTTCCGCGTCACGCTGGCCGAAGGAGATCGCGCCGCCGGTCCAGAAGCGCAAGCCCCCCGAAGGACCGTCGCCCGACGGGGTCGGCGCCGCGTTCAGGCCGTCGACGCCCATGCCCGTGTTCGAGCCGAAGCCCGCCTTGTCAGACGCGCCGCCGAAGGCCGTGGCGTCGGCCGACCAGAGCATGGCGTTCAGCTCGGCCCGGTCCGGGTCGGCCATCTGGCGGTCGAACATCCGGCCGCCGCCCAGCTGGGTGCGCAGGTCGGCTGCACGGCCCAGTTCGGCCACGCCCGAGTTCAGGTTGAGGCCCATGCTCATCGGCTGGTTTCCGGCGCCCGAGTGCAGTTGCTCGAGGCGGCGGTTGACGTTGTCGATCTGCACCGTGGCCAGGCGACGGGTGGCGTCGGCCTGGGCCGCGTCCAGGCCCCGCACGTCCGGGTCCGCCGACGGATCGGGACGGGCCAGGATGTTCAGGACCACCGAGACCGTGCCGGTGTTGCCGAAGGCGTCGGTCGCACGGACGGTGATCGGATAGCTGCCGACCGCATAGGACGTGCCCGACAGGCGACCCGTCGACGACAGGGTGATGCCCGCGGGCAGGGCGCCCGAGGTCACCGCGTAGGTGTAGGCGCCCGAACCGCCCGTGGCGCTGAACGAGCGGTCATAGGCGACCCCCGCCATCACCCCCGGCAGCGCCGTCGGCGTCACCGTGATGGTCGCCGCATTGACCACCAGGGTCAGGCTGACGTCACCCGAGAAGGGGCCCGAACCGGTGGCCTGGTCCGTAGCCCGGACGGTGAAGGTGAACGTCCCGGTCCCGGTCGGCGTGCCCGAGAGCACGCCCGTCGAGGACAGGGTCACGCCCGGAGGCAGGGCGCCGGCCGAGACGGTGTAGCTGTAGGTCCCGACGCCGCCCGTGGCCGAGAAAGTCTGGCTGTAGGCAAAGCCGCGTGTGGCCGCCGGCACCGTGGCCGGGGTGACCACAATGGCCGCCGCATTAACGGTCAGGCTGTAGGCCCGGCTGCCGGTATAGGGACCCGAGCCCGTCGAGCTGTCGGTCGCCGTGACGGTGAAGTTGAACACGCCCCCTGCGGTCGGGGTGCCGGAAAGCACCCCGCCCGAGGTCAGGCTCATCCCCGCCGGAAGTGCCCCGGCGGTGAGGGCGTAGGTGTAGGTCGCCGTGCCGCCCGTGGCCGTGATGGTCTGGCTGTAACCTGCCACTGCCACGGTCGGGTTCGACAAGGAGGCCGGCGACAGGGTGATGGTCGGAGCCACGATTGCCAGGGTGTAGGCGCCCGTGATCGTGAACGGTCCCGTTCCGGTGGAGCTGTCGGTCGCCGTCACCGAGAAGCTGAAGTCCCCCCCTGCGGTCGGCGTGCCCGAGATCACGCCTGCGCTCGACAGGGTGACTCCCGCCGGAAGCGCGCCCGCCGTCAGGGCATAGGTGTAGGGTGCAGTGCCGCCCGAAGCGGACAGGGCCTGGCTGTAGGCTGAGGCCACCGAACCGCCTGGCAGGGTGCCGCCCGGCAGGGCTAGCACCGGATCCGGGATGGTGATGGTGATGGTAGCCGGCGCCGATTCCGACGGTGGGTTGGAGCCATCGGCGTAGCCAACGGCCTTGAAGGTGAAGGTCACGACGCCGAAGTAGCCCGGCTCAGGCGTGTAGTTGACGGTGAAGCCGCTGACCGTCGCCGTGCCGTGGGCCGGCGGGCTGACGATCTCGATCGATGCCGCGTTGCCGACAGACCCGGACAGGTTGATGCCCTGGCTTCCACCGGTTCCTGTGACCGTGGCGCTACCCGGGTTCGCCGTCGGCGGCGCGGGTGCGGCCACCGGGATGCTGTAGGCCGACGAGGCCGTCAGGCTGCTGTTGTCGGTGACGGTGACGGTGAAGTTGAAGGCGCCCGAGGCGGTCGGTGTGCCGGACAGCGCGCCGCCCGACGACAGGGTGATCCCCGGCGGCAGCGCGCCGGCGGTCACGGCATAGCCGTAGGGGGCCGTTCCGCCCGTGGCGGTGACGGACGCCGAATAACCGACCCCCACCTGGCCACCCGAAAGCGCTCCGCCCGGAAGCGACAGGGGCGAATAGGTGAAGGTGTTGGTGTTGGACGTCGCGGAGGTGTTGCCCGCCGCATCGGTGGCCGTGGCCCGCACGGTATGCGACCCCACCGACAGGGCCGAGGTGGTGAAGGCCCAGTTGCCCGACCCGTCCGCCGTGGTGGTGCCCGCAACCGAACCGTCCACAATCACGGCCACCGTCGAAGCCGCTTCCGCCGTACCCGTCACGGTCGACACGGCATTGTTGGTCAGGGACCCGCTCGCCGGGGTGAGAGTCACCGGCGGCGGCGGCGGCGTGGTGTCCACAGTGAAGGTGTTGATGTTCGAGGAGGCCGAGGTTCCGCCGACGTTGGTCGTGGCCGCCGCGAAGGTGTGAGGGCCGTCGGCGAACGGGAACGGCAGGGTCCAGGACCAGTTGCCGGCCCCGTCAGACGTGGTGGCAAGGCCGCTGGAAACGCTGTCGAAGTAAACGATGATGTCCGTATTGGCGGGTGCCGTACCGGTCACGGTTGGGGTGTTGTCACTGGTCAGCGATCCGTTCGCCGGGGTGACAACCACCGGAACCGCCGGCACGGCGACGTAGGTGTAGTCGTTGCCCGTACCGCTTGCAGAACTGGTGCCCCCCGCCGTGGTGACCTGCACATCGACCGTACCGGCCACACCTGCAGGAATCATCACTGACATCGTGGTCGGACTGTCGACCCCGAAGGTGACCGCCGGCGTACCGCCGAAGGTCACCGCCGTCGCACCCGAGAGGTTCGTGCCACCCAGGCTCATGACGTGGCCGCCGGAAAGCCGACCCGAAGACGGGTTCAACGACGTCACCGTCGGGGCCGCGACATAGGTGAACCGATCCGCTGCGCTGGTGGCGCTGGTCCCGCCCGCCGTGGTGACGCGCACGTCCACCGTGCCGGTTCCGGCAGGAGCTGTGGCCGTGATCTGGGTCGCGCTGTTGAACGTGAAGCCGGTCGCCGGAGTCGCGCCGAAGTCGACTGCAGTCGCGCCCGTGAAATCCGTGCCAGTGATCGTGACGACCGTGCCGCCCGAAGTCGGGCCACTGGATGGTGATACGGCGGTGACCGCCGGAGCCGCTGGGTTCACGGTGACGGTGAAGCTGGCGGTGGAGGTGTTTCCGGCGACGTCGGTTGAGGAGTAGCTGTTGGTGGTGACGCCGATGGGGAAGGTGGCGCCTGACCCCAGGCCGGCGGTCTGGGTCACCGGACGGGCGCCGTCGACGGCGTCATTGGCGGTTACAGCGGGGAAGGTGATGGTGGCGCCCGATGCGCCCGAAGCCGCCGTGACCACAATGTTCGACGGCACGGTGATGACCGGGGGGGTGGTGTCAGCCGGTGCGCCGTTGACGTTGATTACCAAGCGTCGACCGGGAGAAACCGTCACGCCCTGCATGTCAATACGCACGGCATTCGACGTTGTAGAGACAGCGTTAACTCCCAAATCGCTGGAGGAATCGACGCTTGCCGAAGTTATCGCTATGTTAAAGGTAAGAATAGGCCCGTTAAAACTGACTGGACTACTAAACGTAGCGTTGCCTATTCCAGTAACAATGATCTGATTCGAGGTTACGTCGATTGACATAAGTCCGCCTTGGGCGGACGTAAACTCAACACTACTGCCGACCGTTACGGGGCCTTGCGCGTAGAACAAGCTCCCAATGTTTGGGAAGTTTTGAGCATACGAAACCTGGGCACCGGTCAAGCTCTGGGCGGATGCCGCGCCCGGAAGCGCCAGGCCCGCCATGACGAACACCGCCACGAACAGCATCGTCAAGGATGCAAGCGACCGGCTCGCAACACCACCTGCACGCGCCGCCGCGCGACATACCATCGAGATCATATCAGATTCCCCACCCTGAATTACTGAATTCTATATCAGGCCGGGGAATAGGCAACGGGGTTCGCTGACGCGGAGAATCGCTGGGCGGCACAGAGCTGCACGGCCGCCCTGCCAGGAGCGCGAACACCCCACGCCTCAACCCGCCCGGCGCCGCGTCGGCGGAGGCCTGATCCAGGGTGACCGTGTCGACCAGGTTCAGCGCGCCGTCCTCCGCGGCTGCGGGCGGCGACACAGCAACAGTGGCGGTGGGCGTAACGGGGTCTGAACCGCGACAGTTACGACGCTGCCGACGACCGTTATCAATGGGGCAGCCTCAACGTCCGCTTTGGGTCGATAGCGGACATTCGCTTCATGCCGCAAAGGAGACGGCCGGACGAGGGCGAAGTCGTGTATCGCCAGCCGATGACCATCCCCGACCCTGCCGCCTTCATCGCCGCCAACACCCGGCTCCAGGCCGTGCCGCATGCGCCCGAGATTTCGCTGTGGCTGGCGGACGAGGTGACCCCGATCTGGCGGCTGACGGAGGAGGAACTGGGCGAGTTGGGCCTGCCGCCGCCGTTCTGGGCCTTCGCCTGGGCGGGAGGCCAGGCGCTGGCGCGCTGGCTGCTGGACAATCCGCACGAAGTCGCCGGCAGGCGGGTGCTGGATTTTGCCGCAGGGTCCGGGCTGGTCGGCATCGCGGCGATGCAGGCGGGGGCGGCCAGCGTGCTCAGCGCCGACATCGATCCCTTCTGCGGCGCGGCGGTCCGGCTGAACGCCGCCGCCAACGGCGTCGAGCTCGGCTTCACCGACGCCGACCTGCTGGATGGCCCGCCGCCGGATGTGGACGTGATATGCGCCGGCGATGTCTGCTACGAGGGGCCCATGACCGACCGGGTGCTGGGCTGGCTGCACGCCGCCAAGGCCAGGGACGCCCGCGTCCTGATCGGCGACCCCGGGCGCACTTATTTCCCGAAGACGGGCCTGACCTTCCTCGCCGAATACCAGGTGCCGACCACGCGCGAGCTGGAGGATTTCGCGGTCAAGCGCACCTCGGTCTGGGCTCTCTGAGACCGGCGCCCGCCGCACCCGTTTTCGGATGCGGCGGGGTTCAGATCAGAAGCGCGTCGACAGCTTGACCTGGACGCCATGGCTGATGGTGTCCGAGCTGGTCGTGCCGCGATAGCCGGCGGTCAGTTCCATGTTTTCGAAGACCCAGCGGCCTTCCAGGTCAAGCGCGAAGCGGTTCCGCGCCCAGCTGTCGAGCTCCAACCCGTAGCGGGGGCTGGCCAGCCAGTCGGCGTAGGAGACCGTCTGCGATCCCACCTCGTCGAACTGGTGCGCCCATTCGAAGCGCAGGCTCGGCGCGAACAGGCTGTCACGGCTCTGAATCCGCCAGTCCATCCGCATCCCCACGGTCGAGGACAGGGCGTCGAACTCAAGCGCGTCATAGGTCAGGGCGTAGATCCCCGCCCCGGTCTCTGTGAAGCCGTCCAGAGTCACCGACTGGGCGTCGATCCGGGCGTAGAGCGACCGGTTCATGCCCTCTGACCGGTGCTCCTGGGCCAGGCCGATCGATCCGAACGTCATGTCGCCCGACCGCTCGCCGAAGGCGAAGGCCGACGCCGCCGTCGACCAGCGCTTCGAGTCGTAGTCCAGCGACCCGTAGCCGAACACCCCTTCGAGATGGATGTCGTTCGGCGCCTGCCAGGCGGCGTAGAGGGCGCCGACCGTGCTGGTCCCGTCCGAGGTGGTGTCGTTGGAGCCGATCCGCGTGCGGTCATCGCCATAGCCCAGGCCTGCCCCGACGATCAGGGCGTCGGTGAGCTTGACGTCCACCCCCGCACTGACCCCCGAGGTGGTGAACCGGGTGTCGCGCTGGCCATCGGCCTCACGCCGGCCCCAGTCGATGCCGCCGCCGGCCCAGACGCCCACACTGTGGCCGCCTTGAGCGTCTTCGCCTTGCGACCGCGAGGGTGCGGCGCCGAGCGCCGGAGCATCCATGGCTTCAACCGAAGCGGTCAGACCGCCCCGACCGCCGAACTGGGCGAAGGCGTCCGCTTCCTCGTCGCGGGCGCGCGTCTCCATCAGGCTCAGACCGTCCTCACTCGCCTGCTGGTCGCCCAGCCGGCGCCGCGCCGCGGCCCGCGGATCGATGTCGTTCGCTCCGCCCATGTTCAGGTTCAGCGACAGGTTGGAGGCGCTGTCGTTGTCTCCGTCCCGGATCTGCTCCAGCCGGCGGTGGAAGTTGCTGATCTGGGTGTCAGCGAAGCGCAGGGCGCTGTCGACCTGTGAGCTGACCAGCCCGCGCACGTCCGGATCCATGGACGGATCGGGACGCGACGTCACCGTCACCTGCACCACGCCGCCTTCGGTGGCGAAGGCGTTGGTCAGGGTGAAGTTCACGTCCACCCGGCCCGTGAAGGTTCCGGCCGGCGTGAAGGTCAGGTCATAGGTCCGGTTTCCGGCCGTCCCGCCCTGGGTGAGGACCGCGGCCCCCGCCGTCGGGATGGACAGGTTGACGATCGCCGCCCCCGTGAAGGGCCCGCCCACCGCGTTGGCTGTCAGGCTGACGGTTACCGGCCGACCCGCGGGTGTGGAGACGACCAGCGTCTGGGCCCCCGGCGCGCGGTTGACCGTGTAATCGATGCGGCCGACCGCCGAGACGCCGCCCGGGGTGGTGATCGTATACTCCAGATACGTCGGCCCGTTGTTGGCCGCGCCCGGGGTGAACACGATGTTCAGCCCCGACACCACGGCCGTGCCGAAGCCCGGAGCGCGGGTGATCTGCACGCTGTTGAACGGCCCGCCCGTCAGCCCCGAGGTCGTATCGATCGTCGAGACGGCGTTCGACGCGACGGTCGCGGTCCGGTTGGGCGCCATGCCCGGGACCTGGAAGGTGAAGGTCACCGGCGCCGAGTCGCCGCCGGGGCCTTCGGCCACCAGGGTGACCGTGTCGGTTCCCATGAAGCCGGCCGTGGGCGTGTAGCGCAGGCTCAGGGCCGGACCCGTGGCCTGCGGTCCCTCGCCCGGCATGGCGGCCGGGGCCGGGGCCGGTCCGGCGCCTTCGATCACCGCCGCCCCATGGATCGGAGCGATGGTGATGCGCCAGCCGGTCACCACGCCGCCCACCTGGGTCTGCAGGTCGACGGTGGATGAGCCGCCCGTGGTCGGAGGCACCGGCGTCGGCGGGGTCGGCGTCACCACCGGCGGCGGCGGCGTCGCCACACTCAGGCTGACCGTGGCCGGGGCGGACGAACCGCCGGGGCCGTTGGCCGTGTAGGTGAAGCTGTCGGCGCCGAAGTAGCCGGCTGCGGGCGTGTAGGTGATCACATAGCCCGCAATGCTGGTCGTTCCGTGCGACGGCGCCGAAGCGACGCTGACGCCGGTCGAGACGCCCGCCACGCGGCTGGTCAGATCGATGGCCGTGCCGGCGCTGGCGTAGGGAACGGAGACCGAGGTCCCGGTCGCCGTCGGCGCGGGCGGCAGGCCCACCGTCACCGTCACCGTGGCCGGAACCGACGTGCCGCTGCCGTTGGTGGCGGTGTAGGTGAAGCTGTCGGCCCCGAAGTAGCCGGCCGCCGGGGTGTAGGTGATCGACAGGCCCGAGACCGTCGCCGTCCCGTGCGCGGGCGCGGTTCCGATGGCGAGGCTGTTCGCCGCCCCGCCCGTCAGGTTCAGCGTCACCGGATTGTCGGCGCTGCCATAGGCGACGCTCACCGACACCGGGTTCGCCGTCGGCGGATCCAGGGCGATGAACAGGCTGTAGGCGCGCGATCCGGCGTAGGGGCCGTTGCCCGTGGCGCTGTCGGTCGCGGTCACTGTGAAGTTGAAGGTCCCGTTGTCGCTCGGCGTGCCCGAAAGCACCCCGGTCGAGGGCGACAGCGTCAGGCCGTTCGGCAGGACGCCCGCGGTCACCGCATAGCTGTACGGCGCCACCCCGCCCGAGGCCGCGATGACCTGGGAATAGGCGATGGCCTTGGTCCCGTCCGGCAGCGTCGTCGGGCCGACCGTGACGGCCGGTGCCGCAATGGCGATGCTGTAGGTCTGGGTCGTGGAATACGGCCCCGAACCGGTCGAACTGTCGGTCGCCCGGGCGTTGAAGAAGAAGGTCCCGCCGCCGGTCGGCGTGCCCGAAAGCGCGCCGGTCGGGGACAAGGTCACCCCCGGAGGCAGATCCCCGGCCGTGAAGGCATAGCTGTAGGGCGCCGTGCCGCCGGTCGCGGCCGGCAGTTGGCCGCTGTAGGGCACGGTGACCGCGCCCGCAGGCAGGCTTGCCGTCGGCAGGACGATGGTCGCGGCGGCGACAGGAAGGCTATAGGCGCGGCTGCCGCTGTACGGCGCGCCGGTCCCTGTCGAGCTGTCGGTCGCCGTGATGGTGAAGTTGAACGTCCCGCCCGCCGTCGGCGTGCCCGTAAGCTGGCCGTTCGAAGCCAGGGTCATGCCCGCGGGCAGGGCGCCCGCCGTGATGGCGAAGCTGTAGGGCCCCGTGCCGCCGATCGCGCTGAAGGTGTTGCTGAAGGACGCACCCACCGTCGCCGTCGTGCTCATCGGGCTGACGCTGATGGTCGGGGCGGCGACGTTCAGACTATAGGCACGCGCCGTGGTGAACGGCGCCGACGGCCCGTTCGACGAGTCGGTCGCCGTGACGGTGAAGTTGAACGTCCCGCCCGCGGTCGGCGTGCCCGAAAGCACGCCCCCCGCCGACAGGGTCAGCCCCGCCGGAAGCGCGCCGGCGGTCCGGGCATAGCTGTAAGGCGCAGCCCCGCCCGAAGCGGTCAGCGTCTGGCTGTAGGCCGTCCCCACCGTCGCCGCCGGAACCGTGGCCGGATTCAGCGTCAGGGTGGGCATGCTCACCGTGATGGTCGCCGTGGCCGGGCTCGACGTGCCACCGGCGTTGGTCGCCGTATAGGTGAAGCTGTCCGGGCCGGCATAGCCGGCCGCCGGGGTGTAGGTGATCGATGCGCCCGAAGCCGTGGCCACGCCGTTCGTCGCCTGCACCGCGATGGCGACGCTATCCGCCGAGCCGCCCGACAGGTTGAGGGTGATCGGGTTGGCGCTGCTGCCATAGGCGACCGTCGCCGACACCGCGCCCGTCACCGGCGCGAACGGCACGACGGTGAATGTGTTGGTTCCGGAGTTCGGCGAGGAATTGCCGGCCGCATCCGCTGCGCTCGCCCGCACGGTGTGCGCCGCCAGGGTCAGCGGCGTCGGCTGGGTCAGGCTCCAGTTCCCCGAGCCATCCGCCGTGGTCGTCCCGATCGCGGAGCCGTCAACAGCCACCGTGACGGTCGAGGCAGGCTCGGCCGTGCCCGTATAGACCGGGTTCAGGTTGGTGGTGCTGGAGCCATTCGCGGGGGCCGTCACGACCGGAGCCGCCGGCGCCACGCTATCGACCGTAAAGGTGTTGGTGTTCGATGACGGCGAGGGGCCGCCGCTGTTGGTCGCTACGGAACGAACGGTGTGCGGACCCTCGGACAGGGGCGCGTAGGACGAGAAGAACCAGTTCCCACCGCCATTGGAGGCCGTCGTACCCACTGATGCGCCATCGATGATCACATCGATGATCACGCCGGGGTCCGACGTGCCCGAAATGGTCGGATGATTGTCGCTGGTGACCAGCCCATTGGCGGGTGTGGTCGTCACCGGCGCCGAGGGCGGCGCGACATCGTCGTTGACGATCGTGCCGAGGCCCTGATTGTCGGCGAACGACGCGTTGCTGGCCGCAGACAGATTGAAGGCGAAGGTTTCGTCCGGCTCCAGCGTCGTGTCGCCGTTCACCAGGACCGTGGCGGTCTTGATCGTTTCGCCCGGCGCAAAAGTGAAGGTGCCGGACGGTGCGGAATAGTCGGAGCCGTCGGTCGCCGTCAGACCGACCGTGCCGTAATCGACGGTGACGGCAAGGGCGCTGGGCGCGCTCAGCGAGGCCGTGAAGACAAAGGCGGTCGTGCCGGCGTTTCCTTCATTCAGCGTGACGTCATTGACCGACAGGAACGGCATGGCGTCGTCGTTCACGATCGTGCCGACACCCTGTCCATCAGAGATGCCTGCGTCCACAGCACTGCTGAGGTTGACGAAGAAGGCCTCGTTGTTCTCGTACAGCAGGTCGCCCGACACCGCGACCGTCACACTGTGCGCGGTATCGGACGGGTTGAACGTCAGGGTTCCGCTGGTCGCGAAGTAATCATTGCCCGCGACCGTGGCTGTGCCGTCCGCCGTGGCGAAGTTGACGGTCGAGGCCAGCTGGGTGTCCCCCGTCTTCGCAACGGTGAAGGTGAAGGCCGTCGTGCCCGCGCTTCCTTCTGACATGGTCACGTCATTGATCGTGAATGCCGGCGCGGTGTCATCATTGGTGATGGTCCCGACACCTTCGGCATCGGCCACCACGGCACCGGTGACGTTGGCGACGGTAGCGGTGAAGGTCTCGCTCAACTCATAGAGGGCGTCGTCGACGGCGTTGATCGAGACGAGGTGGCTGCTCTGTCCCTCCGGGATCGTGAGACCGGTCAGCGGCGGGGCTATGAAGTCAGACACGCTCGCCGTGCCGGGGGCGACATTGACGTCAAAGGTGACGCCACCCGGCCCCGCAGGGCCGTCCAGGCTGACGGTGAAGTTCGCCACGTTGCCTTCGGTGACAGTCACGTCGTTGATCGAGAGGTTCGGCTCCACATAGACCGTGAAGGTGTTGCCGCCGGAATAGTTGGACTGATTACCCGCGGCGTCCGTGGCCCGGGCCTGCACTACGTGCGAGCCGACAGCCAGGATGGTGGGCTCGGTGATCGACCAGGCACCGGTTCCGTCTGCGGTGGTCGTGCCGACGAAATTGGAGGACACCGTGACCTCGATCGCCGCGTTCGCCTCTGCCGTGCCGGTATAGGTCGGCGAACGGTTGGTCGTCGCCGAACCATCGGCGGGCGCGTCTATCACCGGCGCGTTCGGCGCCGTCGAATCGAAGGTGAAGGTGACGATGTTGGAGTCCGGCGACGTGCCGCCGTCGGTGGTGACACTGGCGCGCAGCGTGTGCTCGCCCTCCGGCACGTTCAGCACGCCCGGCACGGCCCAGTTACCGCTTCCGTCAGCGTTGACACTCGTCAGAGGTGAACCGTTCAGGAACAGGTTGACGAAGGTATTGGGGTCCGCCGTGCCCGACACTGTCGGGTAGGAGTTGATGAAGGATCCGTTGGTCGGCGAGTTGATCACCGGCGCACTGGGGCGCGGCACATAGGTGAACTGAACCCCCGGAACAACGTCCGTGATCCCGCCCGTGTTCGAGACACGAACGTCCACCGTTCCGGTCCCGGCAGGAGACTGCACGAACAGCTGGTTTGTGCTCACGTAGGTGATGCTTGCAGCGGAAACGCCGCCGAATGTCACCGCCACGTCGGGCGTGAAGTTCGAACCGACGATCAGCACATTGGTGCCGCCTGCTTCCGGTCCGGTAGGCGGTCCGAGGAGCGTGATCTCGGGCCGCTCGACATAGGTGAAGTCGTCCGCCGACGTGTTGGCGCTGGTTCCCGCAATGTTGGTCACGGAAACATCGATCGTGCCTGAGCCTGCCGGGCTGACGGCGGAGAGGGCAGTCGCGCTGATAAACGACACGGACGTCCCGGGCGTGCCGCCGAAGCTGACGGTCGAAGCCGGCGTGAAGTTCGAGCCGGTGATGTTGACGCTCGTTCCGCCGGCGACAGGCCCCGCCTGCGGCGAAATCGTGCTGATGATCGGCGTGGCGACAACGGTCAGGGCGGGAACCGACACCGAACCGGTCACGGACGCGCCGTTGGTGAGCAGCACATAGCCGACGTCAGCGAGGTTATAGGTTCCGCTGCTCGCCGAGGTCAGCTCAACCGTGGTCGAGCAGGTCGTGCCGCTGTTGGCGGGAAGCTGCAACCAAAGCGCCTGGCCCTGGTCCCCGCTGAAGCTGTTGGACCCGCCGCAGTTGATGGCGCCGACGCCGGAAACCGTGACGCCCGCAGGCAGGGCGTAGTTCTGGAAGTTGGGGTTGCCGGCAAAGCCGAATACGCCTCCCAGCAGCGCGTCATTGGGATTGGTCATCGACAGCGTCAGGGTCGTCGTTTGACCCGCTAGAATAGTCGTGTCCGACAGGGTGACGGACACGACCGGCGGCGTCGGAACGACTGACAGGGTGGCATTCGCGGACGTCCCTGAGCCACCCGCATTGGTGAACACCGCGCGATAGAGGAGCAGATGACGGCTCATCTGGCCGGTGACGGTCAGGGTGTTGGTGGTTGCGCCGGCATAGGCGCCGGGCGTGTTGGATATGTCGACGAAGGCGCTGCCACTGCCATCGGTGGACACCTGCCACTGGACGGAAGGCGAACCCGAGGCCGAGGCGGTGAAGGTGGTGGTCGAGCCGGCGTTGACGCTGGTATTGGACGGGTCGCCCGTGACCGACGGTGCCGCGACATAGGTGTACTGATCTGCTGCACTGGTCGCGCTGGTCCCCGTGACGTTCGTCACCTGAACATCGACCGTGCCGGAACCCGCCGGCGCCGTGGCCGTGATCTGGGTCGTGCTGTTGACTACGTGGGCGGCCGCGACGCCGCCGAAGGTCACGCCGCTGACCGAGCTGAAGTTCGTGCCGGTGATGACGACCGACCCCCCGCCCGCGAGCGGTCCGCTGGTCGGGCTGACGGCGGTCACCGTCGGCGCCGCCGGATTGACGGTCAGGACGTTGGACGTGGCGCCGGGGCCGGTGGGGTTGCCCTGGTCGATCGCCTGGATCGTGCCCACCGAGAACTGGTAGGTATTCGGCTGGAAGCCGCGCATCACCATCGTATAGGTGCACGAACCACCGGCGGGGACCGTGTAGCCCCCGGTCGAAAGGCCGGCGGGGCCATAGCTCAAGCCTCCCGCTCCCCCGCACGTCGTGTCGATAGTGGAATTGAGGCCCAGATAGTCCGGACCCGGTATGGGCGCCATCGCCACCCTGGTCAGGGCGACCGTGGGATTGGGGTTCGTCAGGGTGATGGTCAGGGTCGAGTTCTGCAGCGTGACCACTGACGACGGGCTGAACACCAGCGATGCGGTCGGCGGCGCGACATAGGTGATGTCATCGGCCGCGGTGTTAGCGGTCGTCCCGCCCGGGGTCGTCACCCGGATGTCGACCACGCCCATGGCATGGGCCGGCGCGACGGCGGTGATCTGGCTGTTGCTGTTGACCACATAGCTGGTCGCGTTCACGCCGTCGAAGGTGACGGCGGTGGCTCCGGTCAGGTCGGAACCGGTGATGACGATGCTGTTGCCGCCGGTGACGCGCGCATGGGCGGTGACGGCGCTGACCGAAGGCGCCGGCGGCGTCACCGTATAGGTGTTCGAGGTCGCACCGGCGCCGGTAAGGCCGCCGGGGTTCGCAAAGGTCGAGGCGATGCTGACGGTGTAGACGCCCGCAGCGAAACCGCGCACCGGCGCGGTGATCACGCAGGTCCCGTTCGCCGGCACATTGCCGCTGTTCGAATTGATGCCCGAGGACCCGGAGGTGAAGTTGCCGCCGCAGCCGTTGGTCGGCGGCCCGTTGAGCCCGAAGTTCGCGGCGAAGGGGATCCCCGTCATCCCGAACTGGGTCAGGGCCACGCTGTTGGGGTTCGTGACCGTCATCGTCATGGTCGCGCTGTCGGTCGTCAGACCCGAAGACGGGCTGATGACGATCGAAAGCGTCGGCGGGGCCAGATAGGTGAAGTCGTCCGCCGAGGTGTTGGCGCTTGTTCCACCGCCGGTCGTCACGCGGACGTCGGTCAGACCGGCGGCATGCGCCGGGGTCGTAACGTGGATCTGGGTCGCGCTGTCTACGACGATGCCGGTCGCCGCCGTGCCGCCGATGGTGACGCCGGTCACGCCGGTCAGATCGGTCCCGTCGATGTACAGCGTCTGGCCGCCCGCGATTGATCCGTAGACGGACGACAGGCTGGTCACGGCCGGAACCGGCGGGGCGATGGCGGTGATGCTGCCCGGTGAACCCAGGTCGCCGGTTGGGAAGAATCCAACCCCGCCCACGACGAGGCCCGATCCGACGTTGGAGAAGCTTTTCACACCTGCGGTCGAGGCGACCAGACGGACGGCCAGGGTGCAGGTCGTGCCTTGCGGAACATTGCTGCCCAAGGCCGAGAACCCACCACTGCCGGCCGCCACGCCGTTCAGGAACAGATTGCAGTCGTTGGTGACGGGCGTGGACGAGGAAACCGTGACGCCGGACGGCAGGGCATAGGCCGAGTTGGGAGAGCCGAGGGCGCCGATATAGGTATTGGTCGATGCGCCGGGATCGTTCTGGGTGACCTGGATGGTCAGTGTGAACGGTGTTCCCGTGGCGATTGTGCTGTCGGACAGGGACGCCGACCCGGTCGGCACGGCCTGGGCCGCAGCGCCCGAAGCAAGACCCGCCGCCATGGCGAACCCCAGGATCGACGTGATCAGCGCGGCGGGGCGACGCCCGCGCGGCCTCGCGATGTCGCGGCTAGGCTGCGCTTCAGTGGCGCGGGCCTGGCCCGGCTGCGGCTTGAAGACGGTCTCACGGGCCCAGCGGCACGCACGCGTAATGGCATCGAACATGGATTACTCCCCCACCTTCTACCTTCCCACGGGGGCCGCGACCGAGTCCTTGCCTTACAGTCAAGCTTCTATTGACCCAGCGTCTCAACCTTGACCCTTGTTCGGCGAACATCGGCGGAGATTCTCGTTTTCGAATAGATTAGACGCTTGACGTCCGCCAGCGGACACAAGCAAATCCCGTCCTCGGCCGGGGGCGTGCCGACGTTTCGGGGAGCGCCGTTGAACGGCTCGGCAGGGGGGAAACCCCAGCGCACATTGTGGGAGCTGTCGGCGGAGACCACGCCCGACGCCGCCGACCGCTACCGCGCGGCGGTCGCCCACCTGTTCCAAATCGAGCTCAATGGCGCCGACGCCGATTTTCGTAACCGCCTCGAGGGTTACGACCTCGGCGAACTGGCCATGGGCCGGTGTCAGGGCGTCGCTCAGACCTTCATCCGTACACGGACTCAGGCCCACCGCGGCGTCGACCACGTGCAGGTCATCCTTCAGCTGTCCGACAGCGCCTGGACGGGCGATTACGACGGACGGCGGATCGACCATTCCATGGGACGGCTGCGGATCGTCGACATGGCCCGGCCGTTCGAGGCCCACGGCGCCGATTTCGAAACCCTGAACCTGATGATCCCCCGGGCCCGGCTGGGCGAGGTCGCGGACCATGACGTCCACGGCATGGTGGTGGCGGAAACCGATCCCGGCGCCCGGCTGTTGTTCGCGCACATGCTGGGTCTTTGGGAACAGCTTCCCGGGATGAAGATGGAGCAGGCCGTGGCCGGCGCCCGGGCCCTGATCGCGCTGCTCGCCGGCGTCATCGCGGGCGCAGCCCGGGGTCGGCGAACCGAAAGCCGCCCCCTGGAGCGCACCCTGTTCGGTCTCGCGCGCGACCACATCGACGCCAACCTGGGAGACGTGAACCTCACGCCCGAAAGCCTGAGGCTTCATCTGGGTGTGTCGCGGCCGATGCTCTATCGGATCCTCGCCCCCGCCGGCGGGGTGTCCAGCTTCATCCAGACGCGGCGGCTGGACCATGCCTTCGACGCCGTCGCCGCCGCTTCCCGCACCAACCTCAGCCTGGCGCAGATCGCCTTCGCCCACGGCTTCCGCTCCGACGCCCATTTCAGCCGCGCCTTCCGCAAGCGCTTCGGCATGTCGCCCGGCGAGCTCAAGGCGGTCGAGCGGCGCGGATCGCCGCCCCCGCCTCTGGCCGCAGATGATGTGGAACGCGTCTTCGACTGGTTCAGGCGGCTCTGACGCTATCCGGATGAGTTGAACGCCCCCCATTCAGCAAAAAGCCGGCGGGGGTGATGCGCCCCCGCCGGCCTGTTTGTCGTCAGTCGTGGCTCAGACGGATCAGAACTTTTTCGACAGCATGAACCGAAGCGTTCCGAGGGTCTGGCCGTTGGCGAAGCGTCCGCCGACCTCGCCGGTGGCGGTCCAGCCGCCGGTGGTGGTCATGTTCAGCCCCAGGTCGAGGGCGAACTCGCTGCGGTCCCAGCCGGTCGACTGGATCTGGTAGGTCGGTCCGCTCAGCCAGTCGGCGTACTGCAGGCTCTGGATCCCGCCGTCGGCGAACTCGTGCCGGTACTCGACGCGGAAGCTGGGGGTCCACTGGCTGTCCCGTTCCTCGTGGGTCCAGGCGTAGCGGGCGCCCAGCACCCCTTGCAGGCTTTCGACGTCGCGGGCGTCATAGCTGAGCGCCCACAGCGGCGAACCGCTTTCGGTGTAGGCGTCCAGCTCGGCGTTCATCGACTCGATGCGGGTGTAGGCGTTGACGTGCCCGATCGCGACCGGCCGGTCGTAGCCGAGACCCACCGAGCCGAACACCGCCGTGCCGTCGCGCGAGCCCGTCACCAGGCTGTTGTCGGCGGTCACCCGGCGCTGCAGGTCGAACTCAAGCGTGCCATAGCCCAGCATGGCGTCCAGATAGACGCCGCCCCGGGGCCGCCAGCTGCCGTAGACCACGCCTACGAAGCTGGTCGAGTCCACGCTGGAGTCGGCCACGCCCACATCGGCGCTCTCCTCGCCGAAGCCGCCGCCGATGCCGATGTCCAGGGTCGGCGACACGGCCATGTCGGCCCCCAGGCTGATCCCGCCCGAGCGCACCGCGAACTTCGACTGGCCCGTGTCCCCGTCACGCTCGCCGAAGGCGATCGCGCCGCCGGTCCAGAAGCGCAGGCCGCCCGAAGGACCGCCGTCGCCCGATTGAACCGGCGCGGCGTTCAGGCCGCCGACGCCCATGCCCGTGTTCGAGCCGAAGCCCGCCTTCCCGGACGCGCCTGCGAGGGCAAGCCCCTCGGCGTTCGCGTCACGCCACAGCATGGCGTTCAGCTCGGCCCGGTCCGGGTCGGCCATCGACTGCCGGCCGAACATCCGCCCGCCGGCCAGCTGGGTGCGCAGGTCGGCCTCGCGGCCCAGCTCGGTCACGCCCGAGTTCAGGCTCAGGCCCATGCTCATGGTCTGGGCTCCGCCGCCCGAGTGCAGCTGCTCCAGCCGGCGGTTGAAGTTGCCGATCTGGGTCTCGGTCAGGCGGCGGGTGGCCTCCGCCTGGGCCGCGTCCAGCCCCCGCACGTCCGGGTCCGCCGACGGATCGGGACGGGCCATGATCGTGATGCGCAGCACAACCGTGCCGGTGTTGCCGAAGGCGTCGGTCGCCGTGACCGTGAAGGGATAGCTCCCCACCGCATACGACGTGCCCGAGATCCGGCCCGCCGTGGTCAGGGTGATCCCCGCCGGCAGCGCCCCCGAAGTGACCGCATAGGTCACCGCGCCGGAACCGCCCGTCGACGACAGCTGCTGATTATACGCAACCCCCGCCATCACCCCAGGCAACGCCGTCGGCGTCACCGTCAGCGTCGCCGCATTGACCACCAGGGTCACGGAGACGTCGGTATAGTAGGGGCCGGTTCCGGCCGCGAGCGGCCCGTCGGAGCCCTTGCCGATAGCGCCGCCGCCGCCCGTTCCCGTCGAACTGTCGGTCACCCGGATCACGAGCGGGAAGCTGCCCGTGACCGTCGGCGTGCCCGCGAGCACGCCCGCCGAGGTCAGGGTGATCCCCGCCGGGAGCGGACCCGACTGAAGCGAGAAGGTGTAGGGCGCGGTGCCGCCGGATCCGGTCAGGGTCTGGCTGTAGGCCGAGCCGCGGGTGGCGGCCGGCAACGTGGTGGGGGTGAACGTCACCGTGGGCGCATTCACGGTCAGGCTGAAGGCGCGGCTGGCGGTCGCCCCGCTGGCCCCGCCGTCGGTCGCCGTGACCGTGAAGTTGAAGTTTCCGCCCTGGGTCGGGGTGCCCGAAAGCACCCCCGCCGACGACAGGGTCAGGCCCGCCGGCAGCACGCCGCCCGTCACCGCGAAGGTGCAGGGGCCGACGCAGTCCGTGGCGGTCAGCGCGGCGCTGTAGCTCGCGGCCACCGTGGCGTTGGACAAAGTCGTCGGGGTTATGCCGGTGACGCCCAGGTAGGTGTAGTCGTTGCCCGTCCCCGCCGCGGCGCTGGTTCCCCCGGCCGTCGTCACCGTGACGTCGAACGGCCCGGTGGCGTGCGCCGGGGTCGTCGCCGTGATCGAGGTGTCGCTGTTGACGGTGAAGACCGCCGCGGCGCCGCCGAAGCTGACCGCCGTCGCGCCGGTGAAGCCCGTGCCCGTGATGGTCACCACGGTTCCGCCTGCGCGCGCGCCGCTGGAGGGCGACAGCCCTGTGACGACCGGAGCCGCGAAATCGTCGTTGGTGATGGTCCCGGCGCCCTGGGCGTCGCCCACGGTCGCGCCCGTCACATTGGTGACGTTGACGAAGAAGCTCTCATTCGGCTCGACCCCGAGATCGCCGAGAACCGCAACATTGAATGTATAGCTCGTGCCGCCCTGCGGGATCGTCTGCCCCGTAAGCGACGAGGCGGTGAAGTCATTGCCCGCCGCGGTCGCCGTGCCGTCGGCGGTGGCGATATCGAAGGTGACGCCTCCGGGTCCGGCGGCAGCGTCGAGGCTGACGGTGAAGACCGCGTTCACCGTCCCGGAGTTGCCCTCCGTGACAGTGGCGTCGTTGATGTTCAGCACGACCGGCGCGGCGTTCACCGTGACGGTGAAGCTGTTGCTGGCGCTGTTGCCCGACAGGTCGACCGAGCTGAAGGTGTTGGTGGTCACGCCGACCGGGAAGCTCGCGCCCGACCCCAGACCGGCGGTCTGGGTCACGGGGCGCGCGCCGTCCACCGCGTCATTGGCGGTCGGAGCGGCGTAGGTGACCACGGCGGAGGATTGACCCGAGGCGGCCGTGACCGTGATGTTGCTCGGCACCGTGATGACGGGCGGGGTCGTGTCGCCCGGAATGACATACGACGCGGCCGAGAACAGGACAGTGTAGCCCGTGCCGTTCGAAGTCATCGAGACGTCGAAATGCGAACCATCCGAGAAGGTGAAGACGTAGGCGCAGGTCCGGTTGGTCCCATACGGGAAGGCGACGCGTCCCGCATTGGCCGTCAGGAATGTAGAGCACCCGCCGGTCACCGACTGACTGGCGTAGGTCACGCCGGAGACGACGAGGCTGGAGTTGTCGTCATCGAAGGAGATCGAGGACGTCAGGCCGGCCCCCGGCGCGGCGGCACAGCCGGTCGCCGAGAAATAGTAGGTGTAATTGTTGGCCGTGCCTGTCCCCGTGATGTTCGGACAGGCCACCGTCTGGGCGCTGGCCGCCGTCGGCAAGGCGACGTTCACCGCCACGCCCGCGCCCGTCATGAGGATGAAGGCTGTGGCGATCGTCGCCAGACCGCCGATCATCTTGCGTGAAGCCGAGGCGAATTGCGCCGAAAGACGAGACACAAGCGAGACCATGTCGGATTCCCCCATCCAGAGAAGAGAAGTTAACGCCAATTAATCTGGATTGGCAAACCGCGTTCGACGAACCCCCGCCCACGCCCAAAACTGCTTGCATTGCATAAATTTAAGGAGTGGCGCGGCCTCGCACCCGCTACAGACGGCGCGGGTGCGCCGGGGGGCGTAAACCGCCGCGATCTTTCCAGGTGAGTCTCATGTCGTACCGCAAGCTGTTGATGACGACGGCGATGGCGCTGTTGTCCGTCGCGTCCCTGACCGCCACGGCGGCCGCCGCGCAGACACGGCCGCAAACGCCGCCGACTCCGCCCGCCCCGGCCCAGACGCCGCCCGCGGAAGAAGAGTCGGCCGTCGACGAGGTCGTGGTCCAGGGTCAGCGCCCGGACATCATCTCGGCCTCCGACCGGATGATCTATAACGTCTCCAATGACCTGCAGGCCCAGACCGGCACCATCGCCGACGCCCTGCGCAACGTGCCGGGCGTGGAGGTCGACCTGCAGGGCAACGTCAGCCTGCGGGGCGATTCCAACGTCACCATCCTGATCGACGGCCGGCCGTCGGGCGTCCTCAGCGGCGGTTCGCGCGGCGATGCGCTGCAGGCCATGTCGGCCAGCGGCATCGAGCGCGTCGAGGTGATCACCAATCCGTCCGCCGCCTTCAGCCCCGAAGGCAGCGGCGGCATCATCAACCTGGTCTCCAAGCCCACGCGCCAGGCCACCAGCAACGGCACGGTCCGCGGCCAATGGGACGGCGAGGAACGCGGCGGCGTCTCCTTCAGCGGCAGCCGCACGGCCGGCGACCTGACCCTGGCCGGCGACATCGGCTATCGCCGCGACAACCGCGAGATCACCACTGAACAGGATCGCACCCGCCCCGGCGCCTCCCCCGCCACGACCACGGTCGAGCACGGCGAGAGCCAGGGCCTGAACGCCAACGAGATGGGCCAGGGGCGTCTGGCCATCGACTACAACCTGAACGCCACCGACCGGCTGAGCGGCGAAGTCACCCTGCGCGGCATCAATGGCGAGAACGAGGGGCAGGAGACCTTCGAACGCGCCAACGGCCTGGGCGTGACCTCGTATCAATACGAGCGGGATTCCGACACGGGCTTCGAGAACTCGGGCGTCTCGGCCCGCAGCTCGTGGCGGCGCAAATTCTCCGGCGACCAGCATGAGCTGGTGGCGGACCTGGAGTTCGACCACAACACCGGCGAACGCACGCTGGACGCCTTCACCGACATCCAGGTCGGCGCCGGCTCGGACTTCTACGAGGCCATCCGCAATGAGCAAACGCGCGACGCCTATGGCCTGAAGGTCGACTACACCCGCCCCATGGGCGAGGGGCAGACGCTGAAGGTCGGCTATGAGGGCGACCTGACCCTGGACGACTTCGACAGCTTCGGCTCGCGCGGCTCGACCCTCGGCACGATGGCCCCCGTCGCGTCCCTGACCAACCAGTTCGAATACGACCAGGCGATCCACGCCGCCTACCTCACCTATGACCGGGCGTACGGCGAGAAGCTGACGGCGCAGCTGGGCCTGCGCGTGGAACAGGTCGATTTCGAGCTGAACCAGATCACCGACGGCATCGTGGTCAACCGCGACTACCTGCGCGCCTATCCGACCATTCACCTGGCCTATGACCTGACCGACAGCCAGAAGCTGCGCGGCAGCTACAGCCGGCGCATCCAGCGTCCGTCGCCCCAGGATCTGAACCCCTACACGATCTATCTGGACCCGCAGAACCTGCGGCGAGGCAACCCGGACCTCGATCCGGAGATCACCGACTCGTTCGAGGCCATGTGGCAGCTGCGGTCGCAGGGGACCTTCTATTCATTGACCGCCTTCTACCGCACCAGCGAGGGCGGCGTGACCGACGTGGCCCAGGATCTGGGCGGCGGCGTCGTGCTGGTCACGCGCGAAAATCTGGCCTCCAGCGACCGCATCGGCGCCGAGTTCATCGCCAACGGCAAACTCCACCCGACGCTCAGCTACAACGTCTCGGGCGCCTATTACCGCAACGAGATCTCCACGCCCGGCTATGCCGACCAGAGCGGCGTGACCGGCACGGTGCGGGCCTCGATGAATTGGCAGCCGACGCCGGAAGACTTCTTCCAGCTGAACGGCTTCTACATCGGCGAGCAGGTCCAGGCCCAGGGCGCCCGCGAGCCCTTCGGCACCCTGAACCTGGGCTATCGCCGCAAGGTCACCGACAACCTCAGCCTGATGGTCACCGGCGCCAACATCCTGGACAGCGCCGAGCAGAAGGTGCGGATCGACACCACGACCTTCAACGACCGCACCACGGTTCAGTTCGGGCAGCCGGTCTGGTTCATCGGCTTCAGCTTCTCCTTCGGCGGCGGCCAGCGCCGTCCGGAAGGCTTCGACTTCGGCTCGCCCACCGGCCCGGGCTGACGCGATCACGCGCCGGCCTTGCAAGGGGCCTGCGCGGCTTCAGAAAGTGCGTGGCTCGGCCAGGCGCAGACCGCCGCCGATCTGCGCGTGCTGGCAACGGATACGCTGGCGCGTGCGGATGACAGCGTGAAGCACGTCGGCGAGGTCCAGCACCTGGCCGTCGCACATCCGGTCGCACATGTTCAGCAGCTTGGTCTGCACGACCTCGAACTGCCGGCTCGACAGGTTCTCCGGTCTGATCTCGTTGACATGGCCCATGACGTTCGTCCGAAAGTCGTCTAGCGGACACAACGGCGGTTTATCAGGGATGTTCCGCGCAATGAGGGTTAACGCCGGGAACCCTCGCGCAACCCGCTGAATGCGCTATCAACGGGTGGGACTTAGGGAGCCGGAATGTCGTCGAGGGTCGTGATCGTGGGCGCGGGTCATGCGGGCGGAACCGCCGCGGCCCAGCTGCGCCAGTTCGGCTTCGACGGCGAGATCGTCCTGATCGGCGACGAGGCCGTGGCCCCCTATCAGCGCCCGCCCCTGTCCAAGGCGTATCTGAAGGACGACGCCGACCTCGAGTCACTGAAACTCCGCCCCGACAGTTTCTACGACGAACAGGGCATCAGCCTGCACCTCGGCGCCCATGTGGACGCCGTCGACACCGCCGCCCGCATTGTGCGTTTCGGCGGCGGGGGCGAGGTCTCCTACGACTTCCTGATCCTGGCCACCGGTTCGAAGACTCGCCGCCTTGCCGTCCCCGGCTCGGAGCTCAAGGGCCTGCACCAGCTGCGCACGGTCAAGGACGCCGAAGGACTGCGCGAGGCCATCGGCCCCGGCCGCCGCCTGGCCGTCGTCGGCGCCGGCTATGTGGGGCTCGAGGCCGCCGCTTCCGCCCGCGCCCACGGCTGCGAGGTGACAGTGATCGAGCGCGAGGACCGGGTGCTGGCCCGCGTCGCCGCCGAACCCCTGTCACGCTTTTTCGAGCGCTATCACCGGGCACAGGGCGTCGAGATCCTGACCGGCGTGAGCGTCGCCGCCTTCGAGGGCGGAGCCGACAGCTTCGTCCGCGCCGTGCGCCTCGCCGATGGACGCGAGATCTCCTGCGACGCCGCCCTGGTCGGGGTCGGCGCCGACGCCAACGACGACCTCGCCCGAGCGGCCGGCCTGACCTGCGATCACGGCGTGGTGGTGGACGAGCAAGCCCGCACGTCCGTCCCCTCGATCTTCGCCATCGGCGATGTCGCGCGCCGCCCCATGCCGCTCTACGACGGGCGGATGCACCGGCTGGAGAGCGTGCCCAATGCGCTGGAACAGGCGAAACAGGCCGCCGCCGCCATCGTCGGCCGCGCCCCCCCGCCCCACGAGGTGCCGTGGTTCTGGTCCGACCAGTACGACCTCAAGCTCCAGATCGCGGGCGCGCCGTTCGACGGCGACCGCATCGTCGTGCGCGGCGACATGGACGCGGCCCGCTTCTCGCTCTGCCACCTGCGCGGCGACCGGCTGCTGTGCGTCGAGGCTTGCAACGCGCCCGCCGACTTCATGGCCGGAAAGCTGCTGATCGGGCGCGGCGCCCGGGTCGATCTCGACCGCCTGGCCGACGCCTCCCAGCCGCTGAAGTCGCTCGAGGTCACGGCCGCATGATCGACCGGCGGGCGCTCCTTGCGGCGCTCGCGGCCGGCGCCTGTTCGCCCCGCCCGGCGGAGCCGAGCGCAGGCGCGGCCGGCCCGGTCCTCGCCGCCGGCCAGCCCGCCGCCCTCCTGATCTGGGCCTTGGCCCCCGAGCGCCTGATAGGCTGGCCCCGCCAGCCTTCAGCCAGCGGCCTCGCCCTGCTCCCGCCCGCCGCCGCGTCCCTGCCCGAGACCGGTGCCCTCGCCGGGGGCGGGGCGCCGATGAGCCTCGAGGCCGCCGCCGCCCTGCGCCCCGACTTCATCCTCGACTACGGCGACCGGGACGCCGCCGACCTCGATCTGGCCGAGCGGATTCACCGGCGGATCGGCCGCCCCTACTATCTCATCGATGGCGACCTGATGCGCATGCCCGACGCCTTGCGAGAGGCGGGCCAGCTCCTCGGCGTCAAGGCGCGTGGCGAGCAGTTCGCCGACATGGCCGAGCGATTGATCACCGAGTGGCAGCGCCCGCGTCAGTCCGGTCCGGCCTTCTATTACGCGCGCGGAGCCGACGGGCTGGAGACCGCCTTCAGGGGCGCGCTGGCCACCGAAGTTCTGGAGGGCGGCGCCTGGCGCAACGTCGCCGTCGGCGGCCGCGACATCGGCCGCGTCTCGCGTGAACAGGTCGTCGCCTGGGATCCCGAAGCAGTCGTCACCCTCGACCGCCGCTTCGCCGAGTCGGCCGCCGACGATCCTGTCTGGCGCCGCCGCCCGGACGGATCGCGCCGCCGCCTGACCCTGCTGCCGGACCAGCCCTTCGGCTGGATCGACCGCCCGCCCTCGGTGAACCGCCTGCTGGGCGTCCACTGGGCTGCCTTCGGCGACCGCGCGCCCGCCGGCATCGCGGCTCTGATGGGCGACCTGTATGGGCGAGTTCCCACGGCTACGGAACTGGCCGACCTCACGCCCCGCGACATCCCGTGAGCCGGTTCGCCGCCCTCACCCTCGGCCTCGGCGCGCTGCTGGTGCTCGCCGTCATCGCGTCCCTCGCCAGCGGCCCGCTCGCCGTTTCGCCAGACGACCTGATCAAGGCCCTCCTGGGGTCCGGCCCGCCCGATGCGGAGACGGCGCTGGCGCTGCGCGGCCCCCGTGTCGCCACCGCCGTCCTGACCGGCGCCGCCCTCGCCGGAGCCGGCGCGGCGTTCCAGATCCTGTTCCGCAATCCGCTGGTGGCGCCCGACCTTCTCGGCGTCTCGTCCGGCGCGGGCCTCGGCGCCGCCCTGGCCCTCATCGCCGGCGGATCCGCCCTCATGATCCAGGGTTCCGCCTTCGCCGGGGGCCTCGCCGCCGCCGCCCTGGCCCTGACCTGCGCCGCCGCCGCGCGGGGGCATGAGCCGCGCCTGTCGCTGGTTCTGTGCGGACTGGTGACCGGCGCCCTGGCCTCGGCCGGCCTGTCGCTGGCGGTCGTGCTGGCCGAGCCCTATTCGCAGCTTCCGGCCCTGACTTACTGGCTGCTCGGCGCCTTCTCCCGCGCCACGGCGGGCGAGGTGGCGCTCGGCGCCGTTCCCATCACCCTCGGCGTCGCGACCTTGCTCTGCCTCGGCTTCCGCCTCGACGTCCTGTCGCTGGGCGACGAGCAGGCGCGCTCGCTCGGCCTGCCCGCGCCCCGCCTGCGCCTCCTCGCCGTCGTCGCGGCCAGCCTGATGACCTCATCGGCCGTGGCGCTCACCGGCGTCGTCGGCTGGATCGGTCTGCTCGCCCCCCACGCGGCGCGACTCGTTGTCGGCCCGCAGGCCTCGCGGCTGCTGCCCGCCAGTCTCCTGACCGGCGCCCTGTTCGCCCTCGCCGTCGATCGCCTGACCACCGCCTTCGGCCCTGCCGAACTGCCGGTCGGCCTCGTCGCCGCCGCGCTCGGCGCCCCCGCCTTCCTCGCCCTGTTCGTCATGACCGGGCTACGCGCATGAGCGGCCTCAGCACCACAGACCTCACCGTCGGCCGCCCCGGCTTCCGCCTCGGCCCCGCCACCTTCGAGGCGCGCCCCGGCACGATCACCGCCGTCGTCGGCCCCAACGGCTCGGGCAAGACCACCCTGCTCAAGACCCTCGCCGGCCTGATCCCGCCCATCGCGGGCCAGATCGAGACAACCGCCCGCCCGGCCCTTCTGCCCGCCCCCGGCTCGGTCCAGGCGGCCTTCAGCACCGTGCATCTGGTCGCCCTCGGACGCGCCGCCCGCCGCCCCTTCGCCCTCAGCCTGTCGTCCGACGACCACGCCGCCGCCCGGGACGCCCTCGCCGCCGTCGGCCTGTCCGACCTCGCGGGCAGGCCCTTTGACCACCTGTCCAGCGGCCAGCAGCAACTGGCCCTCCTCGCCCGTCTGACGGTTCAGGACGCACAGGTCTGCCTGCTCGACGAGCCCACCGCCCTGCTCGACCCGGCCCACCGCCATCAGGTCGAGGCCGCCATCCGCGCCCTTGCCGACGCAGGCCGCACCGTCATAGTCGCCACCCACGGCCTCGATCTCGCGGCGCAGGCGGATCAAGTCCTGCTCGCCGCCGATCCCGCCGCCATCGGTCCGCCCGAGGCCATGCTGACCGCTGAGCGCCTCTCCGCCCTGTTCGGCGCGCCGTTGGAGGTCTGCCCCTGCTGTGGTCAGCCAGGGTTTGCCGCTGCGCGCGGGGTGGGCCTTGCCGCCCGCCCGCCGCATCCGCCATAGAGCCCCCATGACCGGCAAGTTCGAAACGCCCTCACGGGCCGAGTGGGAAATCCTCGCCACCAGGGCGCTGAAGGGCGCGCCGCTGGACACCCTGGCCCGCATCGACGCGGACGGCCTCAAAGTCGCGCCTCTCTACGCCGCCGACGACGCGGTTCAGCCCGTCTTCGTTCCTCGTTCGACCGACGCCGACGGCCGTCCCTGGGACCTGCGGACCCTGGTCGAGGGGGACGATCCCGCCGCCGTCAACGCGGCCATCCTGGCTGATCTCGAAGGCGGCGCCGCCTCCATCCTGATCAAGGGCGCCGTCACCGCCGATCCTGAGCCGCTGGCCCGCGCCCTGAACGGCGTCGCCCTCGAACTGGCCCCCGTGGCGCTGGACGCCGGCCTCGACGGCCCCGACGCCGCCAGCGCCCTCGCCGTCGTCGCCAAGGGTTCGCCGCGGGCCAGACTGCGCCTGCACATGGATCCGCTGGGCGCCTTCGCCGAGGCCGGCGCCGCGCCGCGCTCGATCGCCGAACACATCAGCCTCGCCGCCAATACCGCCGCGCGCCACGCCGGGGCCTATCCCGACGCGACCTTCTTCCTCGCCTCGGGCCGCGTGGCCCACGAAGCCGGAGGAACCGCCGCCCAGTCGCTGGGCTTCGCCGCCGCCGCCGCCGTGGCCTATGTCCGCGCAGGCGCCGAGGCGGGGCTCACCTTCGAACAGGCCCTGCGCGGCACGGTTCTGGGCGTCGCCGTCGACGCCGAATATTTCGACGCCCTCGCCACCGTCCGGGCGCTCCGTCTGATCTGGAACGACGTCGCCAGCGCCTTCGGCGTTTCGGTACCCGCCGTCATCGAGGCGCGCTCGTCGCGGCGGATGCTGTCGGCCCGCGATCCCTGGCCCAATCTGCTGCGCCTGACCGCCGCCGGGTTCGCGGGTGCGGTCGGCGGCGCCGACGTCGTGGTCCTGGACGGCTTCACCCGCGCGCGCGGCCTGCCCGACGCCTTCGCCCGGCGGCAGGCCCGCAACACCCAACTGGTGCTGATGGAGGAAGCCAACCTCGGCCGCGTCGACGACCCCGCCGCCGGATCGTGGTTCCTCGACGCCCGCACCCGCGATCTCGCCGCCGCCGGGTGGGCCGAGTTGCAGCGCATCGAGGCCGAAGGCGGCTTGCCCGCCGCCCTCCTGTCCGGCGCGCCCCAGACCCGCATCGCCGCCGCCCGCGCCGCGCTCGAAGCCGCCATGGCCGAGGGCCGCATTCCCATGGTCGGCATCACGAAGTTCGTCGATCCCGATGTCCGCCCCGCCGCGACCGAACCCACGCCGATTCCACAACCCGCAACCGGCGGCGACACGTGCGAGGCCCTGACGCCCTTCCGCCTTGCCTCTGTGAACGAGGAGGCCGCGGCATGACCGGCTTCCCCGATTTCACCCGCATCGTCCCCGACTTCGCCTCCGCCGCATCAGTCCCCGCGCGCGACCCGTGGAAGACCCCCGAGGGCATCCCGGTTCAGCCGTCCTACGGCCCCGCCGACCTCGCCGGCCTCGACTTCATCCGCGGCTTGCCCGGCGTCGCGCCCTATCTGCGCGGCCCCTATCCGACCATGTACGCGGGCAATCCCTGGACCATCCGCCAGTACGCCGGCTTCTCGACCGCAGAGGACTCCAACGCCTTCTATCGCAGGAACCTCGCGGCCGGTCAGAAGGGCCTCAGCATCGCCTTCGACCTGGCCACTCACCGGGGCTACGACTCGGACCACCCGCGTGTCGCCGGCGACGTCGGCATGGCGGGCGTGGCCATCGACTCGATCCTCGACATGCGGACCCTGTTCGACGGCATCCCGCTGGACCAGATGTCGGTGTCGATGACCATGAACGGCGCCGTCCTGCCGATCCTGGCCCTCTATGTCGTCGCCGCCGAGGAGCAGGGCGTGCCGCACGCGGCCCTGACCGGGACCATCCAGAACGACATCCTCAAGGAGTTCATGGTCCGCAACACCTACATCTACCCGCCCGGGCCCTCGATGCGGATCATCGCCGACATCTTCGCCTGGACGGCGCAGGAGACGCCGAAGTTCAACTCCATCTCGATCTCCGGCTACCACATGCAGGAGGCCGGAGCCTCGGCCGACATCGAGCTGGCCTACACCCTCGCCGACGGCATTGAATACCTGCGCGCGGGCAAGGCGGCGGGCATGGCCATCGACCGGTTCGCCCCGCGCCTGAGCTTCTTCTGGGCCATCGGCATGAACTACTTCATGGAGGTGGCCAAGATGCGCGCCGCCCGCCTGCTGTGGGCCGAGGCCGTCGCCGCCGAGGGCGCGACCGATCCCAAGTCCCTCAGCCTGCGCGCCCACTGCCAGACCTCGGGCTGGTCGCTGGCGGCCCAGGATGTGTTCAACAACGTGCCGCGCACCATGGTCGAGGCCATGGCGGCGGCCGGCGGCCAGACCCAGTCCCTGCACACCAATGCGCTGGACGAGGCGCTGGCCCTGCCCACCGATTTTTCGGCCCGGATCGCCCGCAACACCCAGCTGCTGTTGCAGATGGAGACCGGCCTGACCCGCGTCATCGACCCTTGGGGCGGCAGCTTCTACGTCGAGCGTCTGACCCATGAACTGGCCCAGCGCGCCCGCGCCCTGATGGCCGAAGTCGAGGCTCTGGGCGGCATGGCCAGGGCCATCGAGGCCGGCATTCCCAAGCTGCGCATCGAGGAGTCGGCGGCGAAGACCCAGGCCCGCATCGACACGGGCCAGCAGACCGTGGTCGGCGTGAACCGCTACCTGTCCGACGTCGCCGACGACATCCCGATGCTGAAGGTCGACAACGCCCGCGTCCGCGCCGGCCAGATCGAGAAGCTGAAACGTCTGCGTGCTGAACGGGACGAGGCCGCCTGTCAGGCCGCGCTGGACACGCTCACCGAGGGAGCCCGCGGAACCGCCAACCTGCTCGAACTCTCCGTCCGCGCCGCCCGCGCCCACGCCACCGTCGGCGAAATCTCTGACGCGCTTGAGGCCGCCTTCGGCCGTCACATTGCCTCAGTCCAGACCGTCTCCGGCGTCTATGCGAAAGAGGCCGGCGCCGATCCGAAGATCGGCCGGGCCCGCCAGATGGTCGCCGCCTTCATCGAGAACGACGGCGGCCCGCCGCGCATCCTGATCGCCAAGCTGGGCCAGGACGGCCATGACCGGGGCCAGAAGGTCATCGCCACCGCCTATGGCGACCTCGGCCTCGACGCGACCGCAGGCGCCCTGTTCCAGACGCCCGCCGAGGCTGCGCGCGACGCTGTGGAAAACAACGTCCACGCCGTCGGCGCCTCATCGCTCGCCGCCGGCCACCTGACCCTGGTGCCCGAGCTGAAGGCGGAGCTGGAGCGGCTGGGCCGTCCCGACATCATGATCGTGGTCGGTGGGGTGATCCCGCCGTCGGACGTCCAGACCCTGATCGACATGGGCGCGGCCGCCGTCTATCCGCCCGGCTCGGTCATCGCCGACACGGCCATCGACCTGATCGAGAAGCTGAACCAGCGGCTGGGTTACGCGCAGAAGGCGTGATCCGAAAAGCGGGCGCCGGCTAGTTCGGGCGCAGACGGTCGGGCAGCGCCGCGACCTCCTCATCCGTCAGCTTGCGAGCGACCTGGGCCCGGCAGGGGACATTGGTGCTGTCGTCGAGGCTCGGCGCCGAGGCGATCACATCGACCGTGTCGCCGACGCAGGCGCGCGATCCCATGCCGGGGGTTTCGCTGATCGCCAGGCTCCGCGCCGCTGACAGACCGCGGCAGAAACCCGCCGCGCGCAGTTCATAGACCTCGTTCCGGCCAGCCTTGATGTAGGCGATGTTGTCCCCGCTGGTGCGGAAGTTGACCAGGGTGCTCGGATAGAAACAGGCCCGCGCGGGCGCTTCGCCGCCCATGTCAGGCCCAGGCGTCGGCGCGCACGACGCCATGCCCGCGCCCGCAACGACCAGGGACAGGGCGGAAATAATCTGGAGACGCATCGGAAACTCCTGAACTGAACTCAACGACGCGGCAGGGCCGCGATCTCTTCCTCGGACAGCTTGTGGGTCACCCGGGCCCGGCACGTTCCCGCAGGAGCCGTCGAGCCCTGGACAGCGACCTGGGTCCAGTCCCCGGTGCACAGCCGCTCAGAGCCGCGCGTGAAGGGAAGCAGAGCCACGCCGAAAGTGCTGTCGATGTCGTTGCAGGCGCCGGACGTCTGCAGCTGGAACACGGACCCGTCATAGGCCGTGACGTACAGGGTCTGGTTCCGCTCCACATGGAAGTCCCTCAGCCGGTCGGCGTCGAAACACTGGCGCTCGGGCCGGGCGCCGGCGTCGGCGACGGTCTGGCCGTCAGAGACGGGGGCGCAGGCGCTCAATACAGAGGCCGCGGCCAGCAGGGTGATTGAGGCGAAGGCGCGCATGGGGGGAACTCCTCGGGATGCTCAGGCTAAGCGTCCATCGCCACGCTTCGTTGCGCAAGAGCTCATGTGCTGAAGCGGTCCGGCGAAACCCGCGCCGCCAGCGCCACAGGCAGGGGCGACGGCGCCCCCGTGATCAGGGCCGCGACATGCTGCGCCAGCAACGGCGCATGGCAGAAGCCGCGCGACCCCAGCCCGCCCAGCACATGCAGACCCGGCCGCCCCGGAACCGCTCCGGCCAGAGGCAGCCGATCCGGCGTCGTCGCCCGGATCGCGGCGCGGCGCCGTGTCGCGTCCTGAACCTGCGCCGCCAGCGCCGGAAGCCGTGCGGTCACGGTCGCCCGGTTCTTCTCGCTCGCCGCATCGCTGACCCGGACATCGGTCTCGCCCCGCTCGTGCGTCGCGCCGAACAGCAGCCCCGCCGCCGTCGGAACCGCATAGCCGCCCCAGGCCACGGGCGCGGTCGTCACGCCTTCGACCCAGTCCGCCTGCCCTCGCACAGGAGATAACGGCAGGTCCGCCAGTCCGGCGGCGCCCCAGCCGGCGGCCAGCACCACGGCGTCCGCCTCAAGCACTGTCGCGCCGTCGCCATCGACCAGCCGCCAGCCATCGTCGACAGGCTCCAGCCCCGCGACCCGCGCCGTCACCCGCGCCGCGCCCTCCAGCCAGGCTTCCAGCACCCGCGACGGCGCAATCGCGCCCGCGTCCCGCATCATCAGCCCCCCGGCCACGACAGGCTCGCCCAGCCGCGCGGAGCAGGCGTCAGCGTCCAGAACCGTCATGGCCCCTTCGGGCCAGATCGCCTGCCCCGCGATCCTGGCGAACCGCCCCGCATCGCGCGGCGCCTGCTCCAGCTGCAGCACGCCCTCGGCCACAACGGCGCCCGCCTCACGATAGCCCGCCATCGCGGTCCGCAGCGCCTGGGCGTTCAGCGCCGCGATCTCCCGGTCTCCCGCATCCAGCCTCGGCGTCACCAGCGACGCGGGAAAGCCCGAGGCGCCCGCGCCGGATCCTTCCGCCTCCACCACCGAGACCTCGGCGCCCACGGCCCTCAGCGCCCGCGCCACGGCAGCGCCCGCGATCCCGGCCCCGATCACCGCCACGCGCGGCGGCGCCCGCTCGGCCTGCGCCGCCCCGGTCCGGCGCGCCTCCAGCCGTTCGCGCTTGCGGCCGTGGCCGGGTTTCTTCTCGACCGCGAAGCCGCGCTCGGCCAGCGCTCGCCGCACCGCCCCGGCCACGGTGAAGGTCGCGACCCGCGCATCGGCCGCCGAGCGTACCGCGATCCGGTCCATCACCGCGTCCGACCACATGGCCGGGTTGGTCGAGGGTGCGAACCCGTCCAGGAACCAGGCGTCGGCCCGGCCCGCCCATTCCGCCAGCGCCCATTCCACCTCGCCGATCGCCACGTCCACCGTCGCCCGGAAATCCGGCAGGTCGATGCGGTGGAACCCCGGCGTTCCGTCCGGCCATTGCGCCAGCAGCGCCGTCGCGACCTCCGACAACTCCGGCCAGGCAGACAGCGCCCGCGCCGCCTCCGCCGCCGTCAGCGGATAGCCCTCGACCGTGAACACATGCAGCCGCCCGACGGCCGGTCCCTCGCGCCGCCACAGGTCCAGCAGCGCCGCGATGTTCAGCCCCGTGCCGAAGCCCAGCTCGGCCACCGTGAACCCCCCGCGCCCGGCCCAGGCCTGCGGCAGGCCGCACCCGGCCAGGAACACCGCGCGGCTCTCGGCCAGCCCGTCCTCCTTCGAGAAATAGACGTCGCCGAACCGGCCCGACCGCGGTGAACCGTCTTCGGCCCAGACCAGCAGGGGAGAGGCGTCGGGGGCGGGCGTGTCGGCGCTCATGGCGTCCCTATAGCAGCGCGCACGAAAAAGGGGCCGCCGAGGCGACCCCTTCCGTCACGGACCCGAAGGGCCGCGATCAGCTTGTCAGAAGCGCTTAGTGAGCGGCTTCTTCCTTGGCGGCCGGAGCCATCGCGGCGCCTTCGGCCGGAGCGGCAGCAGCGGCGGTCGCTTCGCCGGCGGCGGCCGAAGCGTCGGTCGCGGCGGCCGTGGCCGTGTCAGCAGCGGCGGTCGCCGTGTCGGCGGCCATCGTGGCGTCGGCGGCGGCCTCGTCGGCCTTGTCGGCTTCAGCGGCGGGTTGGCAGGCGGCCAGGGCCAGAGCGGCGCCGGCAGCGGCGATCAGAGCGGTCATACGCATAGGTGAATCCTCCCATGGATCATCGGGGACTTTAAGTCCCTCGACCCGGAGGTAACGCCCGCGTGAAGCGAACCGCAAGCGATTTTTCACGCCTTCGTGATCACGATTCCGGCCCATCGCCGGCGAAGCCAGCGGGCGTCAGGGCTGGGGCGGCGGAGAGCCCGTCGAGGGGTTCATCCCCGTCTGGTCCTCGGGCAGGGTCGGGGGCGGATCCGCCGGTTGCATCACCCCCGCCTCACCCGCCGAGGGGACCGAATCAGTCCTCGCCGGTTCGCTCACGGCCGGGGCGGGCGTCGCGGCCGGCGCGGGTTCGGGATCAGGCGTCGCGGGTTCGGTCTTCTGCCCGCAGGCGGCCAGGGCCAGCGCGGCGCACAGCGGGATCAGGCTTGTCGATCTCATGAGGTTTCCTCCGTCCGGAGAGGAAAACCCGCCGCGTCCCGGCCCGTTCCGGATCAGGCGGCCGCCGTCACGCCTCGGTCGGGGCGTTCGACAGGGCCTCTTCCATCTCGGCGAAGGACGGCTGGGCGCTGGAGGGAATGTCGCCGCGCCCGATCTCGACCGAGATCTGCGCCGCATTGCCGTGCAGGTGGGCCACCAGCACCGACTGGATGATCTTGTAGAAGGCGCTCTCCTCATCGACGATCGCCTTCAGCCGCGTGGCGATCGGGCCGACCAGTCCGTAGGCCAGGAACACGCCCAGGAAGGTGCCGACCAGCGCCCCGCCGATCATCCCGCCCAGGATCTCGGGCGGCTCGGTGATCGAGCCCATGGTCTTGATGACCCCCAGCACGGCCGCGACGATGCCCAGCGCCGGCAGGGCGTCGGCCAGGTTGGTCAGGGCGTGGGGCGCCTCCAGCGCCTCGTGGTGGTGCTTCTCAAGCTGCTTTTCCATCGCGTCCTCGATCTGGTGAGGATCCTCGAGGTTCATCGTCATCATCCGCAGGGTGTCGCAGATGAAGTCGGTGGCGAAATGGTCCTTCAGCACCTTGGGGTACTTCTGGAAGATGGTGCTCTCGGCGGGCTTCTCGATGTGGCTTTCCAGAGCGATGACGCCCTTGGACTTCATCGTCTTGGTCAGCTGGAACAGCAGGCCCAGCAGGTCCTTGTAGTCCTGCTTCTTCCATTTCGGCCCGCCGAACGCCTTGCCCAGCCCGCCCAGCGTCGCCTTCATCGTGGTGACGCTGTTCGAGATCAGGAAGGCCGCCACCCCGGCGCCGCCGATGGCCATCATCTCATGCGGCAGGGCGTGCATGATGACTTCCATCTTGCCGCCGGAGATCAGGTAGCTGCCGAACACGAGGCCGAACAGCAGGGCGATGCCGATGATCTGGAACATGGACGGACGGGAATCCTGACGCGCGGGAGATGCGCCAGATATCGCCGTTAATCATTAAGGGCGGGTTGCGAACGGGCGGCGATGCGATACGCGCCAACGTCCGCCTGGAGGCTGGAGGGGAATGTCCGCTATCGACCCAAAGCGGACATTTGAGTCTGGGTTGGCTAACTTCGCGCAATGAAGAAGGTCACTGACGAACTGACTGCGCTCCTGCCTGATCTCGCGCTCTGGAATGATGGGCGGGGCATCAGCGCAATGGACTGGCTACTCAGCGAGCCCAAGATGGACCTGCCTGTAGCCTACAGCAGCTTGTTCTGGCCGCGTTTCGTCGCTGTCGGCCCCTACGTATTGCGGGAGGGCTTCGATCCCGACAGTCTCAAAGCATGGGAAAAATCAGGAGAGCATAGGCGCGGCATCGAAGGTGCAATGAACGTCATCGATACGCTCGACCTGTTGGTTCCGGTGGGTGAAGCGGCGTCCAAGCTCGCCGAGCGACAGGCGGTCTACATCGGCGGCGTTCTTGCCGACATCCATCGAGTCAAGCTCGCGCAGGACTTCCCAAACAATCGTTTCACTGTCGAGTTTTGGGACGGCACGCAGGCCCAAGGGGACGATATTTCTCTATCGTTCTGGCAGAACGAATAGCCGCTCGGCGCAGTGCTTCTTTGCTTGCTAAGGTCCGCTAACCGCCGATGAGCGAGTGGCCGCTACCGACCCATAGCGGACGTCCGGTTCCGCCGTGGAGATGATATAGAAGGCCAATGAACCGGTGGCGGCTCCTCACAAATGTCGTCCCGTCATTGCGGCAGGAAGGGCGAACTCTAGGTTTGAGCGGATCTAGGATTGATCATGACGCTATGGGTCGCGTGGCCGAACGTGCCGACGCAATCGCCCAGCACGGTGACACATACGGTGCGCCCCCCTGCATGAGGCAGCCAATGCGATTTCAGCAGTATCCATCCTCCTTCAGGCGGTCGGACGAAGCCTACGGACAGGTCCAGCGACGGGAAGGTCCAATCCTCAAAGGACAGGTCTGCCGCGATGCCGCTCCCGAAGTCCGCTGATGCAACCGCTCGGCCGATGGCGTTCGGAAGCTGCTGATCGATCAGCGGGCTTTCCATTCGAAACCAGGCCTGGGCTGGCCCCAAATGCCCAAAGCCGCCGAGGCGGGGCAAGATGTTGAACTGTTCGGCGAACCCGCCGGGAATAGGGCAAGGAGGACCGTCCGCCTGCGGCTGCACAGATGCGCCGTTCAGAGTTCCTGGATCTTCAGTCTGGCGAACGAGCAAGGCGGTCGCGCGAGCAAGAAGCTGATCGTCTGTCAGCAGTTCAAGCTCGATCGCTCGCGCTTGCCTGCCAGCTCGCACGACCTTTGTGCGAACCTCCAACGCAGCATCGATCGGCGTTGGGCGCAGGAAGTCGATAGTGAACCGCACGACCGACATTGGACTGTCCGACGCCTGCGCCTCAGCTATATGCGCTAGCAAGCCGGCTGGCGCACCGCCATGGCATTGGCTTGCGATCCATGGACCGCTGGCGGCGGGCGTTGCCATGAACCGGCCGGGTTGATCACAAGTAACAAAGATCGGGCCGCTCATGCACACCGCGCTTCTGAACTGGTTGAGAAGAAGTATCCTGAAGGATTCAGTCAGGTCACCGCCAGTGGGGGATTGGACACCCAACGAGGACGATGAGACATGCCATCGACCATAATCTTCCCCCTGACCGCTCCGCTGGCCTCGGGCGTAGCCATCACGATCGATGTGCTGGCGATGGCCACTCACGCCCACAGCTGATCTTGACAATGCCCGGGCCAATATCGCCAAAGCGCAGCGGTGCACTTGTCAGCGCCGCCCAACTCTCCAACGTAAAGAGCGAATGCCGGGGACCGCCCGCCGAAGGAGAATGACATGAGAGCCTTGGTCGTCGCAGTTTTGAAAATAACAGATCCAGCGAGCTATGGTCGCTATGTTGCGGCATTCCCTGCGGTCTTTGCCCGTCACGAGGGTTCAGTCTTGGCAGCCGACCCGGCGCCAGAGCGTTTAGAAGGGGTCGCAACGGACAAGATCGTGGTGATGTCCTTCCCCGATGTCGCTGCAGCTCGGCGCTTCCTCGAAGACCCTGATTATCAGGCGATCTCTGCCGATCGCCGGCAAGGCGCTGTTGTCGATGCTTGGCTCGTGCAGGGTTACGCCTGAGCTACTGCGAGCAGGCATGCCGGAGTCAGTCGGCTCGCAGTCATGGACCTCTACGACACCTCTGGCGGCGTCATGACGGCCGAGCTCGTATGCTCGATCAATGTGTACGAAGCGGGCGCTCCAACCGCAGGGATCAGCGTCAGCCTAAGTCAACCAACTTCGCCTCGCATCAACCTTGCTGCTGGAAGCGGACGATCTTAACGACCGCTTCGAGTCAGAAGCAGACCTTGCGCCGTCAACCGCCGTCTAGCGTCTGCTAACCTCCCATAGCGGACCTGATCAGCGTCCGCTTCGGGCGGCCTAGAATCGATTCGATCCGTCCAGCACCGCGGCCAGGGCCGTCGGCGTCAGCTTCTGGTAGCCGTTCTTGCCGCCGCGCACGAACAGCTGGCCCGTCACCTTTTCGGGATCGAACCCGTCGGCGACCAGGTCGACCTTGCGGTATTTGAAGGTGCCGGTGGTGTCGGCCGCCTTGATGATCCGCACGAACACCGGACGCGCATAGGCCGGCAGCTCAGCCTCGGCCCGCGCGGCGAAGGCGGCGGCGTCGAACTTGCCCTCGACCACCAGCGCGGCCATCCCGGCCTTGCCCTCCTGGTGCGGCACCGGCACGCCGTAGGCGATGACCTCCTTCACGCCCGGCGCATCGGCCAGCCGCTGTTCGACCTCTGCGGTCGAGACGTTCTCGCCCTTCCAGCGGAAGGTGTCGCCGATCCGGTCGACGAAGTAGAAATAGCCCTCGCGGTCCTGGCGCATCAGGTCGCCGGTGCGGAACCAGCGGTCGCCGGGCTTGAACACGTCGGTCAGGATCTTCTTCTCCGACGCCGCCTTGTCGGCATAGCCCGAGAAGTCGTGGCGGGTGTCGTCGCCGATCATGCCGATGGCCTCGCCGATCTCGCCGGTGGACGCCAGGCGGCAACGCCCGTCCGGCCCGCGCAACGGCTCGTCGTTCTCATCCAGCGGGATCAGACGGATGTTGACCTTGTTCTTGATGAACCACGGCGCGCGTCCGATCGACCCGGCCCGGCCGTCGAAGTTGAAGACCGAGACGTTGCCCTCGGTCGAGCCGTAGAACTCCAGGATGTCGGGGATGGCGAACCGGCTCTGGAACTCCTTCCATACATCGGGGCGCAGGCCGTTGCCGTATGCGAGGCGCAGCTTGTGCGCCCGCTCGTCCTCATGCGGCGGACAGTTGACCAGATACCGGCACAGCTCGCCGATATAGACGAACAGGGTGGCGCCGCTGGCCTTCACGTCGGGCCAGAAGGCGTTGGCCGAGAACCGCTTGCGGATCACCAGCCTGCCGCCGTTCAGCAGCGCCGGCCCGATGCCCACCAGCCCGCCGGTCGAGTGATAGAGCGGCAGGACGTTGAAGGTGACGTCCTTCTCGGTCGCCCGGGTCGCCCCGGCAAAGGCGCGCATATAGGTCCGCGCCCGCGAATGCGGCACCCGCGCCGCTTTCGGCAGTCCCGTGGTCCCCGAGGTGTAGATGTAGAGCGCCGTCGAGCGGTTGGTCAGACCCGTCCGCCCCGACCGCGGCGGCCGCACCGAGGATGCGCCCTGCAACGGCTTGTCCAGCCCGCGCCGGTCGCTGGTCTCGTCGGCGTCGTTGAGGCCCAGCACCCACAGCATCAGGTTCCGGCCCGTGAACTCGCGCGCCTCCTCGACCTTGCGCCAGTGATCCTCGTCGACGATCACCTGCGACGCGCCCGAGATCGACAGGCAGTGGGCCAGAGCCTGGCCGGTCAGGTTGGTGTTGATCAGGGCCGTGGCCACGCCGACCTTGGAGAAGCCCATCCACGCGGCCAGGTATTCCACCCGGTTGGCCATCACCATGGCGACCGTATCGCCGCGCTTCAGGTTGCGCCCTCGCGCCCAGTGGCCGAACCGGTTCGCCATCCCATCGAACTCGCGGTAGGTCAGACTGCGGCGTTCGTCCTCGACGGCGACATTCTCGGCGTATTTGTCGACGGCCTCCTCAAGATCGTCGCAGACCAGCACCTCGCTATCCAGCTCGATCGGCTTGATGCGCTTCAGCAGACGGCTCAGCCCGCCCGCGAACCGCATGTCGCGCCGGATGTTCGCCATCAAACCCATGGTGCCTTCGTATCCCTTCGCGCCGTCTGTTCCTGATGGCCGCGCCGGTCCTCCGGGTCAACCGCGAGGGGAATTCACAGCCGCGTGTGAGGCGCTTTGTCCCGCGACGTTGCGCCGGCGCCCCGGTGACGCTGCGTAAACCGGGAACGATGCTGTATAATAATATTGAGCAACCACTTTCAGGATAAGCTTTCGCCACACTTGCGGCGACAACAGTATATGTTGAAGGCGAAGGCACTTTTCACGGAACCGGGTTCGCACCAGCCCCGTTGTTAGGCTCCAAGTTCAGGAGTCCGATATGACCTATACTTACAGTGACGACCTCAAACCCCATCCGGTGACCAGCACCACCGAGCCCGGCTTCACGCCCGTCTATGCCCGCAAGACCGGCGGCAAGAAGGCTGTAAAGACCTGGATGATCCTGGCCCCGGTCGGCGTCCTGGCCCTCGCCGCCGGCGCCGCGACCATGCTGATGAACCCCAAGGACGCCACGCCCTTCGCCGAACCGGCCGCCCCGGCGTCCAGCCTCAGCACGCCGGCCCGGATCGAAACCCCGGCCGCGCCCGTCGAGGCCGCGCCGCTGGTGATCGAGAACGCGACAGTTGAACCCGCGCCCGCGCCGGTCCGCACCGTTCGTCCGGCCGCGCCCGCCGCCCGCCGCGCCGCCCCGGCCCCCACGACCACGCCGCGCGTCGAGACGCCGCCGCAACCCGCCGGCCTTCAACCCTATACGGGCAATCTGAATACGGCGCCGACCACCTCGACGCCCACGACCCCGGCCCCGACGACCCCGCCTCCGGTGGTCGTGATCACACCCCAGGGCTAAGTCTTCCCGCGCCGCCGCCCTCAAGCAGCGAGCCGCCGCGCGGCGAGCGTTAGGGCAAAATCGCCCCTCAAGCAGCGAGGCTCCGCGAGCCGAGCGTTAGGGCGAAAGTCGGCAAAGGCCCCGCATGTCCTCCCCGGGGCCTTTGTCATGTCTGCGGGTCAGCTCGCCGGCGTCACCCGCCAGATCACATTGCCCACGTCATCGGCCACCAGCAGGCCCCCCCGGGCGTCGAACTGCACCCCTACGGGCCGCCCCATGGCCTGACCTTCCTCATTGAGGAAGCCGGTCAGCACCTTGACCGGCGCACCGTTCGGCATGCCGCCGGCGAAGGGCACGAAGATCACCTGATAGCCGTTCCGGGGATTGCGGTTCCACGACCCGTGCTGGCCCACATAGGCGCCGTTGCGCATCGCCAATGGCATCAGCGTCCCCTCGCCGAACGTCAGCCCCAGCGACGCCGTATGCGCCCCCAGCGCGTAATCCGGCCGGATGGCGCGGGCGACCATGTCCGGCCGCGCGGGCTCGACCCGCTCATCGACGTGGTCGCCGTAATAGCTCCACGGCCAGCCGTAGAAGGCCCCCGGTGTCACCGAGGTCATGTAGTCGGGCACCAGGTCCGGCCCCAGTTCGTCCCGCTCGTTGACCGACACCCACAGCTTGCCGCTCTCGGGGTTCCAAGCCAGCCCGACCGGGTTGCGCAGGCCGGACGCATAGATGCGCCGCGCGCCCGTCGCCGGATCGATCTCCAGGATCGCCGCCCGCTCGACCTCCTCGTTCAGGCCGTTCTCCCCGACGTTGGAGTTCGACCCGACCCCCACATACAGCCGCGACCCGTCGGCCGAGGCGACCAGGCTCTTGGTCCAGTGGTGGTTCCGCCCGGCCGGCAGGTCCGCCACCTTCACCGCCGCCGCATCGATGCGCGTCTGGCCGGTCATGTAGGGGAAGGCCACCACGGCGTCCGCGTTGGCGACATAGAGCCGGTCGCCGACCAGAACCATGCCGAACGGCGACATCAGGTTCTCGAGGAACGGCGTCTTCAGCTCCGCCACGCCGTCGCCGTCCGCGTCGCGCAGCAGGGTGATGCGGTCGGCGCTGGGAACCCGCGCTCCCGCCTTCTTCATGAACAGGCCCTGGAACCAGCCGCGGATGCCGCCCTCGCCCTTGGCCTCCAGCCCCTCGGGCTTCGGCGGCGCATTGGACTCCGCCACCAGGATGTCGCCGTTGGGCAGACGGTAGAGCCAGCGCGGGTGATCCAGCCCCTCGGCGAAGGCCGCGACCCTGAGCCCCGCCGCCGCGACCGGCGTCCGCCCCTCGGGCCAGCCGATCGCGTCCGCCACCTTCACCTGCGGGATCAGGGCGTGCGCCGGCTCCGGCAGGGTCGGGTTCGGCCCGAACCCGGACTCGGGCGGCAGCGCCGCGGGCCCTCCACATGCCGCCAGCGTCAGGGCGGCCGCCGAAACGGCCAGCAGGGAACGCGTGGACATGGCGAGGCTCCGGGTCAGAAGGCGGGAAACTCAAGTCGGGATGTGTCGTAGCCCAGCGCCCGCGCCCGGGCCACGAGCCGATCGCGCTCGGCGGCCGAGGGAACCTCGCGGGTGTAGATCCACAGCTTGTCGAAGGTCGGATCGGCCGAGATGAACCAGGTGTAGGCCTCGTCGTGATCCAGCACCCAGTAGTCCCAGGTGATCAGGCCCGCGACATAACGCACCCGCAGCTTGGCGTTGGTCCCGGGGTCGAGAACTTCGCCCCGGCCGCCGATGGCTTTCTCGCGCCCCTGCGGCGAGCCGACCTGGCAGGTGTCGCGCACATCCACCCGCGTCGGATTGACGACGACGTAATTCGTCGCCCCGGCCACGCATCCGTCGGTCAGGCTCATGGGCAGACGCGCGATTTCGAGCCACCGGCCGGAATAGAACCGCTCCAGATCCACGGCCCGCGCCGGCTGCGGCGCCCGCACATCCTCGGGACGGGGTCCGGAGGCGCAGGCGGCGGCCGCCAGAAGCATCAGCAAGGCGGCGAGACGGGGGATTTTCATGACAGCTCCGGGCGATGACCTAACCACGAAATACGGCCCCGGTTCCCCAGAGACGCAAGGCGGCTCAAATCAGATCCTTCGGCGGCTTTATGCGCCGGAACCACCCCTCGATCATGGAGAAGGCTCCGAAGGCGATGAAGCCCAGGGCCGTCGCCGCCAGAACCCAGCTTCCGCCCGGCTGGCGTCCCACCGCATCCAGTGCCGTGTCGAACGTCGCCACATCCTCCGGCTTCGACCGCACGCCGGCCATGACGATCAGCGCCGCCAGCGGCAGCCAGGCCAGGCCGCGCGCGATGTAGCCGGCCCGCGCGAGCGGCGCGACGCGGCGGCAGAGCCGTTCCGGGCACGACAGATGCTCGGTGAAATCCTCGCGCCAGGCCCGCGAGATGTTCAGCAACCCGATCACCCCCAGCGCCACGCCCGCCGCCGCCAGCAGCCAGTGGCCGAACGGCAGGGAAACAACCGCCTCCGCCCCGTCCCGCGTCTGTCTCAGGGCGCGACCCTCCGGATTGTCCGGCAACCGCGCCGCCAGGTTGAAGGCGCTGACCGCCAGCCCGGCGTAGGCTAGACCACTCATGCCCTGACTGAACCGCTGCACCAGCCCCTCTCGGGACTGGCCTTCATGATCGGCATCGAACACAGCTTGCAGAACCCGCCACTGCACGAACGCCAGCAGTCCAAGTCCCAGCACGATCAGCCAGAACCGTCCGGTGGGCCGCTGCGACAGCCAGGCAAGGGCGCCGCTGATGTTCACCGGATCGCCCGCCAGATTGATCGCCGCCGCCAGCGTCAGCCCTCCCACCGACAGATAGACCAGCCCCCGTGCGCCATATCCGGCCCGCGCCGCCAGCTCCAGCCAGTGGTGAAGCCGGGGACTCCTGAGACGTTTGCGGCCGGGCCGGGGCAGGCGTTTCAACAGGGCGGTCAACGGGCTGGGCACGGGGTCGGTAACTCGCAATGTCGGATAATGCTCCGTTCGACCGTCGTGCCCTTGAGGTGCGGCGTTCGGACGCATATCTGCGCATGCCAACGGAGGGGCCTGAATGCAGCCGGTCATCGACATCGCGGGTCTGACCAAGACCTACAAATCCGGGCTTCAGGCCCTCAAGCCCATCGACCTGAAAATCGCCAAGGGCGAGATCTTCGCCCTGCTCGGTCCCAACGGCGCGGGCAAGACGACGATGATCTCCATCGTCTGCGGCATCGTCACGCCCTCTACCGGAACCGTCACCATCGACGGTCTGGATCACCAGAAGGACTACCGCGCGGTGCGCACCCGTATCGGCCTGGTGCCGCAGGAGCTGACCACCGACGCCTTCGAGACCGTCTACAACACCGTCCGCTTCAGCCGCGGCCTGTTCGGCCGGGCGCCCAACCCTACCTTCATCGAGAAGGTGCTGAGCGACCTCAGCCTCTGGGACAAGAAAGACGCCAAGATCATGACCCTGTCCGGGGGCATGAAGCGCCGCGTCATGATCGCCAAGGCGCTCAGTCATGAGCCCGACATCCTGTTCCTGGATGAGCCGACCGCCGGCGTCGACGTCGAGCTGCGCCGCGACATGTGGAACCTGGTCCGCGACCTGCGCGACAAGGGCGTCACCATCATCCTGACCACCCACTACATCGAGGAAGCGGAAGAGATGGCCGACCGCGTCGGCGTCATCCTCAAGGGCGAGCTGATCCTGGTCGAGAAGACGTCCGACCTGATGAAGAAGCTTGGCAAGAAGACCCTGACCCTGCAGCTGCAGGAGCCGCTGGAGACGCTGCCCGTCGAACTGGGCGACTGGGCCCTGACGCTCAAGGCCGAGGGCCACGAGCTGGAATACGTCTTCGACTCCAACGCCGAGAAGACCGGCGTCCCATCCCTGCTGCGCCGCCTGTCCGACATCGGCGTGGCCTTCAAGGACCTCAACACCCGCCAGAGCTCGCTGGAGGACATCTTCGTCAGCCTGGTCCACGACAGCGGCCCCAACAGCATCAAGGGAGCGGCGTGATGGCGTTCAACGGTTACGGCGTCTGGGCCATCTACCGCTTCGAGATGGCGCGCGCGCTCCGCACCTTCTGGCAGAGCCTGGTGACCCCGGTCATCACCACCTCGCTGTATTTCGTCGTCTTCGGTTCTGCCATCGGCAGCCGCATGACCGAGATCGACGGCGTCCCCTACGGGGCCTACATCGTGCCCGGGCTGATCATGCTCAGCCTGTTCACCCAGTCGATCTTCAACGGCTCGTTCGGCATCTACTTCCCGAAATTCACCGGCACCATCTACGAGCTGCTTTCGGCGCCCGTGTCGCCGGTCGAGATCGTGCTGGCCTATGTCGGCGCGGCGGCCACCAAGTCGGCCGTGCTGGGGCTGATCATCCTTGCGACGGCCGCCCTGTTCGTGCCGCTGCAAATCCTGCACCCGATCGAGATGCTGGCTTTCCTGATCCTGATCTCGGCGACCTTCAGCCTGTTCGGCTTCATCATCGGCATCTGGGCCAACGGCTTCGAGCAGTTGCAGATGGTGCCGATGCTGGTGGTGACGCCGCTCAGCTTCCTCGGCGGATCGTTCTACTCCATCGACATGCTGCCCGGTGTGTGGCGCACGATCAGCCTGTTCAACCCGGTGGTCTATCTGATCTCGGGCTTCCGCTGGACCTTCTACGGCACGTCCGACATCGGCATCGGCGTCAGCCTCGGCGCCACCCTGGGCTTCTTCTTCCTGTGTTTGCTGATCGTCGGCTGGATGTTCAGGACTGGCTACCGGCTGAAGAACTAGTCTCGGGCCGAGGGGTCGGGGCCACGAAACCGACCCTTTCGCCGGGCACTTAAGAGGCATGGCCTCCGACACATCCGACCCCAAGCCCCAGCCCGCGCGCGCGCCCGTGGACTGGGGCCGCATGCCCGGTGTCGTGTTCCGCGCTGGACCGCTGCCGTCCGCCGCACCGACGCCTGTCCGCCGTCCCGGGGGCGGCATCCTGTCCGGCTCGATGATCCCGACGGCGCCCCGCGCGGCGCCCGCCCCGCAACCCGCTCCGGCAGCGCGGGCCCCGGCTCCCGCACCTGAACCGGCGTCCAGGCCCGCTCCGGCTCCGGCTCCGGCTCCGGCCCAGGCCCAGGCCCAGGCCCCGGCCCCGACGCCCCTGTCCGACATGACCGTGCGGCCCCTGCCGCCGGCTCCCGCGGCTGAATCCGTCACGGCGCCGATCCCGTCGGCGCCGCGCCGCGCCAGCCGCCGTCCTCTGGTCATCGCGGGGGGCGTGCTGATCGCCGCCGCCCTGGCCGTCGCCGGCTGGCTTCTGCTGCGTCCGCAGGCAGCGCCGCCTGCCCCTGCTGTCGTCGAGACCCCGGCGGCCGAAGCCGTCCCCGTTCAGCCCGCCCCGCTCCCCGTCGAGCCGGATCCGACACCCGCCGAAGCGCCCGCAGCCTCGGCCCCGGCCCCGGCAGCCGCGTCAGTCCCCGCGCCCTCCCGTCCGGCCGCTCCGCCGCCCGCGACGGCCCGGCCCGCGCCCGCCGCCACGCAGCTTCCCGTCCAGACTGCTCCGCCGCCGCCTGTTGTGGTGATCACCCCGACCGCCGATCCGGCGCCGGCCCAGCCCGCCCCGACCACGGCCGAGCGCCCGCCCTCCGATCCCGACGCGCCGATCCCGACGCGGACCCAGCCGCTCGAATAATCCTTCTCCCCTCCGGGGGAGAAGGTGGTCGCGTGAGCGACCGGATGAGGGGGATGCCTGACTACAGGCTGGCCTTCCGACCATGAGCGAGCTTACAGAGCCCCCTCATCCGTCAGGCTGTCGCCTGCCACCTTCTCCCCCGAGGGGAGAAGGACGCTGGATCAGGCCTTCAGGTTCAGATAGCCGCGCTCGATCATGCGGCGCAGGCCCTCATAGGCCTCGGCCAGTTCCTGGTAGGCGGTGCGGTGCGCGGTCAGCCGCGCGGTCTGGTCCGGCGTCACCGGCGAACCGGAGTGGGCCAGGCGCAGCGCCTCGGCCACCCATTTGGCCCGCGCCGTCGCCGTCAGCACCGCCAGCTTCTGGAACGAGCCGGCGTCGGCGCCCCCCAGCATCTGCCCCACCACCTCGCGGTTCGACACGAAGGCGGCGTAGTCGATCTGCTCCAGCTGCCCGCGCAGTCTGCGCTGTTCCTGCGGATCGCTGTCCTGCGGCTCGAAGTGGTCGCGCTGGCGGCGGTAGCTGTTGGTCTGGACGGTGCTCATGGCGCACTCCGCAACTGTCCCGACGGAGGCTGCGCCGATCCGATTAACGGCAGGTTTCTTGGGCTACCGCGCTTCGCGCTACTTGAGCCCGATTACTTGCACGCCTTCACGCATGCCTCGGCCAGCACCTCGGCCGAGTCGATCAGCGGCACGCTCACATCCGCCGTATCCAGCAGCAGCGGCACCTCTGTGCAGCCGGCGATCACCGCCTGGGCCCCGCCGGAGATCAGCTTGGCCGCCAGCCGCTTCATCTCGGCCCGCGGCCCCTTGCCGACATCGCCCCGCTTCACGGCATAGATGCAGCCCATGAAGGCGTCGCGGTCGGCCCCGGTCAGGCGCACAATCTTCGCCCCCTTGCCCGCCAGCGCCGAGGTGTAGAGCGCCTCGCCGCCCGGCGTCGCCAGCACCCCGATCTTCTTCGCTCCCGTCGCCACCGCCGCCGCCGTCGTCTCGGCGATCATGTCGATGAAGGGGGTGCGCAGGGACCGGATGCCCGCCGCCTGGGCGTGGGCCGTGTTGCACGGCATGGCCAGCACCTGCGCCCCCGCCTGCACCAGCGCCATGGCCATATCGCCCAGCACCTTGGTCGCGGCCTCCGGCGCCCGGTTTCGGTCCGGCACCTGCGGATTGATGTCCACCAGGATGCGGATGTGGTCGGCGTCGCCCTCGGCCGGGGTCAGCGCCTGCACCCGCGCCAGGAAAGCCACCGTCGCGGCCGGCCCCATGCCGCCGATGACGCCCAGAACCTTGCTCACAACGAACCCTCGATCTCGCCCTGGTATCCGAACAGACCCTGCGCCCCGCCGGTGTGCAGGAACACCACTGTCTCGTTCTCAAACTTGCCCGCCTTGGCCAGCGCGATCAGCCCCTTCATCGCCTTGCCGGTGTAGACCGGGTCCAGCACGATCCCGTCGGTCCGCGCCGCCAGCTTCAGCGCCTCGATCACCGCGCCGTCCACCAACCCGTAGCCCTCGCCCACATAGTCGCAATCCGCGACCACCATGTCCGCCGTCACCGCGTCCGGCCGCCCCAGCAGCACCGCCGTCTGGTGCGCCAGCTTCAGGACGTTCTCTTCCTGCTTTTCCTTCGGCGCCCTGACCCCGATGCCCAGCACCGGAATGTCAGCCCCCATCACCGCCAGCCCGGCCACGAGCCCGGCGTGCGTCCCCGCGCTGCCGGTCGCCGTGATGATGCGGTCCACCGCCATGTCCAGCTCGTCCGCCTGCACCACGATCTCGCGGGCGCAGTCGACATAGCCCAGCGCCCCGATGGCGTTCGAGCCGCCGCCCGGAATGATGTAGGGCCGCCCGCCCCGCGCGGTCACCTCGGCCGCCGTGATCTCAAGTTCGGCCGTCATGTCCGCCCCGCCCGGCACGGTGCGGATGCCCGCTCCGAACAGCCGGTCCATCAGGACGTTGCCGTTCCTCGTGTAGTCGACCGCCTTCGACCCCGTCCGCTCCTCCAGGATGACCTCGCATTTCAGCCCGTGCGCCGCCGCCGCCGCCGCCGTCTGGCGCACATGGTTCGACTGCACCGCCCCCTGGGTCACCAGCGTATCGGCCCCCTGTTCGAAGGCGTCGCCGAGCAGGAACTCCAGCTTGCGCGTCTTGTTGCCCCCGCCGGCCAGCCCGGTGCAGTCGTCGCGCTTGATCCAGATCTCCACCCCCAGCGCCTCGCTCAGCCGCGGCAGCGGCTCCAGCGGCGTCGGCAGATGCGCCAGTCGGATGCGGGGAAAGCGGGCGAGATGCATTTTTTGGCCAACTTATGATTTTGCCGAACGCCGACGTCTTACGAGTTGTGACCGGACGAAACGGACAGGATGGCTAATGGGATTGAGCGCCCTTCGCATATAGCTTTGGACTACTCCGTCGTCATGAGATTCCGGCCTTCCTCCCAGTCTCACTGAGAGATCTGCCAAGGACGTCGCCCACCGCGCCAGTTTATCTCTATCATTAATCAGCGCAGCCTCAGCGGCTTCAAAACTTCCACTCTCCAGCCTACGGATCTTGTCACTAAGGCCGGAAATGACGGAACTCGCCGTAACAAAAATATCAATAGCTTCGGTAGCTGGCATGTCTGATACTTTTAGGCTGTCTAGAGTTTTTGATATAGATGGAATTGAAGGACCATCAGCTGCATACAATAAGAATTCCTTGTATGTTTTTTTGTTTTCTTTAAGAAAATCTATAATACTAGATACAACTCCCGCAGCGGTCCCAACACTAAATAATATCGACTTCACATAAGCAGACTCTCGCCTTTTTCGTTCATTTTCTGCACGATTAGATATTTCAATCGTCTTCATCAACGCAGCGAAGGAAAGCAGCGCGCTCCAAGCGGGCCAATGAAACCACTTCGTTAGGTTTGCTAAAGAAACGAACCAGAGGCCATCGGGCATATTTTCAAACATTTCTATGATTCCTCAATCGCTATCCGCCTGCACCGCCGCCTTCGCCACCGGCGCCCCGCCTCCGTCCAGCGCGGCCTTCAGCGCCTCCGCATCCAGCCCCTTCTCCCACTTCGCCACCACGATGGTCGCCACGGCGTTGCCGATGAAGTTGGTCAGGGCACGGCATTCGCTCATGAACCGGTCGACGCCGAGGATCAGCGCCATCCCCGCCACGGGCACCGACGGCACGACGGCCAGCGTCGCCGCGAGCGTGATGAATCCGGCCCCCGTCACCCCCGCCGCGCCCTTCGAGCTCAGCATCGCCACCGCCAGAAGGAGCACCTGCTGCCCCAGCGACAGCTCCACCCCGCAGGCCTGGGCGATGAACAGCGCCGCCAGCGTCATGTAGATGTTGGTGCCGTCCAGATTGAAGGAATAGCCCGTGGGCACCACCAGTCCGACCACGGACTTGTCGCATCCGGCCCGGCCCATCTTCTCGATCAGGCTTGGCAGCGCCGCCTCGGACGACGAGGTCCCCAGCACCAGCAGCAGCTCCTCCTTCAGATAACGGATCAGCTTGAAGATCGAGAAGCCGTTGAAGCGCGCCACCAGCCCCAGCACCACCACCACGAACAGCGCCGAGGTCGCATAGAAGGTGGCCACCAGGGCGGCCAGGTTGATCACCGACTCGATGCCGTATTTGCCGATGGTGAAGGCGAAGGCCCCGAA
>JAZKHQ010000023.1:0-6595 GCA_040385285.1 Pseudomonadota bacterium
GCGCCGCCGGTGACGTCATAGAAGCGCGGCAGCAGGCTGAGGATGGTCGACTTGCCGCCGCCGGACGGCCCGACGAGGGCGACCGTCTCGCCCGGCTTCACGGTGAGCGACACGTCCGACAGGGTCGGCGCGAGGCCCGCCGCATAGCCGAAGGAGACATGGTCGAAGGCGATCTCGGTCGGGCCGGGGGGCAGGGGCGCGGCGTCGGCGGCCTCGCGGATCTCGGGCTCGATGTCGAGGGCGGCGAACAGGCGGCGCGCGGCGGTCAGGCCCTCGGCCATGACGGTCTGCAGATTGGTCACCTGACGCAGCGACTGTCCCGCCGACATCAGCAGGCCGATGTAGGCGGCGAACGAACCCACGCTCATCAGCCCCAGCCGCGCCTGCGATCCCGCATAGGCCATGACGGCGGCGACGATGATCAGGGCGAAGAAGTTCGAGAAAGGGCCGGCGAATGCGCGGCTGTCCGCAGACTTGATCACGTGGCGTTGGCGCCGGCCCACGACCTCGGCGACGCGGTCTTCCTCGGCCGCTTCGCGGTTCTCGATCTTGATCAGGCGGACGCCGTCGAGGTTCTCCATCAGGGCGGTCGACAGGTTCTCGGTCTCCAGCATCGCGCCGGTGGTGGCCTTGCGGGTGCGCTTGGAGAAGCGCCTGAGCACCCAGGTGATCGCGGGAATGCCCAGCAGCACGATCAGGGTCAGCTTCCAGTCGCTCCAGGCCATGAAGCCGATGACGGCGACAAGGGTCAGGCTGTGCTGGGTGTAGTTCACGACGCCGTTGGTGAAGGCCTCGCGCACCAGATTGGCGTCGAACAGCACGCTGGAGACGAAGGCGCCGGAATGCTGGCTGCGCAGTCGGGCGAGGTCGGCGCGGATCATGGCCCCGAACAGCCGCACCTGGATGTCGCCGACGATGCCGTGGCCCAACCGGTTGACCAGCGCCGCCTGCCCCAGGGCCGCGAGCGTCCAGATCACGGCCATGCCGACGATGAAGCTGGGGATGAAGACCAGCGCGTGCTCGGGCGGGATGGTGAAGATCTTCCAGATCGTCACCGGCTTCGACAGGAACAGGCCGTCGATGGCCGGCTCAAGCAGCTGCAGCACCGTCGCGGCCACGATGCCGACCACCGCGGCGCAGGCGATGGAGGTGAACAGCGCCGCCTTGTGATGCGAGAGGTAATCGCGCCAGATCCGCGCCATCAGCGGGCGCAGGGGCTCTTTTTCGTCAGCGGCGGGCGCGGGCGTCGTCATCGTCCCGAGGTCGGACGGCTGGGGAGCGAAGTCAAGCGGCGGGAGCGCTTCCGGTATTTACCCGGGTAAAATCATATGCAATATGATCCGGGTAAAAAGGAGCCGACATGACCCGTCCCGACCGCAAGGCGCTGATCGCCGCCTACAAAGAGCAAAAGCCGACTGCCGGCGTCTTCGCCGTCCTGTGCACGGCCACGGGACAGGCCTGGGTGGGCACGAGCCGTCACATCGACACCCAGCAGAACGGCCTGTGGTTCGCGTTGCGTCAGGGCGGCAGCCCCTGGCGCGCCCTGCAACAGGTGTGGAACGAGCATGAGGAGGCTGACTTCCGCTTCGAACAGCTCGACCGGTTGTCGCCGGACGTGACGCCGCTGACGCGCGACATGGAGCTGAAGACGCGCGCGGCGCGGTGGCGTGAACGGCTGGGGGCGGCGCCGCTTTAGTGCGCGGGCGGCGGCGCGGTTGCAGCGGGTTGGGCCTGCGGCTGATCGCATCCGCGACCGATGTAGAGGCCGCTGAGGTAGTACCAGCGGCTCATCCGGGCCAGGTCCTCGGCCTGCTTGCGCTCCTGCTCGGGCTGGGAAAGGGCATCCGCACCCGCCATGACCATGCCGGCGCCGGGAATTAACAGGGATGCGCCCAGACGCAGCACGCCGCCGAACCGGCCGAACATCGGGGCGTCGTCGCCGACGCCGAGGGTCTTGCTGATCGCCGCCCCTTCTTCGACCAGCTGCTCGCAGGTGAAGGCGGCGTCGGACTCGCGCATGATCGCGCCGGCGGAATCCTCACGCGCCGGAGCGGCGTCCTGTGCGGCGCCGGGGCTCGCCAGACTCAGGGCCAGGGCAAAGGAAAGCGGGAAAACTGCGTAACGCATGCGGGGAACTCCATTCGTGCCGACACAACGGGCTGCGAAGGCGCCGGTTGCCGACCGCCGCCTGGACGGGTGACGCCGCCGTCGGAAACCCCTATCTGAGCCGCCATGTCGCGCTACGACCTCTCCACCGCCTTCGGCCGCTTCCGGGCGCACTGGGACTATGTGTGGGGGGATCACGCCTTCCTGCGCCGCTGGTTCATGAACGCCCACTGGCTGGGGCCGGACCTGGTCAGGACCAACCAGCCGTCGCCGAGGCAGCTGGCCTGGTGGAAGGCGCAGGGGATCAGGACGATCATCAACCTGCGTGGCGAGCGCGACGAGGCCTATTATGCGCTGGAGAAGGACGCCTGTGCGCGGTTGGGCCTGACGCTGATCGACGCGCCGCTGGATAGCCGTGATCCGCCGACGCCGGATCGCGTTCACCGGGCGCGTGAGCTGTTCCGGACGGTCGAGTATCCGGTTCTGATCCACTGCAAGTCCGGGGCGGACCGGGCGGGGATGATGGCGGTGCTGTACCGCCACTTCCATCTTGGCGAGCCGATCTCTGTCGCCATCGGCCAACTGTCGAAGAAGTATCTGCACCACCGCGAGGGCCTGACGGGGGTGCTGGATTTCACGCTGGAGACCTACATCGACGAGGTCGAGCCGAACGGCGTCAGCTTCATCGACTGGATCGACAGTGCGGCCTACGACCCCAAGGCCATCCGCGCGGCCTTCAAGGCCCAGTGGTGGGGCACGCTGCTGACGGAAAAGCTGCTGCGGCGGGAGTAGATCGTCCTCTTCCTTCTCCCCACCGGGGGAGAAGGTGGTCGCGTTAGCGACCGGATGAGGGGGAGGTCATACCCAAGGCTGGCTTTCCGACTATGAGCGAGCTTCGAGAGCCCCCTCATCCGTCAGGCTATCGCCTGCCACCTTCTCCCCCGAGGGGAGAAGGGCGCTCCGCTAACCCCACGGGCCCTTGGGCTCGCCCCGCGGCTGACCGCCCTCGGCGGCGATTTCGGCGTCGCGGCGGGCCTTGCGGTCGGCTTCCCATTGCTTGAACCAGCGCTCGGCCTTGCGCTCGCGGACCAGCACCACGCTCCAGGCGGCCAGAGCCGTCAGGCTGAAGGCCAGCATGCCCATCTGCTGGGGATCGAGGGTGTGGCCGAACAGGTTCAAGGGCGTTGGTCTCCGTCGGGCGGCGTCGCCTTGTCGGAGCTTACAGGATCATTCCACGCCGTGTCTTGCTCCAGCCGCTGCTCGTATGGCCGGGCGGGCTTCCTGCGCACCGCCCAGACGACGACGCCCACGGCGATAATGCCCAGGATGATGACGATCAGGGTCGGGGTCATGGCGCGCCTCCTTCATCAGAATGACGAAGGCGAAGCGCCTGAGCAGCGTGGCTGTTCCGCCGGAAGCCTCAGTGGGCGTCGCCGCGCGGGTCGATCAGCTTGTGCGCATGCAGGATGAAATAGCGCATCAGGGCGTTGTCCACCGTGGCCTGAGCCCGGGCCTTCCACGCCGCCTTGGCCTCGGCGTAGCTGCCGTAGGCGCCCACGAACTCGACCTTGGTCAGGTCCTTGAACACCGGGGCGTCGAGGTGGCGCAGTTCCCCGCCGATCACGAGGTGCAGCAACTGGGGGGATTCGGCGTCGGGCATGGAGGTCTCTGAAGTCGGGGGAGGGGCTATCGCGTCAGCGGAATAGGCCCCGTGCGCCGAACGATCAACGGGTGAAGCGCGGGCGCGGCGCAGACGAGGCTGGCCTGGCGCGGGTCGGGCCGGTTGAAGCGCCACGGATTGCCGTGGTGGTCGCTGACCTTCGCGCCCGCCTCGGCGGCGATCAGGGCCCCCGCCGCGATGTCCCAGTCCCACTTGGGCGTCAGGGCGATGGCCGCGTCGAAGGCCCCGGCGGCCACCAGCGCCATGCGGTAAGCGATGGCGTTGCGCTTCTCGTAGCGCATCTCGGGCCATGGCTCGTCCCACGGCTGGCTCTCCATCAGACGCGCGTCGGCCAGCATGGCGGCGTCGTCCAGGGTGTCGGCGTCGGATGCCGTGATCGCCTGACCGTTCAGCCAGGCCCCGCCGCCGGCGGTGGCGACATAGGTCTCGTTCAGCATCGGCGCGTGGATGACGGCGGCGACGGTCCTGCCTTCTTCGACCACGGCGATGGGCACGCACCACCACGCCTTGTGCTTCATGAAGGCCACGGTGCCGTCGATCGGGTCGATGACGAAGATGCGCCCCTTGTCGAGGCGCTCGGGCGTGTCGGGGTCTTCTTCCGAAAGCCAGCCGTAGTCGGGCCGGGCCTTCATCAACCGGGCGCGGACCAGCTCGTTGACGGCGATGTCGGCGGATGTGACCGGCGAGCCGCCCGACTTGGACCAGACCTTCAGTCCTTTCTCGCGTTCGGACAAAGCCAGGGCGCCGGCGGCCAGCGCCGCTTCCCGGATCAGTTCGAGATCGTCGGCCAGGTCGCTCATTTGCCCGCGATCGCCACCCCGTCGAACAGCAGGGACGGGCTGTTGAAGCTGTTGCGGAATTCCAGGTCAGAGCCGGCCTGAAGACGCGGATAGAGGTCGGTCAGCTTGCCCGCGACGGTGATCTCGCTGACCGGCCAGGCGATCTCGCCGCCCTCGAACCAGAAGCCGGATACGCCCGCCGACCAGTCGCCGGTGTTGGAGTTCAGCGACGGCCCGAACATGGAGGTGACCAGCAGGCCCTTGCCCGCATCGGCCATCAGCTGCGCCAGCGTCCGCTCGCCCGGCGACAGATGCACATTGTGGCCCGACACGCCGGGCGGCCCGGCCAGCCCGCGCGAGGCGTGGCCGGTCGATTGCAGGCCCAGCTGCGCCGCCGCCGCCGTGTTCAGCAGCCAGGTGGTCAGGACGCCGTCCTCGACCAGCGCCTGCCGCTCGACCGCCACGCCCTCGTCGTCGAAAGGGGTGGAGCCGAGGCCCCGCAGCCGCAGGGGATCGTCAATCAGGTCGACGCCGGCCGGGAGCACCGCCTGTCCCAGCCGGTCCTTGAGGAAGGACGTGCCGCGCGCGATGGACGGGCCGGAGATGGCGCCCAGCAGCGGCGAGATCACCTGGGTCGCCACGCGGTTCTCGAAGATCACCGGCGCGGTCATGGAGGCCAGCTTGCGCGGCCCAACCCGGGCGGCGGCGCGGCGCCCGGCGTAGTCGCCGATGCTGGCGGCGTCGGGCAGGTCGGACAGGTGACGCACGCTGCGGCTTTCGCCCCCGCGCTCCATGGCGCCGTCCTTTTCGGCGATGACGCCGACGCCGAGCGAGAAGGCGCTGCCCTGATGCGCGCCCTCGAACCCGTGGGAGGTCACCAGCCGCCAGCGGCCGCTGGAGGTGGACGCATGGCCGCCCTCGGACTTGGACACGCCCGGCACGGCGAGCGCAGCGGCTTCACAGGCGGCGGCGGCGCCCTCCAGTGCTTCGGCGCTCAGTTCTGACGGGTCGTAGAGATCCAGATCGGGATAGGGGCCCTTCGCCAGCCGGTCTTGAGGGGCGAGGCCGGCATAGGGGTCTTCGGGAGCCAGCCGCGCCATGGCCACGGCCCGCTCGACCAGCCGGGCCTGGGTGGCGGGGGACAGGTCGGATGCCGACACCGTGGCCTGACGCCGACCGATGAAGACGCGCAGGCCGAGGTCGCGGCTCTCCTCGCGCTCCACGTCCTCCAGCGCGCCGTTGCGGACGCCGACGGACAGGGCCGCGCGCTCGGCGGTGACGGCCTCGGCCGCATCGGCCCCGGCCTTGAGGGCCGCGCCGATCAGATCGTGCAGGAGGTCGGAGGAAGCAGAGGCGTCACGCGTCGGGGAGGTCATGCCCCGATATGGCCGGACGCCCGGGCGTGCGCAACGGCTGTCAGGCGATGGCCGCCGCGAACAGCAGCAGGAAGGCGGCGTAGCCCAGGGCGGTGATGGTCAGAATCATCCCGATCAACCGACCCGCGCCCGGCCCCTTGCCGAACCTCAGCCCGAAGCCGTGCACCAGCCGTCCCAGCACAAAGGGCGCGCCGAACAGGTGAATCTCGAACGTCCCGGCGCCGACCAGCGACATCAAGATCATGGCCCCGATGCCCAGCGGAACATATTCGGCGGCGTTGCCGAACGACCGCGTGGCCAGCACCACCGGCTCCAGCCCGCCATCGCCGAACAGGACGCGGTGCTTGCGCCTTGCGGCGACCACCCTGAAGGCCAGCACGATCATCAGAATGATCAGAAGCCCTGTCCAGAAGCCGGCGGCCTGCTGGGGCGGCATGCCCGTGAAGTCCATCAGTCTTCCCTCCCCACCGGATAGAGCCGGTAGCGGTCATCATAGAACGGGGTTCGCTCATAGAACCACTGCAAACGTGCGTCGCCGTCGGCGGCGAAGGCGGGGTCGGCGGCCAGCCTGGCCTCGAACTCGGCTTTCAGCGCCGGATCGGCGGCCATCATGGCCTCGGCCAGCGGGGCGATGGCGTAGCCCTCGATGTATT
>JAZKHQ010000024.1:0-3226 GCA_040385285.1 Pseudomonadota bacterium
ATGGCCATCCTGCGGATGTTCAAGACCTCGACCATCTGGGAGAACATGACGGTCCAGACCGTCGCCTCCGTCGGCGGGGCCATGAGCTCGATCATCTTCGTGCTGCCGGGCCTGGTCATGGTCGGCTGGTGGCTGGAGTTTCCATTCTGGGAGTCGGTGCTGATCTGCGTGTTCGGCGGCATCCTGGGCGTGACCTTCTCGATCCCGCTGCGCCGGGCGCTGGTGGTCGAGGCCGGCCTGCCTTACCCCGAAGGCGTCGCGGCGGCCGAGGTGCTGACCGTCGGCTCGCGCGGGGCTGAACAGACCGAAAGCGCGGTGCGCGAGAACGCGTCCGGCCTGTGGGTCGTGATCGTCGGCTCGATCGTCTCGGCAGGCTACGCCCTGCTGGTCGCGGGGCGGGTGTTCGCGGGCGAGGCCGCGCGGTTCATCAAGCTGCCCGCCTCGCTCGGCGGCGGCGCCACCGGCATCGGCTTCGGCATGCAGTTCGCCCTTCTGGGGGCGGGTCATCTGATCGGCCTGAGCGTCGGTCTGGCCCAGCTGTTCGGCCTGATCCTGGCCTGGTGCATCGCCGTGCCGGTCCTGACCAGCCCCGACACCATCGCCTGGCTGACGGCCCACGGCATTCCCTCGATCGCCACCACCCTGCCCGCCGGCGTCGGCGCTGAGGAGCTGGCCGGCACGGTGTGGCGCCGCGAGGTCCGCTTCATGGGCGCGGGCGTCATCGGCGTGGCCGCCATCTGGACCCTGATCAAGCTGTCCGGCCCGCTCATCGGCGGCCTGACCTCGGCGCTCGCCGCCAACCGCCGCCGCCAGAGCGGCGAGGTGCTCGACCGCACCGAACAGGACATTCCGATCAACATCGTCGCCGGTCTGTCGGTCGCCTGCCTGATCGGCATCGGCCTGATCCTGGCCTGGTTCGCCCAGGGCAATCCCACCCTGGCCGGCTCGACCGCCCTGCTGGTCGGCGGAGGTCTGATCTATGTCGTCTTCATCGGCTTCGCGGTCGCCGCCATCTGCGGCTACATGGCCGGGCTCATCGGTTCGTCGAACAGCCCGGTTTCGGGCGTCGGCATCCTGGCCATCGTCATCGCCTCGGTGCTGATGCTCGGCGTGCTGGCGCTGGCCGGTCTTCCGGCCGACCCGTCGGTGGTGGCCTTCGCCCTGATCGTCACGGCGGTGGTGTTCGCCGTGGCCGTCATCGCCAACGACAACCTGCAGGACCTGAAGACCGGCCAGCTGGTCCAGGCCACGCCGTGGCGCCAGCAGACCGCGCTCATCGTCGGCGTCATCGCCGGCGCCATCGTCATTCCGCTGATCCTGAACCTGCTGAACCAGGCCTTCGGCTTCGAGGGCGGACCCAAGGGCATCGCCGACGAACCGCTGGCGGCGCCCCAGGCGACGCTGATCTCGGCCCTCGCCAAGGGCGTCATCGGCGGCGATCTGCGCTGGGACCTGATCGGTCTGGGCGCGGTGATCGGCGCGGTCATCATCGTGCTGGACGCGGTTCTCAACGCCTCGACCAAGGGCCGGATGAAGCTGCCGCCGCTGGCCGTCGGCATCGGCTTCTACCTGCCCGCCGCCGTGACCACGATGCTGGTCGTGGGCGCCGTCTGCGGATGGTTCTACGACAAGGCGATCAAGAACACCCGGTTCGCCGATGTCGGTCGCCGCATGGGCGTGCTGCTGGCGTCCGGGCTCATCGTGGGCGAGAGCCTGTTCCTGGTCATGACCGCCGGGGTGATCGTCTCCACCGGTGATGACGAACCGTTCGCCATGCTGCCCGACGGCTCGACCTGGCCGGCGATGCTGGCGGGGCTCGCCGCCTTCGCCGTGATCACCGTGGCCCTCTATGCCTGGGTCCGCGGCAAGTCGGCCAAGGTCTGACGATCCCCGCCCTCTGATCAGTCCGCCGCCAGCTGGCGGCGGACGTTCAGCGGCAGCTCGCGCATCGCGGCCGCGCGCATCGACCGCTCGCAATAGTTGGACGCCCGCACATGCTGCGGCGTGACCGTCGCGCGGTGAACGGCGCAGAAGTCGCGCGTGGTCTGGTCCAGGCGATTGCGGAACAGGGCGCGGCCCGCCGGCGTGGCCAGTTCGGCCTCGGCGTAGCTGACGCGCATCAGGGGCGGCGGCGCCTCTTCCGGCGGGACCGCGGGGGAGGACAGGCCGAGGCTCAGCAGGGCGGCGACGAGGACGGACATGACGTGTCTCTTTTCTGGTTCAGCGGATAAGCCCGCCGAAGGAAAAGAGGCGCGTGAAGCCGCCGCCGGATGCGCCGCCGGCGGTTAAGCTTTCGTCATGCGCGGGCGGGTTTCGGCCTAGTTCTTGTAGGTGTCGTGACAGGCCTGGCACGAGGCGCGGACCACGGTCCATTGCGCCGCGAAACCGGCGGCATCATCGGCCCGGGCCAGCTCGCCCAGCTTCTGGGCCTCGGCGGCGAAGGCGGCGGCCCTGGCCTCGAAGTCGGCGCGGTTGCTCCAGACGTCGGCCTTGGCCCCTGTCGCGCCCTCGGCCAGATCGCCCGGTCCGGTCCCCGCCGGGAACATGCCGGGGATGGCGCGGCCCCAGCGGGCCAGGCCGCCGGCGGCGAAGCCCTGCGTCCGCACCGAACCGCCTGCGTCGATCACGGCCTTCATCCCCGACATGGCGGAGCCCGACAGATTCATCGCCGCCTTTCGTCCCGCCACCACGTCCTGGGCCGGCATCGTCACGGACGGCGCGGCGTCCTGCGCCCCGGCCGCGCCCACGGCGCACAACAGGCCGACGAAGCCGGCGATCATCACAGTGCGCATTTCGCTCTCCCGATTGAAGGCGGCACGCTCCGCCCGCCCGCTCCCGCTGTCAATCGGCGACGCTGGCGTTTCGGCGCGGCTCGCTGTATGAGGCGCGCGCTCCCCGCATGACGCCCCTTCCTTAAGCGGCCCCCGCACCTGTCGGCCGCCTTTTTCGTATTGAACGACCATGAACCTTCGCAACGTCGCCATCATCGCCCACGTCGACCACGGCAAGACCACCCTGGTGGACCAGCTTCTGGCCCAGTCCGGCGTCTTCCGAGCCAATGAGGCGACGACCGAGCGCGCCATGGACTCCAACGATCAGGAGAAGGAACGCGGCATCACCATCCTGGCCAAGTGCACCTCGGTGCTCTGGAACGGCAAGGCCGGCGAGACGCGCATCAACATCATCGACACCCCCGGCCACGCCGACTTCGGCGGCGAGGTCGAGC
>JAZKHQ010000025.1:0-59440 GCA_040385285.1 Pseudomonadota bacterium
TCGGCCTTTTCGAGGTGCGCGCCCTGAAGCTTCACCCCCTCCATGTCGAGGCCGTAGAAAACGGCGCCGCGCGCGGACAAGGCGGTCAGGTTGAAGCCCTTGATTGATCGCAGCGCGCGCAAGTCGACGCCGTCGAAGACCGACGGCGCGCCCTCGACCCCGCCGGTCTCGCACCAGACGGCATGATCGTGGATCATCTCGGCGGCGGGCATGCGCGACACGGCGGCGCCCAGCGGCCGGTCGTCGGTCAGGGCGCCGTCCATATTGGCCCCGTCATTGCGCCATTGCAGAGTCTTGCATCCTACCAGCACGGCGTCGCGCAGGTCGGCGCCGGACAGATCGGCCCCCGACAGATCGGCCCCGGCCAGGTCCGCGCCGCGGAAGCTGGCCTGTTTCAGGTTGGCCCGGACCAGCTTGCAGTCCTTCATGATCGCGTCGGTGAAGTCGGCCTGCACGGCGACGACCCCGGTCAGCTTGGACCGTTGCAGATTGGCCCCCACCAGACAGGCGCCCTGGGCCTGGGTGTCGGAGCGGCCCTGAGCTTCCACGACACGGAAGCCCAGCTTGGCGTCGGCGGAAGCGATGGTGCCTTCGCGCAGGTCGGCCTCGAACAGGTCAGCCCCGGTCAGGTCCGCGCCGCGTAGACAGGCGCCGCGCAGATCGGCCCGCTTGAGACTGGCCTCGACCAGGATTGCGTCCTGCAAATCCGCGCCGAAGAAGGTTGCGTTGTCGAGCCGCGCCCCGGTCAGATCGCAGCCGATCATGTTGGCGGCGGCGAAGTCGGCGTCCGCCAGATTGCGGCCGCGCAGGCTGAGCCCCGACAGGTCCATCCAGGCGAAGACCGCGCGCGCGCCGCCCGGACGCGCCTGCCACAGGCGGTCATGGCGAATGCAGATCGCATCAAGCTCTTCCTGGCTCAGGCGTCTGCGGCTGACTGCTTCTGCGGTTCCCGACATGGGGAAACCCTGCACCGGCGCCACTTAAGGAAGGTTTTCAGTAACTGAGGTTTTCGCCCTATCGCTCGTCGCGCCACCGGTCCGATCCTCGATCGGCCGGAGGACAGGCTCTGGCTCGCTGCTTGAGCGCGTCAGAGCGTCAGCAGCCCCTGATCCTTCAGGGCGTCGGCCAGTTCGCCGGGTCCGACCCAGACGCGGGTGTAACCGGCCTCGCCGAGGCGCTTGAGCTCGGTGGTCAGATCAGCCTTGGGCGAGGCGGCGAAGCGGGCGTCAAAGCCCTCGCCGTCGTCCGACAGGCGGACCATCGGGCGTCCGGTCTCGACCCGGTGCAGATAGCCCTCGTAGAGAACCGCCGCGTCGTCGGCGAGCAGGCCCGTCTCGACCTCCAGCCCTGCCTTCTTCAGCCGCTCCACGCCCCGGCCGGAGGCGAAGGGCGAGGGATCGACGGCGGCGACCACGACCCGGGCCACGCCCGCGTCCATCAGATAGTTCGAGCAGGACGTCCGGCCCGAGGACCGGGCGCCGCAGGGCTCCATGGTCACATAGGCCGTGGCGCCGCGCGCTGCCTCGCCGGCCGCGGGGGCGGCCTGTTCCTCGGCGTGGGGGCGGCCGCCCGGCGCCGTGGCGGCTTCCGACACCACCTCGCCGTCCTTGACGATGACGCAGCCGACCGCAGGGTTCGGCCAGGTCTTGCCCATTTCGGCCCGCGCCAGGTCGATGGCGCGGCGCATCCAGACTTCGTCCTGCGCGCCGCTCATGCGATCACCGGCAGTTCGGTGGCCCGCGCCCCGTCGAGGTAGCGGGCGGCGGTTGGTTTCAGCGAACCGTCCAGGTCGATCTCCAGCGGATTGCCGGTCGGGATCTCGACCCCGACGATCCGGTCGTCGGGCACGGCGAACAGATGTTTGACGATGGCGCGGAGCGAATTGCCATGGGCGGCGATCAGCACGTCCTCGCCGGCTTTCAGGCGGGTCGCTATGGCCTCATTCCAGTAGGGCAGGACGCGATCCAGGGTGGTCTTTAGGCTTTCCGTGTCCGGAATGTTCTGGCCGGCGTAGCGGGGGTCGGCGCTGAAATCCCATTCGCCGCCGGGGGCCAGGGGCGGAGGTGGAATGTCATAGCTGCGGCGCCAGACCTTGACCTGGTCCTCGCCGTGTTTCGTCGCCGTCTCGGCCTTGTCCAACCCGGTCAGGCCGCCGTAGTGGCGCTCGTTCAGGCGCCAGTCCTCGATAACGGGCGTGTCGGACAGGCCCGCCGCCTGCAAGGCCAGGGCGCCGGTGCGCTTGGCCCGCGTCAGCACCGAGGTGAACATCACCGCCGGCTTGAACCCGGCCTGCGCGATCAGTTCGCCGCCGCGCCGGGCTTGGGCCTCGCCCTCCGCCGTCAGGTCGACGTCCACCCAGCCGGTGAAGCGGTTTTCCAGGTTCCACTGGCTCTGGCCGTGGCGCAGCAGGATCAGGCGCGGCATTCATGTCTCCGAAGCTTCATCACGGGGTAGGACCGCCCCACGGCGGGGTCAAGCGCGGGAACCGGTCGGGGCCGTTCCGGTTGTCCGTCGGCGGGCCGATGGCTATACCGCCCGCCTGCCTTCCGGACGAAAGACCGACCATGATCAAGCCGCGCCAGGACCTTCGACCCAACACGGCCGAGTACGAGACCGTTCCGCTGGTCAAGCCGACGGGGTTCCGCGAGTACGACGCGCGCTGGATCCTGGAGAAGGAGATCAACCTGCTGGGCATTCAGGCGCTGGGCCTGGGTCTCGCGACCTACATCCACGAGATCGGGGTCAAGCCGCGCATCGTGGTGGGCCACGACTACCGCTCCTATTCGCTGTCGGTGAAGCAGGCGCTGACGCTGGGTCTGCTGGAAGGCGGCATGGAGGTGCTGGACGTGGGGCTGGCCCTGTCGCCCACCGCCTATTTCGCCCAGTTCGCGCTGGAGGCGCCGTGCGTCGCCATGGTCACCGCCTCGCACAACGAGAACGGCTGGACCGGGGTGAAGATGGGGGCCAAGGCTCCCCTGACGTTCGGCCCCGACGAGATCGGGCGGTTGAAGGAGATCGTGCTGGAGGGCCAGGGCGTGGCCCGGCCCGGCGGCCGTCTGGAACGCGTCGAGGGCTTCCGCGAACGATATCTGGAGGAAGTCTCCGCCAACGTGAAGCTGAGCCGCCCGCTCAAGGTCATCGCCGCCTGCGGCAATGGCACGGCCGGCGCCTTCGCTCCCGAGGCCCTGCGCCGCATGGGCTGCGAGGTGATCGAGATGGACGCCGATCTCGACTACACTTTCCCGAAATATAATCCGAACCCGGAAGACCACGCCATGCTGATGCAGATGGCGGCCAAGGTGCGCGAGACCGGCGCTGATCTTGCGCTCGGCTTCGACGGCGATGGCGACCGCTGCGGCGTGGTCGATGACACCGGCGAGGAAATCTACGCCGACAAGATCGGCCTGATGCTGGGCCGCGACCTGTCGGCCCTGCACCCCAACGCGACCTTCGTCGTCGATGTGAAATCGACCGGTCTCTACAAGACCGACGAGGTGCTGAAGGCCAATGGGGCCAACACCGTCTACTGGAAGACGGGCCACAGCTACATCAAGCGCAAGACTGCCGAACTCGGTGCGCTGGCGGGCTTCGAGAAGTCGGGCCACTTCTTCTTCAACGCCCCGATCGGGCGCGGTTATGACGACGGCATCGTGGCGGCGGGCGCGGTGCTGGCCATGCTGGACCGCAATCCCGGCAAAAAGCTCAGTGAACTGAAGGCGGCCCTGCCTGACGCCTGGACCAGCCTGACCATGTCGCCTCACTGCGACGACGAGCTGAAGTACGAGGTGCTGGAGCGGATTGTGGCCGAGTATCAGGCGCTGGCCGACGCCGGTGGTTCGATCCTGGGACGGAAGATCGTCGAGGCCATCACCGTCAACGGTGTGCGGGTGCATCTGGAGGACGGATCCTGGGTGCTGGTCCGCGCCTCCTCCAACAAGCCGGAGCTGGTCGTGGTGGTCGAGTCGATGCGCTCGGATGCCGATATGCGCGCCCTGTTCCACGAAGAAGTGAAGCCGCGCCTGGCGAAATACGCCGAGATCGGCGCCTACAATCAGGAAATCTGATTGGGGCAAGGGGGCCCAGTGGAAATCGAGGGGCCTGAAGGCATACGCCATGTGGCGATCGTGGGCGGCGGGTTCTCCGGAGCCATGCTGGCCGCGCGCTTGGCCGAGGCGGGCGTCCGCTCGACCCTGATCGACCGCTCGGGTGTCTTCGGGCCGGGGCTGGCCTATTCCACCCCGTTCGAGGGCCACCTGCTGAACGTCCGCGCCGACCGGATGAGCGCGGTCGAAGGGCGGTCGACCGATTTCGTCGACTGGCTGCGCGACAACTGTCCTCAGTATGCCGACCCCGACGGCTTTGCACCGCGTCGGTTGTACGGCGAATATCTGCAGCACCGGCTGATCGGCGTGCGGCTGGCGCATCCCGGCATGATCGAACTGGTCACCGCCGAGGTCGCGGCCATCGAGGCTGACGGCGTGAGGCTGGGCGATACGCAGACGCTGAGAGCTGACGCCGTGGTGCTGGCGACCGGAAATCCGGCCCCGCGCGTCGCGAGCAAAGGGTCGCGCCGGGTCCTCTCCGACCCCTGGGCTCTGGCGGCGCTGGAGCGGATCGGGACCGACGACGAGGTCATCATCGTGGGTTCGGGCCTGACCATGGTCGACATGGCCCTGTGGCTCGACGCCAACGGCCGAAAGGGGCGCATCAAGGTGCTGTCTCGGCGCGGGCTGACGCCGCGGGCCCACGGCGCGCATCACGATCATCCCAAGCCGCCGACCGGCGACATGCTGGCCGGGCCGGCGTCGAGGCGTCTGGGGGCGGCGCGGCGTCTGGCGGCGGACGGCGACTGGCGGGGCGTCATGGAGGGCCTGCGGTCCCTGACCGCGCGGCTGTGGACCGAGGCGGACGCCGCGACCCGCGCCCGCTGGGTCCGCCACCTGCGCCCGTGGTGGGACGTCCACCGGCACCGTATTCCCTCAGGCGTCGCCGAGGCCATGAACCGGCTGGCGACCTCTGGTCGGCTGAGCATCGCCTCGGGCCGCGTTGAAGCCATTGAGGCCGACACCGACGGGGTTTCGGTGCGCTGGCGTCCGCGCGACGGCTCGGATCAATCGCCGATCACCGGCCAGTGGCTGATCGATTGCACCGGCCCGGATCATTCGCCTGCGGACGACCCGGTGACCGGCCCGCTCATCAGGACGGGCCGCGCGCGGCTCGATCCCGTGGGCATAGGACTGGATCTGGATGCGCGGGGACGCGTCCTGGCGTTGGACGGATCGCCCGATGATCGGCTCTATGCGCTGGGGCCGCCGGCCCGTGCGGCATACTGGGAAACCACCGCCGTTCCGGACATCAGGAAGCGGATCGAGGCGCTGGTCGAAACCCTGACGGCCTAACCCAGAGCCAGCAGGCGTATCAGGCCCAGCGCCAGACCCAGCAGGGCCAGCAGCGACAGGGTGACCACGACGGCGATGCGCACGCCGGATCGGGCGATGGCCCTCGCGTCGGTGCTAAGCCCCAGGGCGGCCATGGACACCAGCGTCAGGCCGGTCGCGATCTGGGCCATAACAGGCACGGCGGCGGGCGGGATCAGGTTCAGTGACCGCGCCGCCATCATCAGCAGGAAGCCGATGATGAACCACGGGACCAACTGGCCGACCGAGATGCGCGCGCGTGGTCCCGCCTGCCGCCTCAGCGCTGCAGACACCGCCAGATACAGGCACACAGGCCCCAGCATCAGCACACGCACCAGCTTGATGAGGGTCCCGGCCTGGGTCGCCACCGCGCCCACCGGCATGGTCGCGGCCAGAACCTGGGGCACCGCATAGACGGTCAGTCCCGCCAGCACCCCGTACTGCACGTCCGCCAGCCCGACCGCCGCGCCCAACAGCGGCAGCATCAGCACCACGATCACCCCCAGCACGGCGGTGAAGGCGATGGCGGCGGACACGTCCTCGGCGTCGGCGTCGATCACCGGCGCAACGGCGGCGATGGCCGAGTTGCCGCAGATGGCGTTGCCGCAGGCGATCAGCACCGCCATCCGGTGCGGCAGGCGCATCAGTCGCCCGAGCCCGTAGCTGACGACGATGGCCGCGATCACGATGACGACGGTCCCGGCCAGCAGCCCCGGTCCGATGGCGATCACCGTCGCCGCGCTGACCGATGCCCCCAGCAGCACCACCGCGATCTCCAGCAGGGTGCGGGCGCAGAACTCGATCCCCGGCTTCATCGTCGCCGGCGGCGTCCAGACGCTGCGGATCACAGCTCCGATCAGGATCGCCAGCACCAGCGCCTCGATCCACGCCCGTCCGAACTGCCCGACCTCCAGCCATTGCAAGCCGAGTGCGGCCGCCGTCACGACCAGGCAGGCGACCAGGCCCGGGATCAGATTGAAGGGGCCCGAAAGGCGTGCGGGAATCATCGCGGCAGACTGCGCCGGAGCGTCGCCGTTATCCACCGCCGATCTTGCCTACTTGTAGGCGTTGGTCCTCAGGTTGATGCCGTATTCGACGCTGGCCTTCAGCGCCGACAGCATCTGCGACCAGCCCATGCAGTTGCCGTAGGAGGTCTTGAGCCCGTCCTGCGTCTCTTTCCAGCCTTCCTCGGCGATGGTCACCAGGGTGCGGGCGCCGTCGTCCAACGCGGCGAAGGTCATGGTGACGGTGGTCATGCCGTCCTCTGTGTTCTTGCCGTCCCAGCGCAGGACGATGCGCTCGTCCTGAACCACCTCGATCACATGGACGGGGAAGGCGCCGGGGAAGTCGGCGAATTCCCACTGAACCACCGCCCCCGTCTCCAGCCGCCCAACGGCGCCGCCGGTGGTGAAATAGGCCGACAGCTTCGCCGGATCGGCCACGGCCTCGAACACCTCGTGCACCGGGCGGCTGACCCGCGTGCTGACCTGGAATTTGAGGTCCATCGTCTTTCTCCGTGGTTGCTGGCGGGCTTTATATGTTGTAGAAATATAACATGTCAAACGACGACGATCTGGACAATGTTTTCAAGGCTTTGGCCAACCCGATTCGGCGCCGGCTGCTGGATGCGATGAAGGACGGGCCGCGCACGACGGGCCAGCTGTGCGAGGCGGAGAGCGCGCTCGACCGCTGCACGGTCATGCAGCACCTGAAGGCGCTGGAGGCGGCGGACCTCATCATCGTCCGGCGCGAGGGCCGCGAACGCTGGAACCATCTGAACGCCATGCCGATCAAGGCCGTCCACGACCGCTGGATCGCCCCCTATGCGCGGGGGGCCGTGGCCATGCTGGCGGACCTGAAGGAGCGGGTGGAGACCTAGCCCGCCGCCTTCACCGCCCCGACCACATCCGCCACGACCCGCTTGACCAGCGCCGCGTCGTCGCCCTCGGCCATGACGCGGATCAGTTTCTCGGTGCCGGACGGGCGGACCAGCAGGCGGCCCTGACCGTCGAGCGCAGCCTCGGCCTCGGCGATGGCGGCCTTGACCGCCTTGTCGTCCAGCGGCTTGCCGCCGGTGAAACGGACGTTCTCAAGCAGTTGCGGCACCGGATCGAACTGGCGGGCCAGCTCGCTCATCTTCCTGCCGCTGTCGACCATGACGGCCAGCACCTGCAGGGCAGCCATCAGGCCGTCGCCGGTGGTGGCGTGGTCGTGCAGGATGATGTGGCCCGACTGTTCGCCGCCGATGTTGAACCTGCCCGCCCGCATCCGCTCCATGACGTAGCGGTCGCCGACCTGGGTGCGCTCGAGCGTCAGCCCCTCGGCCTTCAGCTTCCGCTCCAGCCCGAGGTTGGACATGACCGTGGCGACTACGCCGCCGCCGCTCAGCCGGCCGCGCCTGGCCCAGTCCAGACCGATCAGGGCCATCAGCTGGTCCCCGTCGACCACGCGGCCGTTCTCGTCGCAGACGATGACCCGGTCGGCGTCCCCGTCCAGGGCGATGCCGATGTGCGCGCCGTGCAGCTTCACCGCCGCCGACAGGGCGGCCGGGTACGTCGAGCCGCATTTCAGGTTGATGTTGGTCCCATTGGGCTCGACCCCGATCGGGAAGACCTCGGCTCCCAGCTCGAACAGGGTGGTGGGCGCGACGCGGTAGCCGGCGCCGTTGGCGCAATCGATGGCGATGCGAAGACCCTTGAGGCTGAGCCGCTTGGGGAAGGCCGCCTTGGCGATCTCGATATAGCGCGGTGGGGCGTCGTCGATGCGCTTGACCCGGCCCAGCCGGTCGGACGGCGCCAGCCCCTCGTTCAGGCCGGCATCCATCATGGCCTCGATCTTCAGCTCGATCTCGTCCGACAGCTTGTAGCCGTCGGGGCCGAACAGCTTGATGCCGTTGTCGGCGTAATCGTTGTGCGAGGCCGAGATCATGACGCCGAGGTCGGCCCGCATCGAGCGGGTCATCATCGCCACGCCCGGCGTCGGCAGCGGCCCGAAGGTGCGCACGTCCATGCCCACCGAGGCGAAGCCCGCCACCAGCGCCGGCTCGATCATGTAGCCGCTCAGGCGCGTGTCCTTGCCGATCACCACCAGATGCCGGCGGTCGTCGCCGGACATGAACAGCCGGCCCGCCGCCAGGCCGACGCGCAGCGCCACCTCGGCGGTCATGGGATGGGCGTTGGCGCGGCCGCGGATGCCGTCGGTGCCGAAATAGCGTCTTTCGCCCAAGCTCAACGTCCTTGTTCGTCCGGGTCAGGAAATCTTCCGAAACCCCATTTTAGATGCGCGGGCGCTTAAGAAACCCTAGAGGCGCATCTGGCCCTATGCGTCCGACCTAGACCCGGCGACGCCCGGCGCCAAGCGTCCCCTGATTTCCCCCTGCCCCAAGGACTGTTCGACATGTGCGGCATCATCGGCGTCACCGGAACCGGTCCGGTCGTTCCCCGGCTGATCGACAGCCTGAAGCGGCTGGAGTACCGCGGCTATGATTCCGCCGGGGTCGCGGCGCTGGTGGACGGCAAGGTCGAGCGCCGCCGGGCCAAGGGCAAGATCCGCGAGCTGGAGGCCGTGCTGGCCGCCGAGCCCCTGACCGCCACGACCGGCATCGGCCACACCCGCTGGGCCACCCACGGCGCGCCGACCACCGCCAACGCCCACCCGCACAAGGCTGGGCGCGTGACCCTGGTCCACAACGGCATCATCGAGAATTTCGCCGAGTTGAAGGCCGAACTGGCCGCCGAGGGTCATGTCTTCGAAAGCCAGACCGACACCGAGGTCGTCGCCCACCTGATCGACCGCGCGCTTGCCAATGGCGCGGGCGATCCGCTGGTGGCCTTCAAGTCCGTGCTCGACCGCCTGACCGGCGCCTATGCGCTCGCCGTGCTGATCGACGGCGAGGACGAGCTGATCCTCGGCGCCCGGCGCGGCAGCCCGCTGGTCGTCGGCTGGGGCGAGGGCGAGATGTATCTGGGTTCGGACGCCCTGGCGGTGGGGCCGTTCACCCAGAAGATCAGCTATCTGGAAGAAGGCGATTACGTCGCCATCGACCGCTCCGGCGCGCGCATGTTCGACGTGACCGGCGCCGCCGTGGATCGCGCCATTGTCCGCGTCTCGGCCTCGTCCGCGCTGGTCGAGAAGGGCGAGTACCGCCACTTCATGGAAAAGGAGATCCACGAACAGCCCGACAGCGTGCAGCACACCCTGTCGGAATACCTCGACTTCGTGAACGGCCGGGCCAAGACGCCGGTGGTCGATTTCGCCGCCGTGGACCGCATCCAGATTGTCGCCTGCGGCACCGCCTTCTACGCCGGCCAGATCGGACGCTACGCCTTCGAGAAACTGGCGGGGCTGCCCTGCGACGTCGAGATCGCGTCGGAGTTCCGCTACCGATCGCCAGCCGTCACCAAGGGAACCTTGGCCATCGCCGTCAGCCAGTCGGGCGAGACCGCCGACACCCTGGCCGGCCTGACCTGGTGCAAGACCCAGGGGCTGATGACCGCCGCTCTCGTCAACGTCCACTCGTCCTCCATGGCGCGCGAGGCCGGTCATCTGTTCCCGACCCATGCCGGTCCCGAGATCGGCGTCGCCTCGACCAAGGCATTCACCGCCCAGGTGGCGGCCCTGCTGGCGCTCGCCGTCGCCGCCGGCGTCCAGCGCGGCAGGATCGATGCGGTGAAGGAGGCCGAGCTGGTCAAGGCCCTGTTCGAGGCGCCGCGTCTGATCGCCGAGGCCCTGACCATGGACGCCGAGCTGAAGGCGGTGGCCCACGACCTGTCCAAGGCCCGCGACGTCATCTTCCTCGGCCGCGGGGCGATGTTCCCGCTGGCCATGGAGGGCGCGCTGAAGCTGAAGGAGATCAGCTACATCCACGCCGAGGGCTACGCCGCCGGCGAGCTGAAACACGGCCCGATCGCCCTGGTGGATGAATACACCCCGACGGTGGCCCTGGCCCCGCTGGACGAGGTGTTCGAGAAGACGGCCTCGAACCTTCAGGAGGTCGCCGCGCGCGGCGGGCCGGTGATCATGATCGCTCCGGCCAATGCGCCCGAGCCTCACGGCGCCGGCATCCGCCGTGTCGCCGTGCCCGACTGCCACCCTCTGATCGCGCCCCTGATCCACGCGGTGCCGATGCAGCTGCTGGCCTATTACACCGCCGTCCAGAAAGGCACGGACGTGGACCAGCCGAGGAACCTCGCCAAGTCGGTGACAGTTGAGTAGCGCCGCACCCCGCGCTGCGGTTAAGAAGACGCCCCGAACGCTGATCAGGATCGCCCGATGACTTCGTCCCGCCGTGTCCGCAAGGCCGTTCTGCCCGTCGCCGGCCTCGGCACCCGCGTCCTGCCGGCCGCCAAGACGACGCCGAAGAACATGCTGAATGTGTTCGACCGGCCGATCCTGTCGCACATCGTCGAGGAGGCCCGCGCCGCCGGGATCGAGCATTTCATCTTCATCGTCGGCCGCGGTCAGGAGTCGGTCGAGGCCTATTTCGACCACGCCTATGAGATCGAGGCGATCCTCAAGGCCAAGGGCAAGGACGACATCCTGGAACTGGTCACCGCCGACCTGCCGAAGCCCGGCGAGATGAGCTTCGTGCGCCAGATGGCGCCGCTGGGCCTCGGCCACGCCGTCTTCTGCGCCCGCGACCTGATCGGCGACGAGCCGTTCGCGGTGATCCTGCCGGACATGCTGATGATGTCCGACACACCGGCACTTGGTCAGGCCATCGCCGCCCACGAACAGACCGGCGGCAACATCGTCGTGGTCGAGCCGGCCCCCGAGGGCGAGACCCACAAATACGGCATCGTGGCGCTCGATGGCCGCGAAGGACGCCTGAACCGCATGAGGGGCATGGTGGAGAAGCCGCCGCTGGGTACCGAGCCGTCGAACCTGTTCATCTCGGGCCGCTACATCCTGACGCCCGACATCTTCCCGCTGCTGGCGGATCAGCAGACCGGCGCGGGCGGCGAAATCCAGCTGACCGACGCCATGGCGCGGCTGATGAAGGTGCAGGACTTCCACGCCCTGGAATACGAGGGCGACACCTACGACTGCGGCGACGCCATCGGCCTGCTGCGCGCCAACGTCGCCTATGCCCTGAAGCACGAAAAGCTCGGCGCCGCCGCGCGGGCGGCGATCACCGAGCTTCTGTAGAGATCAGCGCCCGGCGCGTTCTTCCGGCGCGGCGTGGATCGGGCCGTCGTCGCCTTGGAAAGTCGTGGTTTCGGCGGGCTTGCCGGCTTGGAACTCCTCCATCGCCGTCATCTTTCGGGCGCGCATGGCGTCGGCCAGGGCGTCCATGTCGAGGCCGGCGTCGCGGGCCTGGGCGAACACGCCCTCGACGCGCTGCTCCTCTTCCTTGACGTGGTGCTCGATCATCTCGGACAGCACCTTGACCTTGGCGTCGTAGAACTCGTCTTCCGGGCTGGAGGCCTCGATCTCGTTGATGAGGGTCTTGGCCCCGTCGTGCTCGACATAGGCCTCCTTCAGCAGGTCCTCCTCCACCTTGCCTTCGCAGGCGGGGTAGAAGACTTCTTCCTCGAGAACCGTATGGACCTTCAGCTCCAGGCAGGCCTGTTCGGCCAGGGCCTGTTTCTTCGACTTGCTGGTGGTGGCCTCGAACGCCGCGAAGATCTCCTCCACCTTGCGGTGGTCGGCCTTCAGCATGGCGATGGCGTCCATTTCTTCGTAGGTCATGATCTGCTCCTGACAGTCGATGCGTCTGGCGACGTAAATAGCGGAGAAGGCGGGGGAGTTCCCGAGAAGCCGAAGCTGAGAGTCGTTCGCGGTGCGGTGTGCGGACTCGGAATATCTTGACGTTGACGTAAACGTAGGGTTTGTGGCGCTCCAGACGCGAATCCGTCCTCTTTGGAGACTGAATCCTCATGGCCGACGCCTATATCTATGACGCGGTGCGGACCCCGCGCGGCAAGGGCAAGAAGGACGGAAGCCTTCACGAGATCACGGGCCTCAGCCTGGCGACCCAGGTTCTGGAAGCCCTGCGCGACCGCAACGATCTGGATACGTCCAAGGTCGACGACGTCATCCTGGGCTGCGTCACGCCGGTGGGCGAGCTGGGCGCTGACATCGCCCGCACCGCGGTCCTGTCGGCCGGCTGGGCCCAGACGGTCGCCGGCGTCCAGATCAACCGCTTCTGCGCTTCGGGCCTCGAGGCCGTGAACATGGCGGCGGCCAAGGTGAAGTCCGGCGAGGCCGACTTCGCCGTCGGCGGCGGGGTCGAGGCCATGAGCCGCGTGCCGATGGGCAGCGACGGCGGCGCCTGGCCGGTCGATCCGTCCAGCGCCTTCCCGACCTATTTCGTGCCGCAGGGCGTGTCGGCCGACATGATCGCCACCAAATACGGCTTCAGCCGCGACGACGTGGACGCCTACTCCATGGAAAGCCACAAGCGCGCCGCGGCCGCCTGGGCTGATGGTCGCTTCTCGAAGTCGGTCATCCCGGTGAAGAACCAGCTCGGCCTGGTCCAGCTGGACCGCGACGAAACCATCCGTCCCAACACCGACATGCAGTCGCTGGGCGGTCTCAACCCGTCCTTCGCCATGATGGGCGAAATGGCCTTCGATAGCGTCATCAACCAGCGCTACCCCGAGGTCGAGCGGGTCAATCACGTCCACACCCCCGGCAACTCCTCGGGCATCGTCGATGGTTCCGCCGGCGTCCTGATCGGGACGCTGGAAGCCGGCCAGGCGCTGGGCCTCAAGCCGCGCGCCCGCATCGTCGGCGCCGCCTCGATTGGCTCCGAACCCTCGATCATGCTGACCGGCCCCGAGTTCGTGACGAAGAAGCTGCTGGCCAAACTGGGCATGACCACCGCCGACATCGACGTCTGGGAGCTGAACGAGGCCTTCGCCGCCGTGGTGCTGCGTTACATGCAGGCGCTCGACATTCCGCACGACAAGATGAACGTCAACGGCGGCGGCATCTCCATGGGCCACCCGCTCGGCGCCACGGGCGCCATGATCACCGGCATCGCGCTGGACGAGCTGGAGCGCTCGAACAAGTCGACGGCCCTGATCACCCTGTGCATCGGCGGCGGCATGGGCACCGCCACCGTCATCGAACGCGTCTGAGGGCCATGACGCTGCGTCCCATCACCTTCGCGGACCTCGATACGGTCTGCAACCACCGGCGGCGGATGTTCGACGCCGCCGGTCGTGACGCGGCGGTGCTGGACCGGATGGACCCGGCCTTTCGGATCTGGGCCGCCTCCCGGCTGCGCAGCGGCGAATACATGGGCTGGATCATTGAGGCGGATGGCCGTCCGGCGGCGAGCGTGGGCCTGATGTTCATCGACTGGCCGCCCCACCCGGAACACCCCGAGTGCGACCGACGCGGCTATGTGCTGAACCTGTTCGTCGAGCCGGGCCATCGCGGCCAGGGGCTGGCCCGCCAGCTGATGCGGCGTGTTGAAGAAGAAGCCCGGACGCGCGGCGTCGACTACCTGATCCTCCACCCGACCGCCCAGGCGCGGCCGATGTACGAAACCCTGAACTGGCAGGCGACGTCAGAGATGTCGCTGCGTCTGAGCTGAAATCCGAGGAAGCCCGATGGAAAACTTCAAGATCGACGTCGACGCCGACGGCATCGCGCTCATCACCTTCGATGTGCCGAACCGTTCGATGAACACTCTGACCAGCGGCGTGATGAAGGAGATCCCCGAGTGGGTCGAACGCATCAAGACCGACGACGCCATCAAGGGCGCGGTCCTGACCAGCGGCAAGGCCAGCGGCTTCTGCGCCGGCGCCGATCTGGGCGACATGGCCGGCGGCATGCTGGCCGGCGGTTCGTTGCAGGACGCCTATGATGCGGGCTGGAAGCTGAACGGAGCCCTGCGCGCGCTGGAGACGTGCGGCAAGCCGGTGGCGGCCGCGATCAACGGTCTGGCGCTGGGCGGCGGGCTGGAGCTGACGCTGGCCTGTCACTACCGCGTGGTCGGCGACAGCCCGAAGATCCAGTTGGGTCTGCCCGAGATCAAGGTCGGCCTGTTCCCCGGCGGCGGCGGCACCCAGCGCCTGACGCGCCTGATCGGCGTGCAGGCGGCGATGATGGCCATGACCGAGGGCAAGTCCTTCCGTCCCAACGACGCCAAGGGCGCGGGCTTCGTGCATGAGGTCGTTCCCGTCGGAACCGAAATCGAGGCCGCCAAGGCCTGGATCAAGGGCGGCGGCAAGGCCGTGCAGCCGTGGGACGACAAGTCCTTCAAACTGCCCGGCGGCGGCCCCTATCACCCGGCCGGCATCCAGAATTTCCTGGTCGGCAATGCGATGATCCGCAAGCAGACCTACGGCAATTATCCCGCCGCGACCAACCTGATGAAGGCGGTCTATGAAGGCGTGCAGGTGCCGATGGACGCGGCCCTGCGCATCGAGACCCGCTATTTCATCAAGACCCTGATGACGCCCCAGGCCCAGGGCATGATCCGCTCGCTGTTCCTGTCGAAGCAGGAGCTCGACAAGGGCGCCGTCCGCCCGGCCAGCATCGAGAAGTCCGATCCGAAGAAAGTCACTGTCATCGGCGCCGGCATGATGGGCGCGGGCATCGCCTATGTGCAGGCCATGGCCGGGATCGAAACCATCCTGATCGACCGCTCGCAGGAAGACGCCGACAAGGGCAAGGCCCACGTCGAGGAGCTGCTGAAGAAGCGTCTGTCGCGCGGTCAGCTGACGCAGGACAAATACGACGCCCTGCTCGGCTCCATCACCGCCACCACCGACTACGACCTGATCAAGGGCTCGGATCTGGTCATCGAGGCCGTGTTCGAGAACCGCGAGATCAAGGCCGATGTGACAAAGCGCGCCGAGGCCCAGCTGGCCCCCGGCGCGGTGTTCGGCTCCAACACCTCGACCCTGCCGATCACTGGCCTGGCTGAGGCCTCCGTGCGTCCCGAGGACTTCATCGGCATCCACTTCTTCTCGCCCGTCGACAAGATGATGCTGGTCGAGATCATCCTGGGCGAAAAGACCGGCCCGGCGGCGATCGCCAAGGCGCTCGACTACATCATCAAGATCAAGAAGACGCCGATCGTCGTCAACGACGGCCGCGGCTTCTACACCTCGCGCTGCTTCGGCACCTATGTGGCCGAGGGTCTGGCCATGCTGGAGGAGGGCTACGCCCCCGCCCTGATCGACAACATCGGCCGCATGACCGGCATGCCCCGCGGGCCGCTGGAGATGCACGACGACGTGGCGCTGGACCTGTCGGTCAAGATCGCCAAACAGACCGCGCTTGACCTCGGCGACAACTACCAGCCCCTGCCCGGTTCGCACATCGTCCAGAAGATGGTCGAGGAACTCGGCCGCTACGGCCGCAAGAACGGCATGGGCTTCTATGACTACGACCAGAAGCCCAAGAAGCTCTGGGCGGGTCTGGCCGAACTGGCCCCGGTGAAGATCAACGATTCCACGCCCGAGCTGGTCGAGGACCAGAAGCAGCGCCTGCTCTATCGGCAGGCTGTCGAGGTGGCCCGTTGTTGGGAAGAGGGCGTCATCGACGATCCGCGCGAGGCCGACGTCGGCGCCATCCTGGCCTGGGGCTTCGCTCCCTGGACCGGCGGCCCGATCACCTTCATTGACCAGACGGGCCTGAAGGCCTTCGTGGCCCAGGCCGATGTGTACGCCGCGAAATACGGCGACCGGTTCGCCCCGCCTCAGCTGCTGCGTGACATGGCCGCGAAGGGAGAGACCTTCTACGGCAAGTTCAGCGGCGCGAAGAAGGCGGCCTGACGATGGAGGGGCCCCTGATCATCGAGCAGGGGCCCACTGTCATCATGTGGAGCGGTTCGCTGAACCCCGGCTTCGCACTGGCCGCGCTGATCAGCCTGATCACCTTCGGGGTCCACACCTTCGTCGGCGGAATCTTCGTCGCGCGACCGCTGCTGAAGGCGCGCGACCTGACGCCCGCGAGCCGCTGGTTGAACTATTACACCTGGCACATGGTCACGGCCCTGCTGCTGTTCATGACCTTTGGGTTCGCCTGGGCGGCGCTGTCGCGCGAGGCGGCTGAAGTGGGCATGCTGCTGACCGGGATGGCGGCTGTATTTTCTCCACTCTGCGTCGGCATCGCCCTGAAGGGCGGCATCGCGCCTTGGCGGTTCCCGGCGGCGTCCCTGTTTCTGATGATCACTCTGGTCGGGATGTGGGGCTTGTCGGAGTACGACATCCAACCGCCACTCACTGTCAAGGCGGAGCTCAGCCGATGAGCGAGCCATCCTTGCGCCTCATCAAGACCGACGGTCTGACCCAGCAGGTGCTGGAGGCGGGCGAGGGCCCGCTGGTCCTGCTGATCCACGGCTTCCCCGAACTGGGGGTCAGCTGGCGGGCGCAGGTGCAGGCGCTGGCCGAGGCTGGCTACCGCGCCGTCGCCCCCGACATGCGAGGCTATGGCGGGACCGACAAGCCGACTGACACCAGCGGCTATTCGATCCTGAACCTCGTCGGCGACATGGTCGATCTGGTCCGGGCGCTTTGCAAAGAAACCGGGCGCGAGACGGAATGCATCGTCGTCGGCCACGACTGGGGCGCGCCGGTGGCCTGGCACTGCGCCCTGATGCGGCCCGACATGTTCAGGGCCGTCGCGGGTCTCAGCGTGCCGTTCCAGCCGCGCCGCCCGGGCGGGCCGCCGATCCCGGCGATGGCTGCGATAACGAAGCGCGCCGGGCTGGGCGACCTCTATATCGTCCGCTTCCAGGCCGAGGACGCGCACGAACAGGCCGACGCCGACCCGGCCACGGCGCTGCGCAAGATGTTTCATGCCTATGACGGGGCGACGCCCGACGGGCGGCAGTCGACCGGCTTCATGCCCGATGGCGTCAGCATGCTGGACTCCATCGCCGACGACGCGACCCTGCCGCCGTGGCTCAGCGAGGGCCATTTCGCGGAATATGTGGAGGGGTTCACGGCGGACGGGTTCAAGGGGCCGATCGACTGGTACCGCAACCTCGACCGCAACTGGGCGCAGACGGCCTTCCTGCAGGACGCGCGCATCCGCCAGCCGTCGCTGTTCATCGTCGGCGAGCGCGACCCGGTGCGCCATTACGCCGGGCCGGCCGAGGTCGGGCTGAAAGACTGGCTGACCGACCTGCGCGGCCAGCATGTCCTGCCCGCCGCCGGCCACTGGCTGCAACAGGAACGGCCGGACGAGGTGAACCGACTGCTGCTCGATTTTCTCGCGGGGCTCTAGCCCAGGCCGACCGCCTCGGCGGTGATCTCCAGGCTCCGGATGCGCGCCTCGACGTCGAAGATCATGCCCGTGACCATGACCTCGTCTACGCCGGTCTCGGCGGCGAAGGCGTTCAGGCGGTCGCGCACGATGCCCGCATCGCCGATGGCGGCGTATTGCAGGCGGCTTTCCACGGCGGCCATCGCGCGCGCGTCGAGCACCCGCTCGATATTGTCCACCGGCGGCGGCAGCTGGATGGTCCGGCCCGTGACCACGGCGGCGAAGGCCTGCTGCATCGAGGTGGAAAGGTGCCGCGCCTCGGCCTCGGTATCGGCGGCGAAGACGTTCATCACCGCCATGGCGTAGGGCTCGGGATGGGCCGTCGAAGGCCGGTATCCGGCGCGGTAAATGTGCAGCGCCTGCATCAGCAGTTCGGGCGCGAAGTGACTGGCGAAGGCGAAGGGCAGGCCCAACTGCGCCGCCAGCTCGGCGCTGAACAGGCTGGAGCCCAACAGCCAGATCGGCACGTTGGCCCCCGCGCCCGGCACGGCCCGGACACGCTGGCCCTCGACCGAAGGGGCCAGGAAGGCCTGAAGCTCCAGCACGTCGCGCGGGAACTGGTCGGCCGCGTCGAAATAGCGGCGCAGCGCGCGGGCCGTCTCCCCGTCCGTGCCCGGCGCCCGCCCGAGGCCGAGGTCGATGCGCCCGGGATAGAGGGCGTCCAGCGTGCCGAACTGTTCGGCGATCACCAGCGGCGCGTGGTTGGGCAGCATGATCCCGCCCGAGCCCACGCGGATCGTCCGCGTCGCCCCGGCCACATGGCCGATGACCACCGAGGTCGCCGCCGAGGCGATGCCCGGCATGTTGTGATGCTCCGCCAGCCAGAAGCGCCTGAACCCCAACCGGTCGGCGGCCTGTGCGTAGCGAGTGGTCTCGTCGAGCGCGCGGGCGACGTCGCCGCCCTGAACTACGGGCGACAGGTCGAGAACTGAAAATGCGGTCATGCCGCTTAGATCGGGGGCGATCATCGGCGTTCAAGGGCCGACATAGGCTCGAATATTGCGCCGGTGCGGAAACCGGCGTTCAATCCCCTCAGACCCCGAGGAACATTCCGATGCGCATCCTGATCGCCCTCGCGCCCCTCGCCGCCATCATGGCTTTCGCCGCGCCCGCCGCCGCCCAGGAAGGCCCGACACAGCCGACGCCCTTGCAGGTTCAGGCCCGCCTGGCCACCGAGTGGCGCGTGCCCGAAGCGTACCGCGTCGAGGCGGAAAACATGCTGGACGAAGCATCGGGCAACAACATCCCGCCCCAGCGGCTTGAACGCATCGACCTGGCCAATCGGGTCAGCGGACTGATCGAGCAGGGCCGGTGCCGGGAGGCGCGGGAACTGGCGAATGCAGAGGGCGACCGGATGATGGCGTTGCGCGCCCGCCAGATCTGCCGCCCCCGCCGGGGCTGACCTCCGGGGGTGTCCGGCCGCGTCTCGACGGCCGTTCATCATGACCGGTAAGTCCTCGGTAGGTTGTGCGGCTCTACAATCAAAGCCAGTAATGATTGTGCAGGCGTACTGTGTCGACCACCGTTCCCTTGACCATGCTCGGCGCCTCGCGCCGGGATCAACTGGACCGCATCGTCGAGGCGGGACTGGTCAACCAGGGCCGCGTCTTCGCCCTGTCACTCGACCCTGTCCGGGCGTCTCTGGGCGACCGGTGGCCGCACAAGAAGCAGCAGATATGGGACGCGGCGGAGCGGGCGCTGGAGAAGCGCATGCCGCCGCCGGACGTGTTCCTGCGCATCGACGACACGACCTTCCTGGCGGCGGTGGCCTCGGTCGACACCTATGAGGCCCAGGTGCGCTGTGCGGATGTGCTGCGCGGGCTGCTGTCATTCTTCCTCGGGCGCAGCGCCGACGACGACGTGGTGCTGACGCGGGTCGCGGCCCTGAATGGCCAAGGACTGGTGTGCGAGGCGGTGGATATGTTTGCGCAGCCGCGCGCCTTCGCCCCGCCCGCAAACGACGTGGAGGTTCGCGCCCGGTCGCCGGAGGACTGGACTCCGCCCTTGGGCGGACGCCGCGTCTCGGCTGACATCGTCACGGCCAGCAACGAACCTGCGGCCGTCGATCTGGAGATCACGCCGGTCTGGCGGCTCGATCACGGCGTCATCGGCGCCTACCGCATCAACCGCGTCTGGCGGGGCGACCGGTCGCCGACCATGGCTCAGGCCGAAGCGGTCGATCACGCGACGATCGATTTCCTGCTGCCGATCCTGGAGGAATACCGGCGCGAGGGCGGCGTCTTCGCGGTGATCGCGCCCCTGGACTTCGGCGTCGTCATGCCGGCCCGCCCGCGGCTGGGCCTGATCGGCCGTTGGGCCGAGGCCGCCGATGTGATGCGTCAGGTCGTGATCCTGGAGCTGGACGGCGTGAACTCCGGCGCGCCCTCGGGTCAGATCGGCGAGACGGCCGCCATGCTGGCGCCCTTCTTCCACAGCGTCATGCTGCACATCGGTGATCACAAGATCGCGTCTATCGCTATGCGCGAGCATGCTTTCAGCGGCGTCACCATCGACGCGACGAAACTGCAGGCGCGTGGACGGCTGGGCGGTCTTATCGGCTCGGTGCGGCGCTTCACCCGCAACATCATGTTGCTGAACGCGCCCGCAGGCCTCAGCGACGCCGTGCTGAAGACCGCCGGCGTCAGCCACGCGACCCGGGCGGACCTCGAAACCGAGACGCCGCACCTCAGACTGGATGCGTCGGCTCGGGCTTGACCGGAGCCGGTTCGGGCGTGGACGGCACATCGGGCAGGGGAATGAACTCCTGGTCGTCCTCGGCCGGCAGGGCCATGCGCCCGGCCTTCCAATCTTCCTTGGCCGCGTCGATCTTGTCCTGGCTGGACGAGACGAAATTCCACCAGATGACGCGCGGTCCCACCGGTTCGCCGCCCAGCACCATGACGGTCGAGGGGTGGATGGCCTTGATGGTCGGCTCGGCGGTCGGCTCCAGCACGATCATCTGGCCGGCGTGGAAGACGCGGTCCCCGACCTCGATCTCGCCCTTGGCGACATAGAGGGCGCGCTCGGAATAACCGCCCGTTCCCTTGCCGGGCGGGGGCGCGGTGCGGACGCCCTCGGCCAGCTCCCAGTGGACGTAGAACATCGGCGACGCCGTCTTCACCCGGGCCGAGGCGCCATAGGCCTCGCCCGCCACCAGACGCGCGAACAGGCCCTGGTTCTCATAGGCGGGCAGGTCCGGGCCGGCGTAGTGCTTGAACGACGGATCGCAGTCCTCCTGCTCGGTCGGCAGGGCGATCCAGGCCTGCATGCCGTGCATCGGCCCGCCCTGCGACGCCTTCAGCGGATCGGTGCGCTCGGAATGGACGATGCCCTTGCCGGCGGTCATCCAGTTGACCTCGCCGGGACGGATGGCCTGGGTCACGCCGGTGGAGTCCCGGTGCATGATCTCGCCCTCGAACAGATAGGTCAGGGTCGACAGGCCGATGTGCGGATGCGGCCGCACATTGATCGCCTCGGCCCCCGGCGCGAACTCGGCCGGTCCCATCTGGTCCAGGAAGATGAACGGCCCGACCATGCGCCGGGCATGGAAGGGCAGCACCCGTCCCACCTCGAAGCCGCCCAGGTCCTTCCTGCGCGCGTCGATCACCATCTCGATCATAGCTGTGTTCCCCGTCAGTCCAGCCGCAGACGGGCGATGATCGCGGGGCCGTCCGCGCCGTCCTTCAGCGCGCCGTCATCGTCGAAATCGCTCCACTGCGAACGCGATACGAACACGAGTCCCCCGTCATGGACCAGACCCGTGGTGGGCTCTTCGATCTCGGGAAGGTTGGCCGCCAGCACATCGACCGCGTCGATGCGCGTCCAGCCGGCGTCCATGGTCAGCTTCAGCACTCGCTGCGGGTTCACGCCGTTCTGAATGGCGTACAGCGCCCGGCTGTCGCGGGCCAGGCCGTCCACGCCGATCATACTGGCGTCGCCAGGCGCGGCCAGCCTCGCCGCCGCGCCCGTCGCCAGATCGACCCGGTAAAGGCCGGAACTGTAGTCGATCACGATCAGGGCGAGGCCGTCCGGCGTCACCGTCATGCCCTGAGGCGAGCCGAACCGGCCGGGGCCGACGAGGATGGTCAGGGCCTCCGCGCCCGGGGCCAGGCGGAACACCTCGCCGCCGCCGGAATCCGCCACATAAACCGCGCCGTCCGGCCCCAGCGCTATGTCGCCGAAAGTGCGGTCCGCCTTCCCGTCTGGCGCCGGATGGCGGGCCAGAACCCGGCCGTCGGCGAGGTCGATCTCCAGCAACCCCGTGGGCGGAGACGTCTCCTGCCCATGGATCGCCGGCGGCAGGGGGGCGGTCACGGCCCAGACCCGGCCCCGCGCCGCATCGACTACGATCCCCAGAACACCGCCGATGTCGGGCGCGGCATCCAGGAACGGTTCTCCAAAACCGTCATCATTGATGGCGACAATCCTTCTTCCGGCGATCTGAGACACTAGCCAGCGTCCCCGCACTTCATCCCTCGCCACGCTTTCGGCCAGCCCTCTGGTCGGCACGATTGCGACGACGAGCATCCTGTCCGCGCCTACCGGCTCGCCATTCGTCGCGATGCGCGCGACGATCTCCGCATAGCCCGGCGTTTCCGCCAGCGTCGACAGGGTAGGATCTCGCGACGGATCGAGGACCAGCCCCGCCTTGGCATAGCGGCCCAGCTGGACCACGCCCTCCGCCAGGTCACCGCCCTGGGCCGCCAGCCGCGCGCGCATCAGCATCATGCCGGGATGGTTGGGGATCAGGGCGTCGGCCTGCGCCAGCCGGTCGCCGGCGGTGGCCAGATCATCAGCGTTGGCCGCCGCGATCCCCTCGGACCGCAGGCGCCGGAACTCGGACACGTCGCTCTGCGCCATGGCCGCCGAGGCCACGCCCAGCAGCGCCAGCCCGGCTACGGTCGCTCCGATAACTCTGTGCATCCGCCGTCCTCCCGTTCGTCGTCCAGCCTATCAGCATCCGGCCCCTGCGCCAGCGACGGGAGTCGCACTCGCGTATGAGACGTGTCCGGATTGAATTCCATGCGATCGACACTGTATCGTCACGAACCCATGAGGGCCGGGTTCTGAAGGTTGGGGTAAGGGCCGCGGGCGGCTCTTTCAGAGCCCGTTCAGGCGATCGGGGCGTAACGTGATCGGCAAGGTCCGAAGCTGGAGCAGCGCGGCGCGGGAGGCGGCGGCGACGCTTGCCCAACGCCCTGACCGCGCGCGCCTCTTCGTCGAGGGCCTGCTGGTCTGCCTGATCGCCGTGCAGGTTGTCGTGCTGGTCTGGCGTCTGGCCATGCCGGCGGCCGAGGCGGCGGCGCCGCCCGCCCCCCGCGCCGACCTTTCCGTCCTCTCCCGCTTCGACGCCTTCTTCCGCACCGGCGAGGCGTCCAGTCTGGCCGAGGTGACGGCGGCGGGGTCGGAGCAATTCCGCCTGTTCGGCGTCCGCGCCGGCGGCCCCGGCGGCGGCTCGGCCATCATCGGCCTGCCCGATGGGCGTCAGGTCTCGGTTGGCGTGGGTGACGAAATCGAGCCGGGCCTGACCCTGACCGAGGTCGGGCCCGACCACGCCGTCGTCTCGCGCAACGGCTCGCCCAGCCGCATCACCTTCGGCGAGGTTCCCGTGGGCGCCGCCGCGCCGCCTCCGCCGCCGACCACCGAACAGGTCGTCACGCCACAGTCATCGGCCGCTGCAACCGTCGATCCGCAGGCCCTGATGGCCGAGGCTTCGCTGCGGCCCCGGATGCGCGGCCTGGCCGTCACGGGCTTCACCGTGAATGCATCGGGCCAGACCCCGGCGCTTGCCGCCGCGGGCCTGCAGCCGGGCGATGTCATCACTTCGATCGACGGCGTGCCGCTGGACGGCCTCGGCCGCCTCAATGAACTCCGCACGCGCCTGTCCCGGGCGCCCCAGGCCGAGATCCGCTTCGAGCGGAACGGCCAGCCGCGAACCACCACTATAAGGACGGGCCGTTGACCCAGTTTTCCCGCCGCGCCTCAAGGGCAAGTTTGGGTCGAGCAGGTCTCGCCTGCGTCCTCGCCCTGACCACGGCCGCGCCGACGCTCATCGCCGTCGCGCCCGTCATGGCCCAGGAGCGCCAGACCCTGAACGTCCAGGGCGCAGACATCCGCGCCTTCATCCAGGACATCGCCCGCCTGACCGGCCGCACCTTCATCGTCGATCCGGCGGTGACCGGCACGGTGACGGTGTCCAGCGACCGCCCCCTGACCCGCGCCCAGACCTACGAGATTTTCCTTTCGACCCTGCGCGCCAACGGGCTGGTGGTGATCCCGACCAACTCCGGCGCCTATCGCATCGCGCCAGCGCAGGGGGCGGCGCAGGGGCCCTCGACCACCGGGACCGAGCGCTTCGTGACCGAGGTCTTCACCCTGAAGAACATCGACGCCGCCTCGGCCGCCGAGACCATCCGTCCGCTGGTCGGCGCCTCGGGTCAGGTTCTGGCCAACCCGGCGGGCAACACCGTCGTGGTCGCCGACTTCGCCGACAACATGGGCCGCATCCGCAGCCTCATCGCGCGCATCGACGTTGACACCGCCGCCTTCGAGGTGGTGACGCTGGAGAACTCGTCCGCCGCCGAGATCGCCGCCGTGCTGGACGAGGTTCTGGCGCCCCCTGGCGGACAGGCGGGTCAGGGCATGGTCTCGGTCACGCCCGTCGTCAGCTCCAACTCCGTCGTCCTGCGCGGTGACCCGGCCGCCGTCGCCCGGGTGCGCGGTCTGGTCGAGGATCTCGACTCCCGCGCCCAGTCGTCCGCCGACGTGCAGGTGGTGTTCCTTCAGCACGCCGACGCGGATCAGCTGCTGCCCGTGCTTCAACAGCTGGTGGGCCAGCCGGTGACCGCCGCCAGCGCCGTCGCCGCGTCAGTGGACGGCGCCGCGCCTCCCACGCCGCCCGCGCCAGTCGCCGGCCAGCGCGCCTCGGTCACCCGCTTCCCCGGCGCCAACGCCCTGGTCATCCAGGCCTCCCCCGAGACCCAGCGCATGCTGGCTGACGTCATCGCCCGCCTCGACACCCGCCGCCAGCAGGTGCTGGTCGAGGCCATCGTCGTCGAACTGTCCGACGAGGCCGTGCATCAGCTGGGCGTTCAGTGGGCTGCGGCGGGTGAGGACGGCAACCCCTTGGCCTTGACCAACTATTCCGACAGCGCCGCGCCGTTGCTGCCTATCGCCGGCGCCATCGCCGCCGATGGTCTGGACGCGGACGATCCCCTGCGCGACGACCTGAGAAGCGCCGGCATCAACAGCCTGCTGCGCCTCAACGGCTTCGTCGGCGGCGGGGTCGGCTCGGTCGGCGACATCCTGATCGGCGCCGTCATCAATGCGGTGCGGTCCGACAGCGCCTCGAACATCCTGTCGACCCCCTCGGTCATGACGCTCGACAATCAGGAGGCCACCTTCCTGGTCGGGCAGGAGGTGCCGGTCACGACGGGCGAGGTTCTGGCCGACAACAACGCCAATCCCTTCCGGACCACCGAACGCCAGGACATCGGGGTGAAGCTGGTCGTCCGGCCCCAGATCAACGCCGGCGGCTCCATCACCCTGCACATCCGTCAGGAGGTGTCGTCGATCGACAACCAGCTGACCGCCAACGCCAGCGACCTGGTGCTGAACAAGCGCGAGCTGGAGACGACCCTGATCGTCGATGACGGAGACATCGCCGTGGCCGGCGGCCTGCTGTCCCAGAACGACAGCGTGGTCTCCAGCCGCGTGCCGCTGCTGGGCGACATCCCGGGCATCGGCGTCCTGTTCCGCTCGACCTCGCGCGAGGGCGCCCGCACCAATCTGGTGATCTTCATCCGCCCGACCATCGTGCGGAGCCCGGAGGACGCCCAGCGCCTCAGCGCCCAGCGCTGGGACTACGCCCGCCGGCAACAGATCGCCGCAGATCCGGCGTCCGAGCCCAGCCTCGACGCCCTGCTGCGTGACTACATCCGCACCCAGCCGCCCGTGGCGCCCCAACCGGGCGACGCGCCCCTGCCCGGGAACTGACGGCTCGCCGATGATCACCCTGGTCAACCCGACCCTGCCCTATGCCTTCGCCAAGCGATGCGGCGTCATCCTTCTGGATGCCGGCGACGTGGCCGTTGTGGGCCTGCGCGCGGGCGCCGATCCGGCCGGGCTGATCGAGGCGCGCCGGGCGCTGGGCCGCCCCATCCGGGTGCAGAACCTGACCCAGGCCGAGTTCGACCGCCGCCTGTCCGAGGTCTACGCCGGGGACCACCTGAACGCCGCCGACGGCGACGACATGGGCGTGCCGGGCGGGCTCGATAGCCTGATCGACGACATTCCCGCCGCCGCCGATCTGCTGGACACCGCCGACGACGCCCCTGTCATCCGCCTGATCAACGGCCTGATCGCCGAGGCCGTACGCGCCGGGGCCTCCGACATCCACATTGAGCCCTTCGAACAGGCTCTGACCGTCCGCATGCGGATCGACGGCGTCCTGCGTGAAACCCTCAGCCTCAATCCGCGCATCACGCCGCTGCTGGTGTCGCGGGTGAAGGTCATGGCGCGGCTCGACATCGCCGAGAAGCGCGTACCCCAGGACGGCCGTATCCCCCTGACCCTGGGTGGCAAGTCGCTGGACGTGCGCGTCTCGACCCTGCCGTCGCGGGCGGGCGAGCGGGTGGTGCTGCGCATCCTTGATCGCGACCAGGCCGACCTGAAGCTGGAAGACCTCGGCATGGGGCCGGAAACGCTGGCGGCCTTCCGTGCGGCGCTGGCCGAGCCCAACGGCATCATCCTTGTCACCGGCCCGACCGGGTCGGGCAAGACCACCAGCCTCTATGCCGGCCTGACCCTGCTGAACGACGCGACCCGCAACATCCTGACGGTCGAGGACCCGGTCGAATACGCCATCCACGGCGTCGGCCAGACCCAGGTGAACCCCAAGGTCGGCATGACCTTCGCCGCCGGCCTGCGCGCCATCCTGCGCCAGGACCCGGACGTGGTCATGGTCGGCGAGATCCGCGACACAGAGACGGCGAGCGTGGCGGTTCAGGCTGCCCTGACCGGCCACCTGGTGCTGTCCACCGTCCACACCAACGACGCCGTCGGCGCGGTCACCCGCCTGCGCGACATGGGGGTGGAGCCCTTCCTGCTGGCCTCCACCCTGCGCCTGATCGTGGCCCAGCGGCTGGTGCGGCGCCTGTGCGCGGACTGCCGGGTCGAGGACGCCGCCGACGCCGCCACCGCCCGCCTGCTGGGCGTGAAACCGGGGCGGAAAATCTGGCGCGCCGGCGCTTGCGCCCACTGTAACCAGACCGGCTACGTCGGCCGCGTCGGTCTCTATGAGACCCTGCGCGTGGACGACCGGGTGCGCGGCCTGATCGCCTCCGAAGCGGGCGAAGACGCCATCGCCAGGGCCGCCTTCTCCAAGGGCGGAACCCTGACCGACCGCGCCCGCGCGCTCGTGCTGGACGGTGTCACCACGGTCGAGGAGGCCGTGCGGGTCACGCGTCAGGACGTGCTGGCGGATGAGGCGGCGGCCTGATGGCGGCCTTCGACTATGTGGCGGTGGACGCGGGCGGACGCACCGTCACCGGTGCGCTCGACGCCGCCGACGAGGCCGCCGCGCGCGTCCTGCTGGACCGCCGCAAGCTTATGCCGCTGCAGCTGGCGCCCGCGCACCGGACGGCCCGGACGAAGGAGAAGGCCTCGACCGCCGGCGCCCGCATCGGCGCCCGCGCCCTGGCCCTGACCACCCGCCAGCTGGCCACCCTGATCTCCGTGACGCCGCTGGAGGAGGCCCTGCGCACCCTGACGCTCCAGGCCGAACAGCCGAAGGTCCGTCAGGTGCTGTCGCGGGTTCACGGCGGCGTGCTCGAAGGCCGCCGTCTGGCCGAGGCCATGGCCGCCGAACCCCGGGCCTTCCCGCCCCTTTACCGCGCCATGGTCGCGGCCGGCGAAAGCTCGGGCGCGCTGCAGCCTATCCTCGAACGCCTCGCCGACGGGCTGGAGCGCGAGCAGCAGGTGCAGGGCAAGGTCATCACCGCCCTGGTCTATCCGCTGGTGCTGGCGGCGGTGGCGCTGGGCGTCATCGCGGCCCTGATGACCTTCGTGGTGCCCAAGGTCGTCGACCAGTTCGACAGCATGGGCCAGACCCTGCCGCTGCTGACCCGCATCGTCATCGCCCTGTCGGACGCCATGCGCACGGGCGGCTGGGCGGTGCTGCTGATCCTCGCACTGGGAGCCGTCGGCTTCGCGGCGGCGATGCGCAATCCGGCCTTCCGCCTGCGGATCGACACGGCGATCCTGACCCTGCCCGTCATCGGCCGCCTGACCCGCGACCTGCACGGGGCGCGGATGGCGCGGACGCTGGCGACCATGACGGCGTCGGGCCTGCCGGTCCTGGAGGGCCTGACCATCACCGCCCGCACGGTGCACAACCGCCGTTTACGCCTCGCCACCGAGGCCATGGCCGACGCCGTGCGCGAGGGCGGGGGCCTCAGCGCCGCGATGCGCCGCGCCGACGTCTTCCCGCCCATTCTCGTCACCATGACGGCGTCGGGCGAAAGCAGCGGCCGGCTGGAGCCGATGCTGGAGCGGGCGGCCGACTATCTGGAACGCGAGTTCTCGACATTCACCGCCGTGATGCTGAGCCTGCTTGAACCGGCGATCATCGTGGTCATGGGCGGGGTGGTGGCGCTGATCGTGCTGTCGATCCTGCTGCCCATTCTTCAGATCAACACCCTGGCGATGGGGTAGGAATAGAAATGACCGAGACACACACCGACCGCGCTCAAGTCGGCGCTCAAGCAGCGAGCGACCGCGTAGCGAGCGATAGCGCTAAAAAGGCCCGTCAGGGCTTCACCTTGGTGGAGCTGATGGTCGTGATCGTGATCATCGGCCTGCTCGCGACCGTAGTGATCCTCAACGTCCTGCCCAGCCGCGACAAGGCCATGGTGGGCAAGGCCCAGGCCGACGTCGCCATGCTGGAGCAGGCGCTGGAGACCTATCGCCTCGATAATCTGACGTATCCGGACGATCGTGCCGGTCTTCAGGCGCTGGTGACGGCTCCCGCCGGCCTCGCCCGCCCCGAAAGCTACCGCGCGGGCGGCTATGTCCGCCGCCTGCCCGACGATCCGTGGGGCAAGCCCTACCAGTACCGTCGCACCAGCGCCCACGGCCAGGCGTTCGACGTCTTCTCCTTCGGCGCCGACGGCAAGGAAGGAGGCACGGGCGACGATGCGGACCTCGGCAACTGGAGAGAGTGAGCGCGAGGGTTTTACCCTCGTTGAGCTCATGGCCACGCTGGCGATCATCGGCCTCGCCGCCGGGGCGGTCATGCTGACCCTGCCCGAGACCACGCCCGACGTGGCTGACGAGGCGGCGCGCCTCGGCGCCCGGCTGACCGCCGCGCGCGAGGAGGCGGTGATGACCAACCGCGCCGTGGCCATCGAGGCCACCACAACCGGATACGCCGCCCAGATGTTCGACGGCTCCGGCTGGAAGCCTTTGCATGACGGCCCTTTCCGCCCCGAGGCCTGGCAGCCTGGAACGACCCTGAACGGCGACGCCGTGCGGGTTGCCTTCGACCCCACCGGCGTGGCCGAGCCCGCCGCCATCGTCCTGACCCGCGAAAAAGCCACGGCCGTCGTCAGCATCGACAGCGCCGGAGAGGTGCGCATCCGATGAGCCGCACCCGCCTCGTCCTCATCCCCACGGTCGCCAGCCGCCCCGCGCCCTGGCTGATTCTCGACGCCGCCGGGACCGTTCTGGAGCGCGGCCTGCTGACGCTGGAAAGCCCTGCCGACGGTCCCGCCATCAGGACCGTCGCTGTCGTTCCGGGTTCGGACGTTCTGGTTCGCTGGCTCGACCTGCCGAAGGGCACGGCGGCGCAGCAGCGTACGGCGGCGTTGTGGATGCTCAAGGATGACCTCGCCGCCACGCCCGATCGCGTGCGGCTGGTGCTAGGCCCCGCCGTGGCTGGCGAGCCGCGCCTGACCGCCGTGGTCGGAGAGGCTCTGCTGCACGCCTGGATCGACTGGCTGGCCACCATGGGACTGAAGGCCGACGCGCTGGTGCCCGACACCCTGACGGTGCCCGAGCCCTTCGATGACGACGTGCTGAGCGCCGTAGGGTTCGGCCCCGCCGTGGCACTGCGCGGCCGCCGCTTCGCCGCCGGGATAGAGCCGGACCTGGCCGAGGCCGTCGCCGGGGGCCGCCGCATCGAGCCGGTCGAGGACATGCGCCGCGTCGAACAGATGCTGATCGCCGCCGCCCTCAACCCGCCGCTGAACCTGCTGCAGGGCGCTCCCCGCGCAAGCGAGGACCTCGGCCGCTGGCGCCTCGCCGCCATCCTGGCCGCCGCCGCCCTGGCGATGCCGCTGGTCTCGACCCTGGCGCTGGCAGCCCGCGACGAGGTCGCCGCCGGCCGCGCCAACGACCGCGCCGAGGCCGCCGCGCAGAAGGCCTTCCCCGACATGCCCGCCTCGGCCGATCCGATCTCCGAGGCCCGGCGCCGCATCGCCACGGCCGTCCCGCCCGGCGGCGCGGCGCCCGCCGCGGCCGCCCTGTTCGCGGCGGTCGAGCGCGTCGACGGCGCCGAACTCGACAGCTTCAGCGCCGATCCCGAATCCGGCGTACGCGCCACCGTCAGCTATCGGACTTATCAGGACATGGACGCGCTGAAAGCCGCCGTCGCCGCTTCCGGCCTGACCCTGACCGACACCTCGACGCTGGACGACAACGGCCGCGTCGTCAGCGATGTCATCGTCGGGGCGGGCCAATGAGCGGCCTGATCGACAACGCCCGCAACTTGTGGTCCGGACGGTCCCTGCGCGAGCAGCGGCTGCTGATGTTCATGGCGGGGCTTCTGACTTGCATCCTGCTGTGGTTCGCCATCATCACCCCGACCCTGAACTGGCGCGAAAACGCGGCCGAACGCCGGGCCGAGGCCGAGGCTGACCTGCTGCTGATCGAGGCCGGCGCGGCGCGCATCGCAGGCGGCGCCTCGTCCATGGGGGCAGATCAGGTCCTGGCGGCGGCGCGGCGCGCGGCGGACGCGGGTGGGGTCAACGCCGTGTTCAATCCTCTGAACGACGGGGTGGGCTTCAGCATCAACGGCGCCACCACGGCGGCGCTGTTCGGCTGGCTGGCCGCGCTTCACGCCGAACAGGGCATCGAGGCCCGCACCCTGACCGTCAGCGAAAACGCCGACGCCACCCTGAATGCCGAGGGGCTGCTGGTGGGACCGCCTGCTCAGTCCGGCGCGCGGTAGACGACCACGCCGTCCACGATCGTATAGACCGCGTGGCCGTGCGGAATATCGGCGGCGGGCACGGTCATCAGGTCGATGTTGAAGGCCGTGAAGTCCGCCCGCTTGCCCACCTCGATGGTTCCCAGCTCGGCCTCGCGGAACGAGGCGTAGGCGGGCCACAGGGTGAACATCTTCAGCGCCGTCGCCCGGTCCACCGCCTCGTCCGGCCGCCAGTCCGGACCCTGGAAGCCCTGCAGGTCGCGCCGCGCCACCGCGGCGTAGAACTCGATCAGCGGATCGCCCCGCTCGACCGGGGCATCCGATCCGCCGACCACGACAACGCCCAGATCAACCAGACTATGCCAGGCATAGGCGCCGTCCAGCCGCGCGTCGCCGAGCCGGGCCGGGGCGAAATGGAAGTCGCCGATGGCGTGGCTGGGCTGCATTGAAGCGATGATCGGCAGGTCGACGAAGGCGTGATAGTCCGCTGGCCGCAGGATCTGGGCGTGTTCGATGCGCCAGCGCACGTCGGCGCCGTTTGGCCGTTCCGAAGACGGAACATCCCGCAGCGCCGTCTCGTACCACTGGGCCACCGAGGCGTTGCCGCGGTCGCCGATGGCGTGCGTGGCGACCTGGATTCCGGACCGCAACGCGGCTTCGTAGATGGGCAGGATCGTCGCCGCGTCGGTCTGCATCAGCCCGGTTGAGCCCGCTGAATCCGCATACGGCTCGAACAGCGCCGCGCCGCGTGAGCCCAGGGCCCCGTCGGCATAGAGCTTCACCGCCCGGGTGATGACGCGCCCGTCCGCCGCGCTGCGGGCGCCGGTGGCGAACAACTCGGCCGCGCCGTCCGGCGTGATCGAATTATAGACCCGGATCGGCGCCTCGCCCGCCTCGGCCATCCGCTCCAGCAGCGGCACGTCCCGCCACGGCGCGCTCATGAAATGCACCCCGGTCCAGCCATAGGCGGCCTCGACGCGGAAGCCCTCGCGATAGGCGGTGCGGATGGCGTCCGGATCGGCCTGGGGCATTAGGCCGGCGACCAGCTGTTCTGCGGCATCCACCAGCAGGCCGGTGGGTCGTCCGCTGGCGTCTTTAAGAATCTCGCCGCCCGAAGGCGCCGCAGTCGAGCCGTCGATCCCCGCCGCCGCCAGGGCCGCCGACGAGGCCGCGACCGCGTGACCGTCCGCCCGGCCCAACAGCACGACTCGCCCCGGCGCCGCCGCATCCAGATCGTCGCGCGTCAGGAACCGGCCCTCGGGCCAGTGAGTCTCGATCCAGCCGCGCCCGATGATCGGCCCGTCCGGGTGGCTGTCGGCCCAGGCGCTCAGGCGCGCCATGGCCTCGGCCACCGAGGCTGAGCCTTCGAGATTGAGCGTCAGCTCACGCCAGCCGATTCCGTCCAGATGCGCATGGCCGTCGGTGAAGCCGGGGAACAGGGTCGCCCCCTTCAGGTCGATCGTTTGGACAGTGCTTTCAACGGCCGGCTGGTCGCGTTCAACGCCCACCCAGGCGATGCGGCCTCCGCGCACCAGCACGGCCTCGGCCGGCGCCGCGCCGTCCACGCCCGTCTGGATGGTCCCGCCCCGGATCAGCAGGTCCTGGGCGCAGGCGGTCGAGGCGGCGCCCGACAGCAGCAGGGCGAGGAAAAACGTGCGGGTCATGGGCGGCCTCCGGTTCGGCCGCATGGGTGCGGCCGTGCCGCCCCGGCGTCAAGCCTCAGCCCGGTTCGCCCACAAGCGTGAATGCGGCCCAATAGGCTGGATGGGCCCAGCGGCGGTTGGCGCGGACCGTCTTCATGCCCGTCTGCAGGGCGCGCGCCCGGGCGGCGGGATCGTCGCCATGGGCGTCCAGTTCGGCGAAGGTGCGTGTGATCAGCTCGGTCGTGGCCGTGTCCGACACCTCCCAGTGCGACACCAGCACTGACCGCGCCCCGGCGTAGAAGAAGGCGCGGGCCAGACCCGACAGGCCCTCGCCTCCGGGCGAGCCGTCCGAGGCGGCGGTGTTGCAGGCCGACAGGACCACGAACTCGGCGCTGAGGCGCATCTGCGCGGCCTCGGAGGCGCTGAGATAGCCGTCGTCGGCCTGGGTCGCCTGATCGGGCGGAGTCAGGACCAGGCCCGGCTCGGCCGCCGTCGATCCGGCCATCAGGCCGTGGGTCGAGAAGACCACGAAGCGGGCCTGCGACAGGGCCAAGGAGTCCGTGCCGCGCACAGCGGTCTCGGTGGCGGCGTCGCCGATGCGGACCAGGGCGTCGGGATAGCGTCGTTGCAAGGCCTGGAGCTCGGCGCGCGAGCCGGGCAGGCTGGGCAGGGCCTTCAGCTTGGCGACATCGGCCAGACGGCCTTCGCCAAGGATGGAGTCGGCGGCGGGCGCGCCCCGTGACCCGGATTCCTCGGGGCCGGTGAGCACCGGCGCGCCGAAAGCGACGAGTTGGGCCGGACGCCCGGCGCTGCGGGCGACGCGGGTTGCGCCCGGTCCGCTGCGGGCCGGGCAGCCCGCATGGCGTTCCGCCGCGACCACCAGATGGCAGCGCAGGGCCTTGAGGCTCGACACCGACGGCAGGGTCGCGAGCGCATAGCGGTCGATCAGCCAGGACGTGCTCTCCAGCGCGGCGGGCGCCGTGTCCGATCCGGTCGGCGGTTCGGTGACCAGCACCGCCAGCGGCAGGGTGGTCAGGGCGCCGGTGACCACGGTGATGACGGTCGACTTGCCCTCGAACACCCCCTCCACGGGCTTGACCAGCTCCGTATACAGACGGTGGGCCGTGGTGCGGTCGAAGGCGGCCTGGGGCCGGCCGGCGAAGATCGAGGGGTCCATGGTCGGCCCCTCACCGCCGCGGGAGGCCGCGGTGGTCAGGGACGCGCGCAGCTTGCCTACGGCCTCCGTCATGGCGGCGTCGCCGAGGCCGGCGGCGCGGGCCCATTCGATGCGGTCGTGCGACACGCCCCAGACATAGGTCGCCTCGGGGTTCACCAGCACCAGCAGCAGGGCTTCGTCCGGGCCGAGCAGGGCCTGGGTCTCCGCAACCGACAGGGCGCGCGGACTGGTCAGTTCGGCATAGGCGGGGAAGCGGGTTTCGATGTCGGCGTCGACGGCCTTCAGCCGGTCGAGCGTGGTCTGATAGGCGGCGCGGGTCTCGGCGCGGCGGGCGCGACCGTCCTCGCCGTCGATGGAATAGAGCCGCTCCAGCTCCTTCTCCAGGGCGTCACGGCGGGTGATGAGGGTCTCGCGCTCCTCGGCCAGCCGGCCGAGCGCATCATCGCCCTCGGCGAAGCGGGCCGAGACCTTGGCCAGGGCGTCGGCGGCGTCCGAGGCGATGGCCCACTGCGCCGCCTCATAGGCTTCGGCGCGGAGGGATTCCGGGGTGTCCTGACGCGTGAAGGCCATGACGCCGGCGGCGACCGCCAATGCGCCTGTGACGGCAATCAGTCCCCGGATGATCCGCTTCATTCCCTGCCCTCAGTTGCTCAGGATCTGGACCTTGGTCCAGACCGCGCCCCGGTTGACGATGTCGATCCGCATCTTGCCGCCCTCGCGCGGCGAGACGGTGCAGACCGGATAGTGGTCGCCGAAGCCATCCTCGCACACAAGCCCGCCGCGCGCGTCGCGGATGACCAGATCGATGTCGGTGTCGCCGTCGCCGATGGCGGCGATGCGCAGCACCTCTCCGGCCCGTGCCTCGACCTCGAACCAGTAGGTTTCGCGCGCCTGGATGTCCTTGACGGTGAAGATCGGCCCCTCGCCGAAGGGGGACGAGCGCACGCCGCGCACGCCGCTTTCGCGGACCTGTTCGATGGCGTCGAGCCAGGCGGGATGGCCCTCGGACATCACCGCCGCTTCGTCCAGCAGGCTGCCGGGGGTCAGGAAGGCGGCGTCGGTTCCGTCACTGGCCCGCATGGGGATTTCAGCCAGCACTCGCGCGGCCATGATCAGGGCGCCGGGATCATCGTTGCGGCGGCCCCAGTCGGCCAGCTCGGCTGCCATGACAGCCTGACTGACGCCCACGGCCTCGGGCGGCAGGGCCGGCGCGGCGTCCTGGGCCAGCGCCGGGGCGGCGAACGCCATGAGCGTAAGGGCGGCCAGCGCCCCGCCGATCTTTTTCAGTCTGGCCGTCATGGTCATCCCCGCACGCCTCCCGCGACGATGCGGGCTATCCCGACATTCAGCAAGACCGGGCGAACACGGATACTGTCGGAAGGTGACGGAGAAATCCTCCCCCGTCGGGGAGGGGGACCGCGAAGCGGTGGAGGGGGTCAGCCCCACGCACCGGTTCTTGCCGCAAGCCCCCTCCACCCCGTCGGCCTAGAGGCCTCCGCGGTCACCCTCCCCCAGCGCTTCGCTAGGGGGAGGATCTAATCCATCAGCTGCTGCGACAGATAGACGTAATGCCTTGCCCACCGTCGCGCGTTGGCGACCGGGTCGGCATCGTTGGAGTGACCGCCCGAGGTCTCCTCGTAATAGACGTGGTCGTAGCCGAGATCGCCCAGACGCGCGGCGAACTTCCGCGCATGGCCCGGGTGCACCCGGTCGTCGCGGGTGTTGGTGGTGATGTAGACGCGGGGGTAGTCCGCCCCGGCCCGCAGATGCTGATAGGCGGAATAACGGGCGATGAATTCGGCGTCGGCGGGCACGCGCGGGTCGCCGTATTCGCCGATCCAGGACGCCCCGGCCGGCAGCTCGTGATAACGCAGCATGTCGATCAGCGGGCTCTCGATCACCGCCGCATTGTAGAGCTCCGGATGCTGGGTGATGGCCACCGAAGTCAGGACCCCGCCGTTGGACCGGCCGTAGACGCCGAGGCGGCGCGGCGAGGTGATGCCGCGGCGGATCAGATCCTGGGCCACCGCCGTATAGTCGTCAAAGGCCAGCTGGCGGTTCTCGCGCAGCACCGACTGGTGCCAGTTCGGCCCGAACTCGCCGCCGCCCCGGATGTTGGCGTTGACGTAGACGCCGCCGTTCTCAAGCCAGAGCTTGCCCATCTCGGGGATGTAAATCGGTGGCTTGGACACCTGGAACCCGCCGTAGCCGTACATGATCGTCGGGCCGGAGCCGTCCATCGGCAGGTCGCGTGGGCGCACGAGGAAATAGGGAATCTTCGTCCCGTCCGAGGACGTGGCCTCGAACTGTTCGACCACATGGGTCGAGGCGTCGAAGCGGGCGGGGGCCTGCTTCAGCTCTGTCAGGGTGGTTCCGGTGACGCTGGCGAGGCTCAGCGTCGGCGGCGTCAGGAAGCCCTGGGTCGAGACGAAGACCTCGCCGCGCGACTTGGACGCATCGCCCAGCGATACGTCGACATTGGCCGGGGTGGCGATGTCGGTGCGGGGCCAGCCGAATTCGCCGCGGTTCTGGAATACCGCCAGGCGGCCGACGACATTGTCGGAGATCGCCACCACCACGCGTTCGTCCATAACCCTCACGCCGCTGATCGACTGGCGGTCGGTCGGTACGAAGATGGTGTCGGCCTGGTTGCTGATCGCGAGGTCTCCGCTGCGAACGCACACGAGGCAGATCGCCAGCAGCGAGCCGGCCTCGTAGTCGCGCGAATGCCGGGTCCAGTCCTGATCCGGCGACAGGATCAGCGAGCCGTGCTGGACGCCGTAGACGCTGACCCGTTCGGGCAGGTCGAGCTTCACGGGCTGGCCGTCCACCAGTTCCCAGGTCTCGGACCGGAAGGTGTCGAGCGGACGGTTGATGAGCACCGCCAGGACCCTGCCTGCCTTGTCGCGATAGACCGAGGGGCTGACGCCGTATCCGCCGTCGCCGATGTCGCCGCGATAGACCTCGGTCGCCTGGTCCAGGGTCTGGCCGCGCTTCAGCGATTTGACGATGAAGGGGTAGCCGGATTCCGTCAGCGTATTCGGGCCGAAGTCGGTGGCGACCAGCAGGGTGTCGCGGTCCAGCCATTCGATGCGGTGCTTGCCCTCGGGCAGGGTGAAGCCGCCGTCCACGAAGTGCTTGGTGCGGGTGTCGAACTCGCGCACCACAACGGCGTCCTTGCCGCCGTCCGACAGGTTGACCAGGCAGCGGGTTTCGTCCGGCGCCAGGCAGTCGGCGCCCTTGAACACCCAGTCCTTGCCCTCGGCGCGGGCCAGGGCGTCGATGTCGATCAGGGTCTCCCACTGCGTATTGGCCGAGCGGTAGCTGTCCAGCGTCGTGCGGCGCCACAGGCCCTTGGGGTTCTGCGCGTCCTGCCAGAAGTTGCTGATGCCGTCGCCGAGGAAGCCGGGTCCGGGGATGCGGTCCGTGGCGGTCAGGATGGCCTCCGCCTCGGTGCGGTAGGTCTCGTAGCGCCGGTCGCCGGTCAGGGAGGCCAGCGACTGGCGGTTCTCCTCGGCGACGAAGGCCATGGCCTCGGCCCCGTTGACCTCTTCAAGCGCCAGATGGGTGTCGGCCGCGCGCACGCCTGCCGGCGACAGGTCGGTCGGCATGAAGATCTCCGGCGCATTGTGGTGCTGGCCCGGGAAGAACGGGATCGGTTCGGCCAGCACCGGCGGCGGGACGATGTCCAGGTTCAGCGGCGGCCGCTGCGGGGCGCAGGCGGCGAGCATCAGCGCCGGCAGGGCGGCGGTCAGGAACAGTCGGCGCATGAGGCTCTCTCCGGGGACTATTGTTGGGCCGGCTGGTCCACCAACCGGCGGAACAGATAGGTGTATTCCAGCGCGATGCGGCGCGCCGTTTCCTGAAGGTTGGCGCCGGCCGCGTGGCCGCCGTCGGTGTTCTCGTAGAACAGGACCGGATAGCCCATCTCCTCCAGCCGCGCCGCCGCCTTGCGCGCATGGCCCGGGTGGACGCGGTCGTCCTTGGTCGAGGTGTGGATGAAGACCTCGGGGTAGGGCTGGCCCGCGCGCAGGTTCTGGTAGGGCGAATAGGCTTGGATCCAGGCGCGCTCTTCCGGGATGTCCGGGTTGCCGTATTCCGCGATCCAGCTGGCGCCGGCCAGCAGCTTGTGGAAGCGCAGCATGTCGAACAGAGGCACCTGGATGACCGCCGCATTGATCAGGTCCGGGCGCTGGGTCAACATCGCCCCCATGAACAGCCCGCCCTGCGAGCCGCCCATGATCCCGAGACGCGGCTGGCTGGTGACGCCCCGCGCGATCAGGTCAAGCGCGACGGCCTGATAGTCCTCGTGCGCGCGCTGGCGGTTTTCCTGCAGCGCGGCCTGGTGCCAATTCGGCCCGAACTCGCCGCCGCCACGGGTGTTGGCCACCACATAGACGCCGCCGTTCTCGAGCCAAAGCTTGCCGACCGTGGCCGAATAGCCGGGCAGCAGCGAGCTCTGGAACCCGCCGTAGCCGTAGAGCAGCGTCGGGTTGGAGCCGTCCAGCGCGATGCCGTCCCGGTGGACGACGAAGTAGGGGACCATGGTCCCGTCTGCGCTGCGGGCCTCGAACTGGTCCACCGTCATGCCTGTGGCGTCGAACTTGGCCGGCAGGGACTTGGTCTGGACGACCTCGCCAGTGGCGGCGTCAGCGAGCCACAGGCTGGACGGGTTCAGATAGCCGGCGACGCTGACGAAGACCTTGTCGTCCTGCTCGCTGGCCGAGCCGACGCCGACGGTGACGTTCCGGGGCAGGTCGAGGCGGGTGCGGCTCCAGTCGGCGGGATCATAGACATAGACCGAGCCGCGCACGTTTTCGTACAGCGCGACGACCAGCTTGTTGCGGGTGTTGGAGATGGCCTCGACCGCCTCGCGCGGGCCGGGGTGGATGACCAGCCGCGCCTGAACGGTCGGGTCGGCCAGCCACGCGTTGAGGTCATAGGCGATGACGTCGCCGGTGGTGAACGTCTGGCCCGACGGCGCGGTCCAGTCCTGGTCGGTGGTGAAAACCAGCTGGCCGGCGACCAGGGCGTTGATGTTCGACTTGGCCGGCAGTTTCAGCTGCGTTGTCGTGCCGTCGTCGTTCAGCCGCCAGGTCTCGCCTTCATAGAAGCTGACGCCGCGGTTGATCAGCACCGCCTTGATGTTCCCGTCGACGTCCCGCAGCGCATAGCCCGAGGACGATACGTCGGTCGGCTGGCCGGTGAAGACCGTCTCGGCCTGATCAATGGTCTGGCCGCGACGCAGGCGCTTGACCACCATCGGATAGCCCGAGGTCGTCATGGTGCCGGGACCGAAGTCGCGCGAGATCAGCAGGGTGTTTTCGTCGATCCAGCTGGCACCGCCCTTGGATTCCGGCAGGCTGAAGCCGCTGTCCACGAAACTGCGGGTGACGCTGTCGAACTCGCGGATCGTGACCGCGTCCTTGCCACCGTCGGACAGGGACACCAGGCAGAGGCGCTCATCCGGCTGCAGGCAGGTGACGCCCTTGTAGACCCAGTTCTTGCCCTCGGCGGCAGAGAGCGCGTCGATGTCGAGGATGGTCTCCCACGCGGGGCTGTCGGTGCGGTAGCTGTCCAGCGTCGTGCGGCGCCAGACGCCGCGCACATGACTGGCGTCCTGCCAGAAATTGTCGATGGTGCCGTCGTGGTTGAAGCCCGGCGAGGGAATGCGGTCGCGCGACTGGACGATCTCCAGCGCCTGGGCGTGCAGCGTCTCATAGCGGGGGTCGCCCTGCAGCACGCCCAGCGAGCGGCGGTTGTGCTCCTCGACCCAGGCCATGGCGCGCTCGCCGTCGACCTCCTCTAGCCACAGGTACGGATCTGTCGCGTCCGAGGTGGCGAAGGCGCCCTCGGCCAGCGGGGGATTGGGGGTGTTCGCCGGAACGCTGGAAGATTGGGCCAAGGCGGTGCTCGAGAGGGCGGTGGAGGCGAGAAGAAACGCCAGAGCGGCGGCGGACGAACGGATCATGGACAGGCTCCCCGGAAACAGTCGGCGGCACCTTAACGGGCGCCTGCGCCCCGGCAAGGCGAAGCGCCGGAACCTTACGGCTTTGTCATGAACCCTCGTCCGGGATGCACAGCACCTGTCCGCAGGCCTTGCAGTGGACGGCGTCGGGGTCGTGCTTCTGCAGCGCGCAGGTGGGGCAGGGGAAACGCACCTTGTGCGGCTTCATGATCGTCTGGGCCAATCGCAGGAACAGGGTGATGCCGGTCAGCATGACCACGATCGACAGCACCCGGCCCCACGCTCCCGGCAGGGTGATGTCGCCGAAGCCGGTCGTCGTCAGGGTCGCCACGGTGAAATAGAGGGCGTCAAGATAGCCCTTGATGCCCGGATGGCTGCCCAGGAAGCTGGCGTAGACGAAACCGGTCACGACGAAGACGAAGGTCACCAGCGAGGCCAGCGCGCGGGTGATCTCCTCCACCCGCGTGTCGTCGTACTTGCGCCCCACCGTGCGCCAGAAGAAGTCCGAGTGCAGCAGGGTCCACAACCGCATCAGCCGAAGGAACCCGAAGTTCGACAGCCAGGCCGGAAACAGCAGGGTCGCCAGGATGAACAGGTCGATCCATGTGGCCGGCTTCTTCAGCCAATCCTTGATGTCGGTGTGGGCGAAGGCCCGGGCGGCCAGATCAAGGGCCAGGATCGCCGCGATCACGCCGTCCACCACATAGAAGACCCAGCCCGCCTCCTTCAGGATCGGCGCGGCGAGAAAGAAACCGATGATCACGAAATCGACCGCGATCACCGCCAGCCGGAACCGCACCGCCAGCGGCGACGAGCCGTGATAGAGATACCGCAGCCGGGCGCGCAGGCGCAGGCCCTCCGCCTTGGCCGGAGCGGTCTTCGGGGCGGCGGCTTTCTTCGTCATGATCCAGCGATAACGCGGGCGGGTCGCGCAAGGAACCATGCGTCGCTATATGTCGCGGCGATGACCCGCTCCCCCCAGAACTTGGCCTTCGTCAAGATGAACGGCGCCGGCAACGACTTCGTCGTGGTCAATGCGCTCGCCACGCCGTTCACGCCGACGGCGGATCAGGCGCGCGCCATCGCGGACCGCGAGACCGGCGAGGGCTGCGACCAGTTGATCGCCATCGAACCTTCTGACAAGGCCGACGCCTTCATGCGGGTGTGGAACGCGGACGGCGGCGCGGTCGAGACCTGCGGCAATGCGTTGCGCTGCGTGGGCTGGCTGCTGATGCAGTCGACGGGTGAGGATTCGGTCACGATCGACACCCTGGGCGGCATGACCACCGCCCGCCGCGCCGAGGGCGGCCGCGTCACCGTCGACATGGGCGAGCCCCGGCTGGACTGGGAGCAGATCCCGCTCGACGAGGCCATGGACACCCGCGGCATCGAGCTTCAGGTCGGCCCCATCGACGACCCCGTGCTGCACACGCCGGGCGCCGTCTCGATGGGCAATCCGCACGTCGTCTTCTTCATGGACCATGCGCCCGACGACGGCTTCGCGCGCGGGACAGGCTCCCTGATCGAACACCACCCGCGCTTCCCGGAGGGCGTCAACGTCGGCTTCGCCCACGTCATCGACCGCAATCACATCCGCCTGAGAGTGTGGGAGCGGGGGGCGGGCCTGACCCGGGCCTGCGGCACCGGCGCCTGCGCCGCCCTGGTCGCCGCCGCCCGCCGGGGACTGACTGACCGCTCCGCCGAGATCGAGGTCGACGGCGGCCGCCTGAACATCGACTGGGACGAGGCCACCGGCCACGTGCTGATGACGGGGCCGGTCGAGGTCGAACGGACGGGGACGCTGTCCCTCTAGGCGCCGGCCTTCTTCGAGAAACTCCACGCCGCCCCGGCCAGCGCCGGCACCTGCGCCGCCATGGTCCGCGCATGCGCCGAGGCCGCCGTGCCGTCGCGCACGCGCCCCGCGATGCCCTGACAGATGGCCGCCAGCCGGAACAGGTTGTAGGCGAACAGCCAGTCGAGGTTCGCCGGAGCCGCAGTCCCGGACACCGCGGCGTATCGCGCCACGGTCTCCTCGACCGACGGGATGCCCAGCGCCTCGATGTCCGCGCCGGCCAGCCCGTTGCGCTGCGTCGCCGGAATGACCCAGCCGATCAGCAGATAGGACAGGTCGGCCATGGGATCGCCCAGCGTCGACAGCTCCCAGTCCAGCACCGCCCGCACCTCGGCCCGATCTTGCGCCATGATCAGGTTGTCCAGACGGAAGTCGCCGTGGACGATCCGCGTCGGCCCCTGCGGCGGCAGGCTTTGCGGCAGGAAGGCGATCAGGCTGTCCATGGCCGGGATCGGACCGATCTCTGACGCCCGGTATTGCTTCGTCCAGCGCCCGACCTGGCGCTCGAAATAGTTGCCCGGCTTGCCGTAGTCGCCCAGCCCGATCGCCGCCGGATCGAACGAATGCAGCCGGGCCAGCGCATCCGTCTGGGCCTCATAGATGGCGCGGCGCTCGGCCGGCTCCATGCCCGGCAGCTTCAGGTCCCACAGCACCCGGCCGTCGACCTTGTCCATCACGTAGAACATCGAGCCGATGACGGCGTCGTCCGTGCACAGGGCCCATGGGCGCGCCACCGGATATCCCTGGGCGAACAGGGCCGAGATCACCGTGAACTCGCGGTCCACCGCATGGGCGCTGGGCAGCAGCGTCCCCGGCGGCTTCCTGCGCAGGACATAGGTGCGGGCCGCGGTGGTCAGTTCATAGGTCGGGTTGGACTGGCCCCCCTTGAACTGGCGGATCGCCAGCGGGCCGCAATAGGCCTCTACGTTCTCGCGCATCCAGGCGTCGAGCGCGCCCGCGTTCAGGGCGTAGCGGGGATCGACCTCGCGCGTGCCGGAAAAGGTCGCCTGTGCGTCAGATGCGTTCACGTCTGTCATGGGTTCTCGGAATTGGGCGCGGCGATGATGGCGGCCCGGACCGCGCCGCGCCAGCCCTTCAGCAACGCTTCCCGTTCCTCGGCCCCCATGCGCGGGGTCCAGCGCGCGGGCGCCTCGGCGGCGTGGTCCTCCAGATCGGGGATCAGCCCGACGCCGAGCGCCGCCAGCTTGGCCGCCCCCAGCGCCGTCATCTCCTGAAACGCGGGGCGTTCGACCACGACTTCGCAGATGTCGGCCACGAACTGCATGGCGAAGGCGTTGGCCGTGACACCGCCGTCGACCTTGAGCACCGCCAGCCGCGGCGCCCCGTCGGCGGCCAGCGCGTCCAGCAGGTCGCGCGTCTGATAGGCCAGGCTCTCCAGCGCCGCCCGCACGAAATGGGCCGGACCGCTGTCGCGCGTCAGGCCGGTGATCGTCCCGCGCGCCTCCGGCTCCCACCACGGCGCGCCCAGTCCGGTGAAGCCAGGAACCAGATAGACCCCGCCGTTGTCGGGCAGCGACTGCGCCATCGCTTCGGACTGGCGCGACTCCGAAATGACCTTCAGCCCGTCGCGCAGCCACTGGATCGCCGAGCCGGCCGAGAAGATCGAGCCCTCGATGGCCCAGGCGGCCGTCCCCTTCGCCTCATAGCCGAGCGTGCCGAGCAGCCGCCGCGTCGAGGCCACCGGCGCAGGCCCCACATTGGCGACCAGAAACGCGCCGGTGCCGTAGGTGATCTTGGCGTCTCCGGCCCGGAGCGCGCCGTGGCCCACCAGCGCCGCCTGCTGGTCCCCCGCCGCCCCGTGGATCGGCAGGGCCGCCCCGAACAGCGACGGCTCGCAGTCGCCAAGATGATCGGCGCAGCCGCGGATCTCCGGCAAGGCCGCCGTCGGCACGCTGAACAGCTCGGCGAGATCCGGCCGCCAGGTGCGTGTCGCCAGATCCATCAGCGAGGTGCGGCTGGCGTTGGTCGCGTCGGTGACGTGCGACGCGCCGCCGGTCAGCTTCCAGATCAACCAGCACTCGATGGTCCCCAGCTTGACCTCGCCGCGCCGCGCCCGCTCCCGCGCGCCCGGGACCGCATCCAGCAGCCAGGCGAATTTCGAGGCGGAGAAATAGGGGTCGAGGATCAGGCCCGTCGCTGCCTGCACCATCGGCTCATGCCCCGCCGCCGCCAGCCGCGCGGTGACATCCGCCGTGCGCCGGTCCTGCCAGACGATGGCCTTGTGCAGCGGCTCGCCGGTCGTGGCGTCCCACAGCACCGAGGTCTCGCGCTGGTTGGTGATGCCGATGGCGGCGAAGCGGCCCACGCCGCCGGCCTTCCTCACCACCTCGCGGCAGGTCTGCAGCGTCGCGGTCCAGATTTCAGCGGCGTCATGCTCGACCCAGCCGGAGTGCGGGAAATGCTGCTGCAGCTCGATCTGGCTGACCGCGACCGGCCGCATGGCGCCGCTGTCGGCGACCTCGAACGCGATAGCGCGGGTCGAGGTCGTGCCCTGGTCGATGGCGAGGATCAGGCTTTTCATCTCGCCACCTTACGCACGGCCATGCCTTGCGGTTAAGTGCCTCCATGCACACCGCCTCCTTCGCCGGCGTCCAGGACGCCGCCCGCCAGATCGCCGGCCACGCCGTGCGCACGCCCCTGATCGAGAGCCTGGCCCTGAACGAGCGCCTGGGCGGCCGGGTGCTGATGAAGGCCGAGACCCTGCAGGTGATCGGCGCCTTCAAATTCCGCGGCGCCTACAACCGCATCAGCCGCCTGACGGATGAGGAAAAAGCGCGGGGCGTCGTCGCCTATTCGTCCGGCAATCACGCCCAGGCCGTGGCCGCCGCCGCCCGCGCCGTGGGCACGACCGCCATCATCGTCATGCCCGCCGACAGCCCCCGGGTGAAGGTCGAGGGCGTCATCGCCTATGGCGGCGAGGTGCGGACCTATGACCGCTACACGGAAAGCCGCGAGGCCATCGGCGAGGAGATCGCGGCCACGCGCGGCTCGGTCCTGGTCCGCCCCTTCGACGACCCCTTCGTCATCGAGGGCCAGGGCACGACGGGGCTGGAGATCGTCGAGGATGCCCGCGCGCGGGGCCTCGAACTGGACCAGATGGTCTGCGGAACCTCCGGCGGCGGGTTGATCGCCGGGATCAATCTGGCCATGGCCGCCCTGTCGCCCGACACGGCCGTGATCGGGGTCGAACCCGAGGCCTATAACGACACCGTCCTGTCGCTCGCGGCGGGCGAGCGCCTGACCCATGCGCCGGCCAAGCCCACCATCTGCGACGCCCTGATGACCGACCGGCCGGGCGAACTCACCTTCCCGATCAACCAGCGGCTGGCCCGCGTCGAGACCGTGTCGGACGCCGAGGTCGCCGAGGCCGTGCGCTTCGCCTTCCGCACCCTGAAGCTGGTGGTCGAACCCGGCGGCGCCGTGTCGCTGGCCGCGCTGCTGACCGGCAAGGTGCGGACCAAGGACCAGACCACAGCCATCGTCCTGTCCGGCGGCAACGTCGACCCCACCCTATTTTCCGCCATCATCGAGGACCGGTTCGAGGGCTGATCAGCCCTTTTACTTTTCGTCATCCTCCGGCGCGAAGCGACCGGGGGACCCAGCGGCGCCGCGACGGCGGCGAAGCTCCACTGACTGAACGCGCTCAAACCATCGCCTCCGCTGCGCTTCGGCGCCGCTGGGTTCCCCGATCAAGTCGGGGAATAACGAAAGAAGGCAGGGTGACGGGACATCACGAGTCCGCATAACCTTCACGTCTGAACCGGAGCCGACATCATGACCAAACCCAGTGATCTGCCCTCCATGGTCGGCCAGGAAATGGGCCTCTCGAAATGGTTCGAGATCGACCAGGCGCGCATCAACGCCTTCGCTGACGCCACCGAGGACTGGCAGTTCATTCACGTCGACCCGGAAGCCGCCAAGGCCACCCCGTTCGGCGGCACGATCGCCCACGGCTTCCTGACCCTCAGCCTCGCCTCGGCCATGTCCTATGACGCGGTGGAGCGGCTGGACGGCGTGGTGATGGGCGTCAACTACGGCTTCGACAAACTGCGCTTCCTCGCCCCGGTGCCGGCGGGGTCACGTGTGCGCGGCCGCTTCAAGCTGCTCAGCGCCGAGGACAAGGGCGGCGGCCGCTGGCTGATCAAGCACGAACTGACCGTCGAGATCGAAGGCGGCGAAAAGCCTGCGCTGATCGCCGAGTGGCTGGCAATGCAGATGGTGGGTTAGGTCACCAGGAAATGGACGGGCGCCAACGGCATTCTTTGGCGCGCCGTATCGCTTAGCTTCGCATAGTGTTCGACCCAGAGATCGACCAGCATTTCTGCGTCAATCAGAGTGATCCGGCGGCTTTCCTGCTGGCGGGCATAGTCCTGAGCGTCTTTGGTGAATCCGCCCAAGGTAACGAAAATTCCCACGTCGTGAGTGCTGATCAACGCCACAAAAGCCTTCAGTCCGTCACTGTTGACCTTGTCCTTCCATCGTTTGACCTGAACCTTCATGCGAGGTGATTGCGTCCCCAACGGATCAGTGAAGGCGATGATGTCCACGCCTCCGTCCTTGCCGGGGGGCGACCGCCACGTGACGTGGTAGCCCATGGCGCGCAGGAGATCGGCGACTAGATCCTGAAAATCAAAAGGATCCATGACGAGCAGGTGTGACTCGATTTCGGTCCAAGCCTGTTCCTCGGCTTGCTCGAAGCTAACACTTACGGACTGGGACTCGTCATCGACGGCGCCTAGCGCGTTGTCATCGACCGGGCTCGCTGGAGATTCAGGACTGCTGGAAGCCTGCGCCTTCCATTGATGATAAAGTTTGACGGCGGTGCGATAGAACTCTTCGGGATCAAGGATCTTCTCGTAGGCTGCCTTGCCTGCCTCGGTGATCACCCATGTGCCTTTGGCCTTGTGCAGCCACCCAGCCTTTGTGCAGTCGACCGTGGCGAAGCGAACGATTTTCTCGAAACGTTGGCCGCCGGAATCGTAAAAGCCAGCTTCGTACGGGGTCATATTTACGCTGGCGGCAAGCTCGCTTAGGGCCTTGCTGCCCTTCATGCCCTCAGGGGCAGACAGCAGGATCGCGAAGAGCTTCCGAAGAAACTCGCCAGTGCGTTTGCGGGTAATCTCGGCCATTCACTCCCCCGGTCGTTAAAGCGATCTATGCTGATCGCGGTTCAACTTCCAAGCGAGAACCGCTGGTCACCCCTCTCCCAGACACCTCAGCGCGACCTCGAGGTTCCGCAGCCCGTCCTCGCCCGTCACCGCCGGGGTCTGCCCCGTGCGGATCGCCTGCACGAACGCCTCGTGCTCCTTTTTCAGGGGCTCGGCGGGCCAGACGAAGGCGGCGCGGGTCTGGTAGCTGCCGTCGGTCTGCTGGCCGAAATATTCGGTCACCTGGCGGGTGATCAGGTCGGCGACGATGAACTTGTTCTGGGTCGCCACCTGCAACGTGCGGACCTTGTAGGGCGTAACCCAGTTGGTGGTGATGTGGGCGATCACCCCGTTGGCCAGCCGGAATTGCAGCAGGGCCGTATCCTCGCGCTCGGCCCGGGTGCGGGCGATCTGCGGCTGGACCTCTGTGATCTCCGAGCCCGTCAGGTGGCGGATGATGTCGATGTCGTGCACCGCCAGGTCGATGACCACGCCGACCTCGCCCATGCGGGCGGGGAAGGGGCCGACGCGGGTGATCTGGATGGAGATGATGTCGTCGCCGTCCACGGCGCGCTTCACGGCTTCGACAGCCGGATTGAAGCGCTCGACCTGACCGACCATCAGCACGCGGTTGTTGGCCCTGGCCGCGTCGATCATCCGCTGGGCGTCCGCGACGGTCGAGGCGATGGGCTTCTCGACCAGCACGTGCACGCCCTTTTCCAGCAGGGCGACCGACAGGTCCGCGTGATGCCGGTTGGGGGTGGCGATGATGGCGGCGTCCAGCCCCGCGGCCACGAAGTCCTCGGCGCGGGTATAGGGGATGGCGCCGTAGGCCTCGGCCACGCCTTCGACGACCGCCAGATCGGGGTCGAACACGGCGATCAGCTCCACGTCGCGCAGTTCGCCGACCACGCGCGCATGGTTGCGGCCCATGACGCCGGCGCCGGCGACGCCGAATTTCAGAACGGGTTGGGATTGGGTCATGCGCGCTTCCTTAGACCGTTCTCAGCCCTTGAACGAGGCCACGGCGGCGATGACCTTGTCCTGGGTCGCCTCGTCGAGATCGGCGTGCATCGGCAGGCTGATGACCACCTTCATCAGGCGCTCCGTCACCGGCAGACCCTGCGGCCCGCGCGGATACATGTCGTACGCCGGCTGCAGATGCAGCGGGATCGGATAATAGACCGCTGTCGGCACGCCCTGCTCGCGCAGATGCGCCGCCAGCCCGTCGCGGTCCGGATGTTCGATCGTGTACTGGGCCCAGTTCGAGATGTTCCCGGCCGGCACGTCCGGCACGGCGGCGACATGGGCGCGCAGGCCCTCGTTGTAGCGGGCGGCGATGCGGTTGCGCCATTCGATCTCTTCGCCGAACACCTTCAGCTTTTCGATCAGGACGGCGGCCTGGATGGTGTCCAGACGGCTGTTCAGGCCGATGCGCATGTTCAGGTATTTGGGGTCGTGCTCGAACGTCCGGTCCTTCAGATCCACGGCCACGGCCTTGCCGTGCACGCGGATGGAATCCATCAGCTGGGCCAGCTCGTCGTCGTCTGTCAGCACCGCCCCGCCGTCGCCGTAGCAGCCCAGCGGCTTGGCCGGGAAGAAGCTGGTGGTGGTCACGTCCGCCCACTTCAGCGGATGCTCGCCATGGATGGTGCAGCCGAAGCCCTGGGCCGAATCGGCGATCAGCTTCAGCCCGTATTTGTCGCAGATCGTCTTGATGGCCGGATAGTCGGCGGGCTGGCCGAACAGGTCGACGGCGATGACCACGCGCGGCGTCAGCCGGCCTTCCTTGATCGTCGCCTCGATGGCGGCCTCCAGATGGCCGGGGTCCATGTTGTAGGTCGTCGCGTCCACGTCGATGAACACCGGCTCGGCGTCGAACCAAGGCACGATCTCGGCGGTGGCGGCGAAGGTGAAGCTGGGAACGAACACCGCATCACCCCGCCCGATCCCCCAGGCCATCAGCGGCAGGGCCAGGGCGTCGGTGCCGTTGGCGCAGCCCAGGGCGTGTTTCGCCTGGCCGAAGGCGGCGAGGTCGGCTTCGAACTGGCGCACCTGCGGGCCCATGACCCAGGCGCCGGCGACGACGGCCTCCTGCACCGCGGCCTCGATCTTGCCGTTCAGGCGAAGGCGCTGGGCCTGCAGGTCGATGAAGGGGATCATGGGACAGGTTCCGCTCGTCAGGGCCGCCGACAGGGCAGGCGCGCGTAAGGGTGGAGGGGCCTCTAGCAAACCCGCCCCTCCCTGACAAAACGGGCGGGGTCACTTCGCGTTGCGGGTTGCAACGATGGGGCCTATTCAGAGGCCCCTATTGGAGTCTGGCTTGAGTATGACGACGACATCGGCGGGCTTCCCCGCCGTCTTTCTGGACCGCGACGGCGTCCTGATCGAGGACATCGGCTATCCGCATCGCGAGGACCAGCTGGTGTTCATCCCCGGCGCGGCCGAGGCGGTGCACCGGCTGAACAAGCTCGGCTATGTGGCGATCATCGTCACCAACCAGTCGGGCGTGGCGCGCGGCCTGTTCACCGAGGCCCAGATGCACGCCTTCAACGCCCTGATCGTGCGCCGTCTGGCGGCCAGGGGCGCACGCATCCAGGCGGTCTACGCCTGCCCCTTCCATGCCGAGGCGCGCGATCCGGCCTATTTCCACGCCGACCATCCGGACCGGAAGCCCAACCCCGGCATGATCCTGCGCGCCATCACCGAGCATGGCGTCGACCCGGCCAAGTCCTTCATGATCGGCGACCAGCCCACGGACATGGAGGCCGCCCGCCGCGCCGGCGTCTCCGGCTTCCGCTTCGAGGGCGGCAACCTGGACGATTTCGTCCGCGACCTGTTCGGGCATTGATCCTTGGAGAATCTTCCTTCTCCCCTCCGGGGGAGAAGGTGGTCGCGCGAGCGACCGGATGAGGGGGATGCCTGACGAGAGGCTGACTTTCGGACGATGAGCTTGGCTTACGCCGCCCCCTCATCCGTCAGGCTGACGCCTGCCACCTTCTCCCCCGAGGGGAGAAGGATCAGAATCGATTTTCCCCACCCGATGAAATAACTTCCGCCGACCAAGCCGGAGATCCCCCCATGGCCGCCTACGCCGAACGCCGCTTCACCTCGCCCGACGGGCTCAGCCTCTACGCCCGCGACTATCCCGGCGCCGACGGCCCTGTGCGGCTGCCGGTCATCGCCATCCATGGGCTGACCCGCAACAGCGCGGACTTCGACGCCATCGCCGCGCTGATCGCCCAGAGCGGGCGCCGCGTTCTGGCGGTGGACGTGCGCGGACGGGGCAAGTCGGACCGCGCGCCTGACCCGATGACCTACCAGCCGCCCCACTATGCGAAGGACATCCTCGCCCTGATGGATCAGGCGGGCGTCAGCCGCGCCGTCTTCATGGGCACCTCCATGGGCGGGCTGATCACCATGGCGGTGACGGCGTTCAAGTCGAAGATGGTCGCCGCCGCCATCCTGAACGACATCGGGCCCGAGGTGGACCCCGCCGGTCTCGCCCGCATCGCCGCCTACGCCGGCCAGCCGGTGGACACCCCGACCTGGGCCGCCGCCGCCGACTATGTGAAGGCGCACAACGCCGCCGCCTTCCCGCAGAACACCGACGCCGACTGGGATGCGTTTGCCCGCCGCGTGTTCCGCGAGGGAACGGAAGGGACGCCCGTCCTCGACTACGACCCCGACATCTCCGTGCCGATACGCGCCATGGGCGCCAAGGGGCTGGTCCCCAACCTGTGGCCCTTCTTCACGCGGCTGGCCAAGGGGCGGCCCACCCTGCTGATCCGGGGCGGAACCTCGGACCTGCTCAGCGCCGGCATCGCCGCGAAGATGCGCAAGCGCGCGCCCAAGATGGCCTACGCCGAGGTCACCGGCATCGGCCACGCCCCCATGCTGGACGAGCCTGAGGCCCGGGCGGCGATCTTCGAGTTCCTTAGGGATCTGCCGTAAGCATGCTGGAGACGCTGATTTTGCTCGCAGGCTTTGTCTGCCTGGGCAGCGGCATGGCGCTGGCGATTTATATCGATCTGAATGTGCGCGCGTTGAAGCAGTCAGGAGCGCTGCCGCCTTCTTCACCGGTGTTGTTCTACGGCGCGATGACCATCGACATCACCGTGCTTTATGGCCGCGCTTATCGGGAGCTGAACCAGGATACCCGACGAGTTGTCCCGATTATTCGCGTTCTCATACCCTTAGGCTTTGCCATTGGGGCAGGCTTCATCGGCTTCCTGCACTTCACGGGTCAAATGTTCTGACCGGTCAGTCCGGCACGTTCGCCTCAAGCTCGTCCAGCCAGACCCGCGCGGTCCCATCCGACGGCGCGCGCCAGTCGCCGCGAGGCGACAGGGAGCCTCCCGTCACGACCTTCGGCCCGTTCGGCAGGGCGGACCGCTTGAACTGACTGGTCTGGAAGAAGCGGACCAGGAATTTGCGCAGCCAGTGCTTGATGGTGGGCAGATCGTATTCGACCTTCTCGTCCTCCGGCGTTCCGGCGGGCCAGGCGCCGGTTGACGCATCCTTCCACGCCTGATGCGCCAGATAGGCCACCTTCGACGGCTTCAGCCCGAACCGGGTGACGTAGAACAGGAAAAAGTCGTTCAGGGCATAGGGTCCGACGGTCCCCTCGGTCGACTGGATCTTGCCGTCCCTGGCCGGCACCAGTTCGGGTGAGATTTCGGTCGAAAGGATCGAGCGCAGGGTCGGCACGGCCGCTTCGCCCACCACCGCCCGGTCGGCGACCCAGCGGATCAGGTGCCGCATCAGGGTCTTCGCCACCCCGCCGTTGACGTTGTAGTGGCTCATGTGATCGCCGACGCCATAGGTGGCCCAGCCCAGCGCCAGCTCCGACAGGTCGCCGGTCCCCAGCACGAAGCCGCCGTTCTGGTTCGCCAGCCGGAACAGATAGTCGGTGCGCAGGCCCGCCTGCACATTCTCGAAGGTGATGTCGTGCACCGGCTCGCCCCTGGCGAACGGATGGCCGATGCCCTCAAGCATGGTCATGGCGGTCGGGCGGATGTCGATCTCGGCGCCTGTGACGCCCAGCGCCTTCATCAGGGCCCAGGCGTTGGACTTGGTCCCCTCCGAAGTCGCGAACCCCGGCATGGTGAAGCCCAGGATGCCTGTGCGCGGCAGGCCCAGCCGGTCGAACGCCCGGCACGCGACCAGCAGCGCCTGGGTCGAGTCCAGCCCGCCCGACACGCCGATCACCAGCCGCTCGCCGTTGGTCGACTTCATCCGGCGCATCAGCCCCTGCACCTGGATGTTGAACGCCTCGTAGCAGTCCTGATCCAGCCGCGCCGGATCGTCCGGCACGAAGGGGAAGCGGTCGAGGGGGCGGATCAGATTGCCCGGTCCTTCACCCTCGGCGCCCTCGAACGGCACGACAGTGGCGGGTTCGCCTTCCAGCCGTGCGCAGTCGGCGAATGTGCCGTTGCGCAGCCGGTCCAAACCGATCCGCTCCACGTCGATGTCGGCGACGGTCAGGTGGCTTTCCAGCGCGAACCGCTCGCCCTCGGCCAGCTTCGCGCCGTGCTCATGGATGGTCGCCTGTCCGTCCCAGGCCAGGTCGGTGGTGCTTTCGCCCCAACCCGAGGCGGTGAACACATAGGCCGACAGCGTCCGCATCGACTGGCTGGCGCACAGGACGGCGCGCTCGTCCGCCTTGCCGATGACGATGTTCGATGCCGACAGGTTCAGCAGGATGCGGGCCCCGGCCAGCGCAGCCCGGGTCGACGGCGGCTGGGGCGCCCAGAAGTCCTCGCAGATCTCTGCCGCGAAGACGAAGCCGGGGCGGTTTATCGCCTCGAAGATCAGGCCCGGGGCGAAATCGACCGCCTCGCCGTTCAGGATGATCGTGTCTTCCGACCGGCTGGCGGCCGGGGCGAACCACCGCTTCTCGTAATATTCGCGATAATTCGGCAGGTAGGTCTTGGGCACGACCCCCAGAACGGCGCCCGATCCCAGCACAACGGCGCAATTGTAAAGCGCGTCGCCGTTGCGGACCGGGGCCCCGATGACAGCGATCATGCTCGCCTTGTCGGCGGCTTCGGCGATCCGCCCGATCTGCCGCTCGACCTCTGCCAGCAGCGCATCCTGCATCAGCAGGTCGTCGATGGCGTAGGCGCTGAGCGACAGCTCCGGGAAGACGATCAGGTCCACGCCCTGATCACCCGCCTGCTTGATCAGGGCGATGTGCTCGTCGGCGTTGGCGACCGGATCGCCCGTGTGCACCACCGGCGTCGCCGCCGCCACGCGCACGAAGCCGTGGGTGCGCGCGCTGTGGAAGGGGTGGGTCTTGGGCATCGCTTTTCCCGTTCGTCCCCGCCGGGAACGCCTGAACCGCCATATAGGCCCGAACGCCGGGCGGACGAAAGATTTTGGCTGGCGCCGCGATTCACGTCGCCACCGGCCTTTGCGGCCCGAAACGCCCCTTCGACCTGACACGCTCCGGCGGCGCCCTATCATGCGGGAGATCGGCGGTTCAGCATCACCCCTATCCGGACGGTCCGGACGCTTCGGACGGTGTTTTTTCGCCGCGCGTGACCTTTCGCTCTTCACCCGCTAAGCCCAAGCCATGACCGACGCGCCCAAGAAAGGCTGGTTCTCTCGTCTGACCGAGGGCCTCAGCCGCTCCTCGAAACAGATGACCGACACGGTCGTCTCCGCCTTCGTGAAGGAGCCGCTCAGCGAGGCCGCTCTTGAGGGGCTGGAGGAGCACCTGCTGGAGAGCGATCTGGGTCCGGCCGCGACGGACCGCATCGTCGAACGCTTCCGCGATTTGCGCTTCCCCGCCGGCGTCGGCGAACGCGAGGTCAAGGAGGCCCTGGCCGAGGCCGTGGCCGCCGAGCTGGTCAACCATCAGGCCCGCTATGAGCCGCTGGACGGGCCCAAACCGTTCGTGACCCTGTTCGTCGGGGTCAACGGCTCGGGCAAGACCACCACCCTCGGCAAGATCGCCGCCGACCTGACGGGGCAGGGCGCCAAGGTCATGGTCGTCGCCTGCGACACCTTCCGCGCCGCCGCCCGCGAACAGCTGAAGGTCTGGTCCGAACGCGCCGGCGCCACCTTCGAGAGCCGCCGCGACGGCGCCGACCCCGCCGGCCTCGCCTTCGACGCCTACACCCGTGCCCGGGCCGAGGGCTTCGACGTGGTCCTGATCGACACCGCCGGCCGGCTGCAGAACAAGTCGGCCCTGATGGACGAACTGCTCAAGATCGTCCGCGTGCTGAAAAAGATCGATCCGGAAGCCCCGCACGAGACCTTGCTGGTCCTTGACGCCACCGTGGGCCGCAACGCCCTGGAGCAGGAAAAGATCTTCGGTCGCACGGCCTATGTCTCCGGCGTGGTCATGACCAAGCTGGACGGCACCGCCCGCGGCGGCGTGCTGGTGCCCGTGGCCCAGGCGTCCGACGCCCCGATCAAGCTGATCGGCGTCGGCGAGGGGATCGAGGACCTGCAACCCTTCGACGCCCGCGCCTTTTCCCGCTCGCTGGTCGGGCTCGAGGACTGAACATGACCGACGAGACGACACCCCGGGGCGGACAGTGGATCCGGCAGGCCGTGGACTTCGGCGCCCTGTTGGCCTTCGCCGTCGCCTATTTCACCACCCGGAACATGTTCACGGCCACCTGGGTGCTGATGGGCGCCTCGGTCGTGGCGCTGGCGGTCGGCTTCCTGGTTGAGAAGCGGTTCGCTCCCTTGCCGCTGATCACCGGCTTTTTCGCCCTGGTGTTCGGCCTGATGACGGTCTTCTTCCACAACGAGGACCTGATCAAGATGAAGGTCACGGTCCAGAACGCGCTGCTGGCTGTGGTCCTGCTCGGCTCCCTGCCGATGAAGAAGTATCCGTTCAAATTTCTTCTCGGTGACGCCATCCGGGTGCCGGACGCGGCCTGGCGGGTGCTGACCCTGCGCTACGGCCTGTATTTCGGCGCCGTCGCCATCGCCAACGAGTTCGTCTGGCGCACCCAGTCGAACGATGTCTGGGTCCAGTTCCGGGTCGGCCTGTGGATTGCCGCCTGCGTCTTCGGCCTGGCCCAGATCCCTTACATCATGAAGCACATGATCAAGGACACGCCCACGGACGAACCGGGGCCGATCAGCCCGGATCCCGGCCTGTAATGTCGTGCTGCGGACGGACTGTCGCTGATCCGTCGTCAAACCGTAAAGGCCGGCTGATAGCTGTTCTGCGGCCGCTTCGGTCGGGATTCAGGGGATAGGATCCGATGGTCAAGTCCGGGAACAAGTCGGCGCGCAAGGCGGGGCCGCTTGCGGCGTCGCCCAGCCACCTGATGCATCGCGCCCTGCAACTCGCCCTCGACATCTATGCGGAAGAGGTCGGCCCCGGCGGCCTGACCCAGCGCCAGTTCGCAGTGCTTGAGGCCGTGTCCGCCAGGTCCGGCCTGACCCAAACCGATCTGGTCAAGGCGACGGGCATCGACCGCTCGACCCTCGCCGACCTCGTCGCCCGCATGACCACCAAGGGCCTTCTGGACCGCGCCCGCTCGACCATCGACGCCCGCGCCAAGGCGGTGACGCTGGGCGCCGCCGGCGCCGAAGCGCTGGAGGCCGCGCGCCCGCGCGTCGAGGCCGCCGACAAGCGCATCATGGCCCTGCTGCCCAAGGGCAAGCGCGACGGCTTCATCGACCTGCTGACCGATCTCGGCGCCGCCGCCGACGCCGCCCCGGAACAGGCCAAGGCCGAAGCCAAGGCCGCCAAGAAGGCCGCCAAGGACGCCCGCAAGGCCGAGAAGGCGCTCAAGAAGGCCGCCGAGAAGTCGGCCAAACCGCCCAAGGCGGAAAAGCCCGCGAAGGTGAAAAAGGCGAAAGCCGCGCCCGAGCCGGTCGGCTAGAGCCGCGAACGCTCCTAAATCGGTGGATTTTCCACAGCCGGCTCAAACCGTTGGCCGCAGGGATCCGCCGTCGAACGGACGCTCTGAAAAAGCGCATAGACTGCGCTCGATGGCCCGCCATGTGGCGGTGTTTGGCGGCTGGCGGTCCTTTTTCGACGCCAACACCGCCGACTTCGGAGCCGGCTAGACCCGGATGTCCAGAAGGCTGCCGGGCCGGGGCGACCGGGGTTGCTCGGGTTCGCCGCCCGCCGCCGCCGGCGGGGCCTGAGGACGCGCCGTTTCCGCGCCCGCCAGGGCCGCCTTGAAGAAAGCCGCCTGCGCCGCCCGCGCCTGGGCTGACGGGCCGATCGGTTGCGGTTGGGGGGCGAAGGGAAGGTCGGGACGGATCGCGCTCATGCCCGCAGGGTTAACGAAACCTGTAGCGAACTAGTTAACGGGTATGGGCTGTAGGCAGGGGCCTCGGCGGCGCCTGCATCGCCGTGACCATCCGCTCAATCTCGGCTTCCTCGACCAGTACCCCGTAGGACCGGGCCACGACCTTGCCCATGGCGTTGACGGCCAGGGTCTCGGGCGCGCCGGTGACGCCCATGGCGGCCGCCGCCTTCCCGTCCGCATCGACCAACACCCGGGCGTAGGGGTCGCCCATCTCGTCCAGGAAGGTCCGGGTCGCCTCGGGTTCGTCGCGCAGGGCCACGCCGACGATCTGCACGCCCCGCGCCTTCAAGGCCATCAGCCGCGGGTGCTCGGCCCGGCACGGTCCGCACCAGCTGGCGAAGACATTGACCAGCATCGGCCGCCCGACGCCGGCGGTCTTCAAATCTACCATCCCCGGCCCGGCCTGATCGCCGGTCAGCATGGGCAGCACCGTCTCGGGGATCTGCCGCCCGACCAGATCGGCGGGCTCAGGCGCCCTCTGGTCCAGCGTCCAGCCCACATAGGCCGAGGCCGCGATCAGCAGCACGGCCGGGATCGCGAGCCAGAGCCACCGGTGCATTTGCGATTGGCTATCGCGCATCGCGCTACTTGAGCCCGTCCGCATCCTGAGCATCCGCCTCGCGCTTCCAGCGTCGGGCGCTGATCGCTACCCGCGCGACCAGCCCGCCGAGCACCAGGGCGCTGATCGCCCAGCAGGGCCAGACGAAGGCGGCGTAGGGGCTCATGTCGAAGTCGAACATTCTCAAGCCTCCAGCGCGGCGCGGGCGCGGCGGGTCAGCACCCGGCGACGTACGATCTCTGTACGAATCGCTGTGATCCACAGGGCCAGGAACAGCATCCCGTAGGCCGCCATCATGGTCAGCAACGGCGCCAGATAGGCCGGGTCCAGGCTCGATCCGCCCATACGGATCAGCGACGCCGGCTGGTGCAGGGTGTTCCACCAGTCCACGGAGAACTTGACGATCGGCAGGTTGATCAGCCCGACCAGACCCAGCACCGCCGCCGCCCGCGCGGCCTTCTGCTCGTCGTCGATGGCGCTGCGCAGGGCCATGTAGCCGACGTAGAACAGGAACAGCACCAGCACCGACGTCAGGCGCGCGTCCCACACCCACCAGGTTCCCCACATCGGCTTGCCCCACAGGGATCCGGTGATCAGGGCCAGGGCCGTCAGGGCCGCGCCGGGCAGGGCCGCCGCCCGCGCCGCCGCATCGGCCAGCGCGTGCCGGAACACCAGGGCGAAGAAGCTTGACACCCCCAGCGCGCCATAGGCCATCAGCCCGATCGAGGCCGCCGGCACGTGCACGAACATGATCCTGACCGTGTCGCCCTGCTGGTAATCCTCGGGCGCCGTGAAGGCGAGCCAGGTCCCGACCGCCAGCAGCACGGCGGCCAGCCCCCACAGCACCGGCGCCAACGGCCGCGTGAAGCGCAGAAAACGATCAGGATTGGCGAGGCCGAACATGAGACGTCCTTTAGTGGCCTATCGCGCTTCGCGCTACTTGAGGCCGACGCGCTGTCGCGCTTAGCGCCATTTGACGCGGATAGGGTAGTCCGCTGTGACGCTATACGGCGCCGCTTTCCCGTGGCATTGGGGCGCGCACCTTCGGAGACCCCTCATGAGCGACGACATCGTCAAGGACGCCAACGGCAATCTTCTGGCCGACGGCGACAGCGTGACCCTGATCAAGGATCTTAAGGTCAAGGGTTCGGGCGGCGTGACGCTGAAGCGTGGAACCCTGGTCAAGAACATCCGCCTGACCGGTGACGCCGAAGAGATCGAGGCCAATGTCGACAAGGTCCGCGGCCTCGTGCTCAGGACCGAGTTCGTGAAGAAGGCCTGAGCATTTTGTTGCGCTAACGCTCGCGACGCGGTCGCTCGCTGCTTGAGCGCATTCCTTGAGATCTATCGCTGGCTGCCTGAGCGTGGCTACCCCTGCGCGTTGCGGATCGCGGCGGCGCCTGCGAGGGGGCTGAGGGCGCAGGTGAACAGCACATAGGCGCCGAGCAGGGCGAGGGCGGGCAGGGGGCTGAGGTCTTGCGCCGCCCGCGCCAGCGCCCCCGCGCCGAACACCACCGGCGGGATGAACAGCGGCAGAACCACGACGGCGATCAGCAGACCGCCGCGCTTCGCGCCCAGCGCCAGCGCCGCGCCGAGCGCACCGGTGAAGGCGAAGCCGAGGCCGCCGATAGCCGCCGCCACAGCCGTGAGGACTGCAAGGTCGGCGGGCTGGCCGAGGGCGATGGCGGCCACAGGCGCGGTCAGGGCCAGCGGCAGGCCGGTGGCCAGCCACTGGGCTGCTGCCTTGATCGTGAACACCGCCTCCAGCGGCAGGGGGCCGGTCGCCAGCAGGTCCAGCGCCCCGTCCTCGAAATCGCGCTCGAACAGCTTCTCCAGCGACAGCAGTGACGCGAGCGCCAGAGCCAGCCAGGCCATGCCGGGCGCCACGGGGCTCAGGATTGCGGCGTCCGCCCCCGCCGCCAGCGGCAGGATCGCGGTCAGGCACAGCATGAAGCCGCAGGCCAGCAGCGGCCCGCCGCCGCCGCCCCAGGCCAACGCCAGCTCACGCCGAAACAGGATCGTCAGGGCGTTCATGCGACGCCTCCCAGATCCAGCGGCCGGGACGTAATCGGCAAGGGGTCATGGACGGCGGCGATGATCGACCCGCCCCCGTCGAGGTGCGCCTGCATCAGCCCGCCGACCGCCACCCGCCAGCGCGCGTCCAGCGGGCTCAGCGGCTCGTCCAGCAGCCAGATCGGGCGCGGCGCGGCCAGCAGCCGGGCCAGGGCCACGCGCCGCCGCTGCCCTGCCGACAGCTTGCGAACCTCAAGGTCCAGCAGGGGCTTCAGCGCCAGGGCTTGGACCGCGCGTTCGACGCCGCCCGCCTCTGCGCCCAGCCAGTCGGCCTGGAACGCCAATTCGGCCCGCGCCGTGCGGCCGCCCTTCAGCCCATCCAGATGGCCCAGCAGATGCAGGCTGCGCGCCCGCGCCTCGCCCGGTTCCTGATCGCCGAACGTCACCGCGCCCGCATCAGGCCGGATAAAGCCGGCGATGGCCCGCAGCAGCGAGGTCTTGCCCGCCCCGTTCGCCCCCGTCAGGGCCACAGCCTCGCCGGGTGCGACGGCGAAGGACAGGTCGCGGAACAGCACCCGCTCGCCGCGCGACAGGATCAGGCCGGTGACGGCGATCATGTCCGCCCTCGGTTCAATTTGCGACCAGTTCTCAATGTCTCCGCAGCCGGCCCGGATGCGTGGACGCAGCGGCGCGCCGCCGCTATATGCGCGCTTGCCGCAGCAGGCGTTCGCCGCGCGCGGCGGGGACCTGTGCGCCCCGTCGTTTGTCGCGCGATCGCGCAACCGGATGTCCGGGCGGCGTAGACCAGAGGAAGCTCTCCATGCCGTCAGTCGACAGCCTCAACACCCGGCGCGATCTCTCCGTCGGGCGCAAGAAATACGCCTATTACAGCCTTCCGGCCGCCGAGGAAGCGGG
>JAZKHQ010000026.1:0-14065 GCA_040385285.1 Pseudomonadota bacterium
AGATCGGCTGGCGCAGCTGGCCCTCCTGGAACAGGAAGTCCTTGGCGTAGGCGGCCACGTGCTTGGATATCCCCCGCACCAGAATGCTGTCACCGCCGCCGGGGGTGAGGGCGTCCCACAGGGTCATGTCGGACTTCAGCCCCTCGCGCGACTGGTCGAGATAGACGGGCTCGATATTGGCGCCGAGGCGGACCGTGCCGGCGTCGGGGGCGAGGTCGCCGAGCAGGATCTTGACCAGGGTTGTCTTGCCCGCGCCGTTGGGGCCGACGATGGCCAGACGGTCGCCGCGGATGACGCGGGTGGTGAAGGGCTTGATGACGGCACGGTCGCCGAAGGACTTGGTCACGCCCTTGAGCTCGGCCACCAGCTTGCCCGAGGCGACGCCGGAATCGACGCCGAGATTCAGCTCGCGCGGGCGGTCCTTGGCCTGTTCGGCGCGCTCAGCGCGCAGGGTTTCGAGGCTGCGAGCGCGGCCTTCGTTGCGGCTGCGACGGGCGGTGATCGAGCTGTAGAAGGTCGCGGTTTCGCGCTCGATGGTCTTGGTCAGTTTCTGGAAGGCGAGGGCCTCCTCCTCCATCTGCTTGGCGGCCCAGTCGTCGAAGGCCTGGAAGCCCTTGTTGAGGGTGCGGACGCGGCGCCCCTCGAGCCAGTGGACGGCCTGGGTGGTGCGGTTGAGGAAGGCGCGATCGTGGCTGACCACCAGGACCGAGAAGCGGGCCGAGAGCAGCTCCTCCTCCAGCAGTTCGATGGCGAGGATGTCGAGGTGGTTGGTCGGCTCGTCGAGGAGGAGCAGGTCTGGCTCCTCGGCGAAGGCCTTGGCCAGGGCCGCGCGGCGGGTTTCGCCGCCTGACAGGTTGCGCGCGGGCTTTTCCGGGTCGAGGCCGAAGGTGGTCAGCCAGGCCTCGGCGGTCCACGGCTGGGCATCGCCGGAGGTGGCGTAGTCCAGCAGGGTGTCGCCGGCGATCACGGGTTCCTGCGGCACGTAGGCGAAGCGGACGCCGGCCTGGACGCTGCGGTCGCCGGCGTCGGCCTCGATCAGGCCCATGACCAGCTTCATCAGGGTCGACTTGCCCGCCCCATTGCGGCCGACCAGGGCGGCGCGGGTGCGCGGCTCAATGGCCAGATCGACGCCGTCGAACAGGGGGCGCTGGCCGTCCTGCAGACGGACATCCTTGAGGGCGACGAGAGGCGGACGGGCGGCCATGGGTGCTTTCGGCGGAAAGGCGGAGTATGGGGAGCGCGTGGATGTAGAGCGTAGCGACCCGGCCTCCAAGCCCTTCTGGGAAACCAAGACCCTGACGGAGATGACTCCGGCGGAGTGGGAGAGCCTGTGCGACGGGTGCGGGCTGTGCTGCCTGATCCGGTTCGAGGACGAGGATACGGGCGAGGTGATCCCCACGCGGGTGCACTGCCAGCTGTTCGATCCGGACAAATGCAGTTGCTCGAACTATGCGGTGCGGCGCGAGCATGTGCCGGATTGCGTGCAGCTGACGCCCGGGAATATCGCGGACCTGCCGTGGATGCCGCTGTCGTGCGCATACCGCCGGCTGCACGAGGGGCGACCGCTGGCGGCGTGGCATCCGCTGGTGTCGGGCGATCCGGAGAGCGTGCATCGGGCGGGGGTGTCGATCCGCCGGCAGACGGTTTCGGAGCTGACGCTGAAGGTAGCCGAGGACGCGCTGGACTTTGAAGCGCCGGAGTGGATGGCCGAGCGCGGCGTGGAGACGCGGCGGCGGTGACGCCAATGTCAGCTCGAGCGGCTGAACTGTGTGCGTCGAGCAATTCAAGCTGTTGATCCTTATGGCTTTCATCTTTTCTCGAGCCGCTGAACGCGCCCAGGTGCGCTGATCCGCTATGTTCTGGGCATGGCGGGAAATCAGGACAGGGCGGCGCGGGCCGAGGTGTGGCTGGACGAGGCGTTCAGCCGGCTGTCGGCGAGCGTGGACGCGGCGATCGCGGTCGTGACGGATCCGGAGGCGAAGGCCGACCAGATCAATGAAGCAGAGAAGCGCGCCAGGGCGATCGGCGTCTTCGCGCGAACCGTGCGGGCGACGGCGGCGTTGGCCGCGCCGGTGTCGCGATCCTCGCGCCAGGCCCCGGATCAAGAGGACGACATGCGTGACGACCAACGAGACGACAGCCCCGAGAACCTGGAGCGGATTCGGGCCGAGCTCGAGTTTCGTCTCGATAGCCTGCATGCCGTCATCGAAAAGAAGCGACTGGCTGAAGAGTCTGTCGAAGGACGCGCTTCACCAGGCCCTCCAGACTCGATCTGGGCTGCATGACCATCAGGTTCCGCCCTTCTTCGACTGGCGGACATGGCTGCTGCTGGGCGGGCGCGGGGCGGGCAAGACCTTTGCGGGCGCCACCTGGCTGACGCAGCTGGCGCGGACCGAGAACCTGACGCTGGCGCTGGTGGGGCCGACGCTGCACGACGTGCGCGAGGTGATGGTGGAAGGTCCGTCCGGCCTGAAGGCGTTGGCCGAGAAGGATTTCCGCCCACACTGGGAAGCGGGGCGGCGACGGCTGGTTTGGCCTACCGGAACATGCGCCTACGCTTTTTCGGCTGAAGACCCGGACAGTCTGCGGGGGCCGCAGTTTCATCATGCGTGGGCCGACGAGTTCTGCGCCTGGAAGAAGCCCGAGGCGGTGCTGGACATGCTGCGGCTGGCGCTGAGGCTTGGCCGTGATCCCCGGCTGCTGGTGACGACGACGCCCCGCCCCCTGCCGGCGCTGAAGCGGTTGCTGGCCGAAGAGACGACGCGCAGCGCGAGGGCGCCGACCGAGGCGAACGCGGCGCATCTGTCGGAGCGTTTTCTGACGCATCTGCGGACGCTCTACGCCGGGACGCGGCTGGAGGCGCAGGAACTGGATGGACTGGTCGTCGAGACGGAGGGCGCGCTGTTCGGGGCCGAGGATCTGGCACGGGCGCGGGGCGCGCGGCCGGCGCGACTGGACAAGACCGTGGTGGCGGTGGATCCGCCGGCGAGCGCGGGCGGCGAGCGCGGGCGGCGAGCGCGGGCGGCGACGCCTGCGGCATCGTCGTGGCGGGGCGCAGGGACGGGCGGGCCTATGTGCTGGCCGACCGGTCGATGCGGGGCCTGTCGCCCAACGGCTGGGCCCGGCGCGTAGCCGAGGCGGTGAAGGATTTCGGCGCGGTGGCGGTGATCGCCGAGGCCAACCAGGGCGGCGAGATGGTGCGCACCATCCTGTCGCAGGCGGGCTGCGAGGCAGGAATCAAGCTGGTCCACGCCAGCCGGGGCAAGGCCGCGCGGGCCGAGCCGGTGGCGGCGCTGTACGAACAGGGGCGCGTGATCCACTGCGGCGCCTTCCCGGCGCTGGAGGAGGAACTGATGGCGCTGGGCGGCGAAGGCGGCCCCAGCCCCGACCGCGCCGATGCTTTGGTCTGGGCCGTGACGCACCTGCTGCTCGACGGCCGGATGGGGCCGAGGGTGCGGGTGGTGTGATTTTCGGGCGGCTCAAATCGCCCTTTCCGAACAACAGGAGACGACCATGAGCGCCAGCGATGACGCATATCTGAACCATGCCCGGTCGCCGGGCGATCCGGCGCGACGGGCCGCGGCGGTGACGCCGGGCGACGCGACGGACCTGAGTCCCTACGCCAAGGCGCTGTACCTGGGGCAGGGGGGCGATCTGAAGATCATTCCTGCGGGGTCGGACGATCCGGTGACGCTGAAGAACCATCCGGCCGGCTATGTCGCGGTGCAGGCCAGGCGCGTCTACGCCACGGGCACGACGGCGGCGCATATCGTGGCGCTGTACGACTGATGCCGGGCGTTACGCTGGACATCGGGGCGCCGGCGCCGGGGCTGGATGCGGCGACGCGCCTGGGCTTTCCGTCGGCGCCCGACCTGTATGCGGACTTCACAAGCGGGGACTTCCGCTTCGGCCGTGTGAGTCACGGCGGACAGGCGGGATGGCAGTCCGACAGCGGCGCCGCGGGCGCGGGCTGGGGGCTGACGTTCGGGCCGGTGGTCACGGGCGGCGAGTTGCTGGCCAACGGCGGCTTCGACGCCGATGTGGCCGGGTGGAGCGCGGCGGGCGCGTGGCCCGCGAGCCTGTCGTGGCAGTCGGGCAAGCTGCGCAACAGCTATGCCGCGTCAGGGGCGACGCGGTTCCAGACGACGGCTTCCACCACGCCGGGACGCGCCTATCGCCTGCGCGGCGTGCTGCACGCCACGACTTCGAGCTCGTGCCAGGTCGGCGCCAACCCGGGTGGCGGAGGCGTCTACAGCGCCAACATCGCCGTTCTGAGCAAGCCGGCGACGGGCGAGGTGCTGTTCGCGACGGACGCGCCAAGCTGGCCGGTCGGGACGCTGTCGAACCCGAGCGGCGCGGGGCAGGACGACTGGGACGATTTCTCTGTCCGCGAGATCATGCCCTTCGCGGCGTGGTCCACGGGCGGCTTCTCGCTGTTCGTGAAAGCTACGGCGCCGGCGTCGACGGCTGGGACGCAGGTGCTGTTCCAGGCAGACGCGGGCGGGTCGGAGCGGGACCGTGTCAGGCTGGCCTGGGGCGCAGACGAGCATCTGAGGCTGGTCGTGACGCGCAACAATGTGGAGCAGGCGAACCTGGACCTCGGCGTCGTGACGACATCCACGGTGTTCGAGGTGCGGTGCTCGGTAGCGGCGGACGAGATCGCGGGATCGCTGAACGGCGCGCCGGCGAAGCTGGACGCGGCGGCGGCCGTGCCCGGGATCGGGGTGGTCCGGCTGGGCCGGTCGTTCACGGGAGAGGCGTGGACGGGGGATGTGAAGATGTTCGGCCTTTGGTTCGGATCGCGGGCTCTGGCGATCGATCCGGCGCAGGCGTTCGCGATCCATGGCGACTCGACCGGGCGCGGCGACGGGGCGACGACGACCTGGTTCGCGGCGCTGGCCGGAGGCTATTCGCCGGGGCGGGCGGTCTACAACGACGCGGCCAGCGGGCAGTCGGTGTTCACGCTGAGGGACCGCATGCTGGCGGACACGCGCCGGCGCGACTGGCCGGCCATCCTCTATGACCGGCGCAACACCGGCGAGACGGCGGCGGCCTATCTGGAGGCTCTGGAGACGGCGGTTTCGACGCTGACGGGCCGGTTCCTGATCCTGCCGCAGGTGGCGATGGCGGACGGAGCGGAAGCGCCGGACGTGCTGGCCGTCCATGCCGAGATCAATGCGGGCATCCGCGCGCGCTGGCCGGGCAATACGTTGGACGCAGCGGCGGAGGCGGCGCTGCTGGGCGCGCTGGCGCCGGGATCGACGCGGTCGGACGGGCTGCATCGCAACAACGCGGGCCAGGCGATTGAGGCGGCGGCGGTGCGCGCCTGGCTCGACGCCAAGGGCTGGTAGAAAAACAGGAGAAGCGCGATGACATGGCTGGACCGGCTGACAGGCCGGACGGCGCGGATAACCGCGCCCGAAACCAAAGACAGCCGGGCCGGGCCGCTGATCGCCCTGACCGGCGCGGGGCGGCCGCGGTGGACGCCGCGCGATTACGCGCATCTGGCCAGCGAGGGGTTCGGCAAGAACGCCGTGGCCTATCGCTGCGTGAGGATGATCGCGGAGGCCGCGGCATCGACCCCGCTCGTGGTGTTCGAGGAGGGCGCGCGGGCGGACGACCATCCGCTGGCGAAACTGCTGGCCAAGCCGAACCCGGAGCAGTCCGGCCCGGAGCTGATGGAAGCGCTGTACGGCGCGCTGCAGACGGCGGGCAACGCCTATGTCGAGGCGACGGGTGAGGCGACTCCGGAGGAGCTGTGGACCCTGCGGCCCGACCGGATGAAGGTCGTGCCGGGGCCGCAGGGGTGGCCCCTGGCCTACGATTACTCCGTCGACGGGCGGTCGGTGCGGATCGGGCGACAGGCGAACGGGTGGTCGCCGGTGATGCACCTGAAGCTGTTCCACCCGACGGACGACCACTACGGCTTCTCGCCTCTGGAGGCGGCGGCGTTCGCGATCGACGTGCACAACGCCTCGGGCGCCTGGAACAAGGCGCTTCTGGACAATGCCGCGCGGCCCAGCGGGGCGTTGGTCTACGGCGGCAAGGACGGGGAGCGGCTGACGGCCGAGCAGTTCGACCTGCTGAAGGCCGAGCTGGGCGAGATGCACCAGGGCAGCGCCAACGCCGGACGGCCCCTGCTGCTGGAAGGCGGGCTGGACTGGAAGCCGATGAGCTGGACGCCCGCCGACATGGACTTCATCGCCGGCAAGCATGCGGCGGCGCGCGAGATCGCCCTGGCGTTCGGGGTTCCGCCGCAGCTGCTGGGGATCCCCGGAGATGCGACCTACGCCAACTATCGCGAGGCCAATGCGGCCTTCTGGCGCGGGACGGTGATCCCGCTGGTGAAGAAGGCGGCGGGGGCGCTGACCGGGTGGCTGGGGACGCGGTTCCCGGGATGCCGGATCGAGGCCGACCTGGACGGGGTGTCGGCTTTGCAGGTCGAGCGGGACGCGCTGTGGGCGCGGCTGAACGCGGCGAGTTTCCTGACCGACGATGAGCGGCGGCGGATGGCGGGGGTCGGCGCGTGAGCGACGAGATCAAGCGCATCCCTGTCGCCCTGATGGTGGCGCTGGCGGTGCAGACCCTGGGCGGGCTGGTGTGGGCCGGCGGGGCGGCGGCGCGGATCGCCACCCTGGAGCAGCGCGTGGGCGAGCAGCGGCTGGTGGCCGAGCGGCTGGCGCGGCTGGAGGAGCAGGGCGTGGCGACCCGCCAGGCGGTGGAGCGGATCGAGCGGCGGCTGGAGGCGAAATGATGGATACGGTGGCGGTCGATGTCGGACTGAAGATCGAAGGCTACGCCTCCCTGTGGGGCGTGGCGGATCTGAACGGGGACGTGGTGGCGAAGGGCGCCTTCGCCGACAGTCTGACGCGGACGGGCGCGGCGGGGGTGCGGATGCTGCACCAGCATGAGAGCCAGGCGGTGGTCGGCGTCTGGGACGAGATGGTCGAGGACGCACGGGGCCTGTTCGTGCGGGGCCGCATCGAGGACTGGTCGGCGGAGGCGCGCTATGCGGCGGCGCTGGCCAGGGCCGGCGCGCTGGACGGGCTGTCGATCGGGTTCCGGGCGGCGAAGGCCCGGCGGGACGGGCGGCTGCGCGTGCTGAGCGCGGTGGAGCTGTGGGAGGTGTCGCTGGTGACCTTCCCGATGCTCACGGGTGCGCGGTTCAGCGCCGTCGCCGATCGCGGAGCGCCAGGGCCACGAGAGTGAAGACGACCATCGCGGGGATCAGGATCCTCAGCGGATCGTCAAGGCGCCCGAGCGCCGGGGCGAGGCCGGTGAAGACGAGGATGACCAGGACGAACAGGATCGCGGTCACGCCTTCGACGGCGTATTCGACCCAGCGGGGCGCGGGGCGGTTGACCTTTTCGAGCAGGGCGCGGAGGGCGGCGGGGCGGATCATCGCGGGCGGTTGCTCATGGCCTCGGCCTCGGCGACGAGCTTGCGCAGGACGGCGCGCCCCTTTGGTCTGCTGAGGGCGGAGGCGACCCAGCCGAACAGGATGATGGCCATGACGATCGGGAGCCGGAAGAAGACCACGGCGACGACACCGATGACGGCGGTCACGATCAGGGCGATGGCGACGGGCGATGCCTGATCGCCGGGGGCGGGCGGCGATGCTGCCGGATCGTCGCGTTTGCCGAAGATCGTGTCGAACACCGGGGAGGCCAGGCGCTGTTCGGGCGTCATGGGCTCAGGGCGGGTGTCGTAGGGTTCGCTCCATTTCTGAAGCGCCTGAAGCGGGCTTTCCTCGCTCAGGATGCGCGGCGTCCAGGGGATGGAGTCGCCCTGGTCGTTGATGCGGAACAGACCGCTGACGCGGGCCGTGGGGAAGTCGATGTGGCCGGTGGGCTCGTCATAGGTCATGCCGTGCAGGGCCAGCAGGCGGCCGCCGGCGACCTCGATCTGGAAGGCCATGGGCTCGATGAGGCCGGGCACGTCGCCATGGATGCTGCCGAGGCGGCCGGTCAGGGCGCTGTCGGGCGGCGGCCGGGACCGGTCGACGATGACCTCGGTGAAGAAGCCCGCGCCGGTGTTGCGGCGGACGCCCGGCAGGGCCTCGGCGATCTGGCCGGGCAGGTCGGGGATATCGAAGCGCAGCTCGTCGGCGAGTGCGTCGAGGACGGCGGTTTCGAGGGGGGTGAGACGGGTCACAAGCGACTGGCCGGATCTTCGAACGGATCGTCCCGTCTGCCGAAGACGGCATCCAACAGGTTTCGGCGCCAATCAGGGACAATCAGCAGGGGCAGGAGGACCAGCCCAGCAAACAATGCCAGCCACTTGGTCTGACTCCAGATCGTGACGGTGATCAGGCCCATGCCCAGCAGGAAGACGACGAGTATCGTTACGCCCACCCAGTCTCTGTCGGGCCGATCCGCTGCGGGAGGCGGTTCCAAGCGGACGCGCTGCTCTGCGGCCCAGGACGTGATGACCATCACGACGCAAATGCCGGCGGCTGACCGCCAGGCGACATCCTGTGCTGCAGGATCGGCAAGCACAGGGAGGCTCAGAATCCAGGCGGGAGCCGGATCCAGGCTCAGCGCCCAAGTCAGGCAAATCACAGCCATGAAGGCGCTGTAGCCAAACACGGCGGCCAAAGACGAAGGCTTGCGAAGGCTGAGGCCTAAGACGATCGCGCGCATCACCTGAGGCGGCTTCAAGTCTTCCGGCGGCATGGCAGTCCACGCTTCGAAGCCATTGGAGGGCGCAGGTGTGCGCTGGGTGGGAGCGCGATTGGCTACGGCTCCGATCAACCAGACCAATACGAAGATCGACGGAAGAGCGATCAGAAGCGTGATCGTCACATAAGAGCTGACGGACTCCCATCGGTCATCGGCAATCGACACGAGCCACAATAGCGGCATGAGCCGGAGAAACAGCCGATCCAGCATCGTGTGCTGGATCGCGTCGATGAATTTTCGGGCGAGCTCGGACACGCCCGCACCCTAACCGCACATCGCGGTTCCTGAAAACCGGAGACATCATGAAAGAGACCAAGACGGCCTCGGGCACGCCCGAGGCGCGCGCCGCCATGCACGAGATGATGGCGGCGTTCGAGGCGTTCAAAGGGGCCAATGACGCCCGGCTGAACGAGATCGAGAAGAAGGCGTCCGCCGACGCGCTGCTGGAGGAGAAGGTGGCGCGCATCGACCAGGCGGTGGCCGGCGCCCAGGCGCGGCTGGACCGGGTGCTGAGCGAGAATCGGCGTCCGGCGGTGGGCACGGCCGTGCCGGTGACGCCGCCCGAGGCCAAGTCGGCGTTCGACGGCTATCTGAAGACCGGCCAGGCGTTCGGGCTGGAGCTGAAGACCGGTCTGTCGGCGGCGGGGCCGGGCGGATATGTCGTGCCGATCGAGACCGAGCGGGCGATCGAGCGGCGCCTGATGGCCGGATCGCCGATGCGCGAGATCTCGACCGTGCGCACCGTGGGCTCGGGCGTGTTCAAGAAGCCGGTATCGACGGCGGGGGTGACGGCGGGCTGGGTGGCCGAGACGGCCGCGCGGCCCGAGACGGACCCGGCGACCCTGGCGCTGCTGGAGTTCCCGTCGGCCGATCTCTACGCCTGCCCCGCGGCGACGCAGAGCCTGCTGGACGACGCGCTGCTGGACCTGGACGAATGGCTGGCCGCCGAGGTCGAGGACGCCTTCGCGGCGCAGGAGACCGCTGCGTTCGTCAGCGGCGACGGGACCAACAAGCCCAAGGGGTTCCTGAGCTACACCATGGTGGCCGACGCCAGCCACGCCTGGGGCCAGATCGGCTATGTGGCCTCGGGGAACGCCGGCGCCTTTGCGTCGACCAATCCGGCCGACAAGCTGATCGACCTGGTCTATGCGCCCAAGGCCCAGTTCCGGCCGAACGGACGCTTCGTCATGAACCGCAAGACGGTCTCGGCGGTGCGCAAGTTCAAGGACGCGGACGGCAACTACATCTGGCAGCCGGCGACGCGGGCGGGCGAGACAGCGAGCCTGCTGGGCTATCCGGTCACCGAGATCGAGACCATGCCGGACATCGCGGCCAACAGCTTCGCCATCGCGTTCGGCGATTTCCAGCGCGGCTATCTGATCGTCGATCGTGCCGGCGTGCGGGTGCTGAGGGACCCGTATTCGGCCAAGCCCTATGTGCTGTTCTACACCACCAAGCGCGTCGGCGGCGGGGTGCAGAATTTCGACGCCATCAAGGTGATGAAGTTCAGCGCGAGCTGACGCTCGCCGGGTGACTGGTGGTTCGTGACTGGTGGCTGGTGACCGGAGGATGGGCGGGCGCATGCGCCAGTCACCAGCCGCCAGCCACCAGCCACGACTTCTTCCGAAACAATCGAGGTGGTTCCCATGACCGCACCCGTGACCCTCACGGAGGCGAAGCTGTTCCTGCGCGTCGAGCACGAGGCGGAGGACGGGCTGATCCAGACGTTGATCGATGCGGCCCGGGCGCGGGTGGAGGGGGATGTCGGACTGGACCTGACATCGACCAGCCCCGCGCCGCTGCGGCTGGCGATCCTGATGCTGACGCTGCGCGCCTATGAGCGGGGCGAGGCTGAGATGGCGATCGGGCCGGTGGAGGCCTGGATCGCGCCGTATCGCGTGGTGCGGCTGTGAGGGTGCTCGCGGGGCTGTTCGAGCCGATCGAGAGCGAGACGCCGTTCGGCGGGCGTGCGGTGTCATGGCAGGCGCGCGGGTCGGCGTGGCTGAAGCTGGACGGACGACGGCGGCGCGAGCGGACGGAGGCCGGCGTGACCCGCGTGGTCGAGGCGGCGACGGCGGAGACGCGGGCCGATCCGCGCCTGATCGAGGGGCGGATGCTGAGGTTCGGCGGCGGTGACTGGACCATCGTCATCGTCGAGACCGACGACGCGCGGCCCGGGCGGATGAAGCTGAACCTGGAGCGGGCGCGATGACGGATCATGAGAATGCGCTGCAGAAGGCGCTGATCGCGCACCTGCGGGACGATGCGGCGCTGAAGGCGCTGCTGGGCGATCCGGCGCGGATCTGGGACCAGCCGTCTGCGGAGCCGGCATTTCCGCACCTGCTGATCGGGCGATGCGAGAGCCGTCCGGTGGCGGCGGACGGGTGCGGGATCGAGCACAACCTGACCCTGACCTGCGCCAGCACCTTCGGCGGGACGGAAGAGGCCAAGGCGGTCAGCGCGGCGGTGCGGGCGCGGCTGTTCGAAGCAGCGCTGACGGCGGACGGGGTGCGGACGGTGAGCCTTCGCGTCGTGTTCAGCGACGTGTTCAGAAGCCCCGATCTGCGGCGCACCTGGGCGGTGATCCGGGTGCGGGCGGTGACGGAAGAGATTTGAGGGAGACGATACGATGAGCGCACAACGCGGCAAGGACATCCTGCTGAAGATCGAGGGCGCGCCGGGCGTGTTCACGACGGTAGCGGGCCTGAGGGCTCGGACCATCAGCCTGAACGCCCGGACAGTGGATGCGACTGACGGCGACAGCGCCGGGCGGTGGCGCGAGCTGCTGGCCGGCGCCGGGGTGAAGTCGGCGGCGGTCAGCGGGCAGGGGGTGTTCCGCGACGCGGCCTCCGACGCCCTGATCCGCGAGGCCTTCTTCGATCAGTCGGCCAGGACCTGGCGCCTGATCGTGCCGGACTTCGGCCAGCTGGAGGGGCCGTTCCTGGTCGCCGCGCTGGAATACGCCGGCGAGCATGAGGGCGAGGCGAGCTTCGCCCTCAGCCTGGCCAGCGCGGGCGCGATCAGCTTCGCGACTGTCTGATGAATGCCGCACGAGGCGAGGTCGCCGCCATGCTGGCCGGCGCCGAGCGGAGGCTGTGTTTGACGCTGGGGGCGTTGGCCGAGATGGAGGCGGGGCTGGGCGTGGATGGATTCGCAGGGCTGGCCGAGCGGATGCGGACGCTGTCGGCGCGGGACCTGACGGTGGTGCTGAAGGCGCTGCTGCGGGGCGGTGGGGAGCATGAGCTGGCGGATGGCCTGGAGCGAGCGGCGGTCGATCCGCGCGAGGCGGCGGAGGCCGTGGCGGGGGCGTTTGCGGCCGCCGCATGACTCCGTGGGGGCCGATGCTGCAGGCGGCGGCGCGGATGGGCGTGGCGCCGGAGGCGTTCTGGCGGCTGTCGCTGAGGGAGTGGCGATGGCTGACGGCGGGACCTGTGCAGGCGCAGCCGATGGGACGCAGCGAGTTTGAACGGATGGCGGAGGCGTGGCCGGATGAGTGACACCTATCAACCGACCGGGCTGGACAGTGTGCCGGCCAAGGCGGCGGAGGCCGCGGCGGCGCTGGAGGCGTTGAGGGAGCCGGCGGAGCGGGCCGCGGCGTCGATCGAGGACGCGTTCGGGCGCGCGGGCGACAGCATGCTGCGGTCGCTGGCGCGGGCGGCGGCGGACGGGGAGGTGACCCTGGCCGAGCTGGCGCGGGCGGTGCTGGCGACGGTGAATGCGGCGGCCGGATCACAAGGCGGGGGCCTGGGCGCCGCGATCGCGTCTGCGGTCAGCGGGCTGTTCCAGGGCGCGCGGGCCGATGGCGGACCTGTGGGGCCGGGCGGCGCCTATCTGGTCGGCGAGCGCGGGCCGGAGGTGTTCAGGCCAAGCGGCGCCGGGGAGATCGGACCGGCGAACGGCGGCGGCGTGGTGGTGAATGTCCAGGTGGACGGCGGCGCGCCGGCCCTGCTGAGGTCGGAAGCGCAGATCGCGCAGATGCTGGCCAGAGCCGTCGCGTTGGGCGCGCGACGGCTTTGATCTGGGCGCTATCGTTCGCCGCGCGGCGGCTCACTGCTTGAGCGCCGCGCGGCGTCGTCGATACCTGGTCTTACATGCCCTTGGGGTTCGGGCCGTACTTGTTCGAGCCGGGCTTGCCCTCGGACAGGCCGACCCAGAGCAGGAAGCCGAAGTTCACCAGGAACAGGATGCCCAGGATGCCGAACATCGGTCCGAGCAGGGCCATGATGGCCGCCGGGTCTTCGTTCTCAAGCGCGGCGGCGTTCATGAAGACCGAGGCGCCGACGCTGACGAAGATCATGATGCAGCCGACGATGTTGGCGACGAAGGGGATGGCGGCGAGCCAGCCGCTCATGCCCATGTCGTGCAGGCGCTTCACCGTGATGGCGAGATTCGGCCAGATCAGGCCGATCGAGATGACAAAGCCGATCAGCGGGATCCAGCCGGCGACGACGCCGATGCCGAGACAGATCAGCCAGCCGATCCAGAAATGCGAGCGCCGGGTGCGGCCCTCGAACGAGAACAACAGTTTTTGCCAGTCGAAAGCCTGAACCTGGCTGGAGCCTTGGTCGGTCATTTGAGCGTCCCCCGCTGCTGATCGGCATCATGCCTTGGGCCAAGCGTGGCGTAACGCCGCTCGCCTGACAAGCGAAAGAGACAATTTCCATGAGCTTCCATGAAGTGCGCTTGCCGGCGCGACTGGCGTTCGGATCGACCGGCGGGGTCGAGCGGCGGACGGAGATCACGACCCTGGCGTCCGGGTTCGAGCGGCGGTCTACGCCCTGGGCGATGGGGCGCAGGCGATACCTGATCGGGGCGAACCTGAGGTCGCTGGACGACATGGCCGAGCTGACCGCCTTCTTCGAAGCGCGGCGCGGGCGGCTGTTCGGATTTCGGTTCCGGGACTTCGCGGATTTCAAATCCTCGGGACCGGGCGGTACGCCGGCGGCGACGGATCAGGTGATCGGCGAGGGCGACGGTGTGCGGACGGTGTTCCAGCTCGTGAAGACGTATGGAGATGTCGCGCGACTGATCGCCAAGCCGGTGGAGGGATCGGTTGTGGTCGCCGTGGATGGCGATGCCGTCGAGGCTGAGGTCGACGTCGAGACGGGGGCGGTGACCCTGGCCGAGGCCCCGGATGAGGGCGCGGTGGTGACGGCGGGCTTCCTGTTCGACACGCCGGTGCGCTTCGACGCGGATCGGATCGAGGTGACGTTGGAAAGCTTCGGCGCCGGGCGGATGGCGGCCGTGCCGCTGATCGAGGTTCGGGTCTGAAATCCTCCCCCGTCGGGGGAGGTGGCGCGGCGCCCTTGCGCCGTGACGGAGGGGGCTGACCGCAAGCGCCGGTGTCTGGGGCAGGGGGGGGGGGGGGGGGGGGGGGGGGGGGG